>DESX01000037.1 GCA_002362065.1 Solobacterium sp. UBA3303
ACAACCAGCTGCTCAGGATCGAAGACGAACTCGGTTCCGTTGCACAGTACCCGGGCAAGAACGCTTACTACAACCTCAAGAAATAATTCAATTTTCTGATGGAAATAAAGCCGTGTGGTAAAACATGCGGCTTTTTTTGACTCTGCGAAGCGTAGGGTGACATTGAGCTGTTGAAAGCCTATCTTGAAAGCAGGAGGTATCGCTATGGATACAGAAAAAAGCGGAAAGCTGATCGCCGCACAAAGAAAACAGCTTAATATGAAACAGTCGGAACTTGCCGCAAGGCTCAATGTCTCTGACAAGACCGTTTCCAAATGGGAGACCGGCAGAGGCTTCCCGGATGTTTCGATCATTGAAGATCTCTGCGATGTGCTTCACATATCTGCCTATGATCTTTTAAAAGGGGAACTCAGTGAGAGTGAAGAAAAGGAAGTCTTTGAAGGCGGGATCGGATTATTCAGAAAGATCGCAGAACAGAAAAAGATCCGCTCCTTCTTTCTTGGCTTATTGCTTGGCATGAGCGTGCTGATCTTAGCCTTTGTGCATCTGAACGCGCCAGTGTATATGAATGATCCTGCAACGGCAGTTAAGATCGAAGAACTCGACAATGGAAAACTGATCGCCATCATCGATCAGCAGGCGGATGGCTATGAGATCTCCTATAGCGAACTGGAAGGAGAAAGTGAAGTCTTTGTGAGTGCCTATAAGACAAAGATGGGCTCATTTAAGAAGAACAGGGAAGAGAAGATCGTTCTGTTAAAGGATAAGAAGGATATCGACAGGATCTGGTATTATCCGACAAGCGATGGCGATGTTTTGATCTATGGAAAGCCGATGAGCGGTGGCGTCGTAACACTGAGCAGACTGATCTACAACAACTGGATCTTTGCCAGTGCAGCGATCCTGATCCTTTTAACGATCGCGTATTTTGTGATCAAGGATGCCTATCATAAGGTTTTATTGCTGAAGTACGGTATCTTCCCATTTGGTTCCTTCCTGGCATCGATGCTGCTGGTCTTATTTGGAAACTTCGGGAAGATCTATAACGCCGCCTATTATTTCAGTGCGATCGTATTGCTGACGATATTCCTATACCTGCTGATCCTGTTATTGTACAAACGCAAAAGGTCATTAAAGAGCTGAAAAGCTCTTTTTTAAAAGAAAAGAACGTCCTAGACGTTCTGTAAGACAACTTTGCGATAGACAAGGATCCACAAGAGGAATTCGACGATCGAGGTGATGATCCAGCTTAGGGGGAAGCAAAGATAGATCGTCTGAAGGGTACGGTGTATTGGAAACATCGTGCAGATCCAGATGAGCCGGACCCCGCAGATGCCGATGATCATGAGTATTGTCGGTAATGATGAAGAACCCATGCCCCTTAAGGAATTGACGAAGACATCCAAGATGCCGTTGAAGACCAGCAAGGAAGCGACGTATTTGATGCGAATCATATCGACGTCGACGACTTCCGGCTTATCCGCATAAAACGTAAGCACAGCCGGTCCTGCAACGTATACCGCGACACCCATGATCACAGCGTCAATGATGACTAACATCATCGTCTTGACCATGATCTCCTTGACCCGGCCATCCATAAAAGAAAATTTTAATTGAAATCCTTGCATAACACGTAATAGAGGTTTTCTAGGAGCTTTGGCTATAAGAAAACAGATACATTGTGTTAGAATCTTAGTTATGCTGAAACGATTTTTCTCTTATTACAAACCGTATTTAAAAACATTTGCCCTGGATATGAGCTGTGCTTTAGGCAACTCGGCCGTTGGTGTCTTATATCCGATACTGACCAGATATATGCTGAACGACCTGATCCCGAACCGCAAGTTCAATCAGATCATCATCTATGGCTGTGTCCTTTTGTTTGCCTATGTGATCAAGATGCTGATGAAATATTCGGTCGACTACTATGGACATATGGTCGGCACCAGGATGCAGGCCGATATGCGAAGACAGCTCTTCGCAAAGCTGGAAAAACTGCCGTTCTCTTTCTTTGACAACAATGAGACCGGTCAGATCATGTCCCGTATCACCAATGACCTGCAGGAGATCTCCGAACTGGCTCATCATGGCCCGGAGATGCTGGTGATGACCTCGTTCTCTTTGATCTTCTCGCTGTTTTATCTTTCCAGTATCAATATCTATCTGGCACTGATCATCTTCTCCTGTTCGCCGCTTCTTATCATCATCACGATGATCGTTCGAAAGAAGCATCTCGAATCTTCGAGAAGGGCGAGGAAATCCCTGGCCCAGATCAACGGCAACGTCAACTCTTCCGTTTCCGGTATTCGTATCACCAAGGCGTTCAACAACGCGGATACGGAGATGGAAAAGTTTGAGATTGGCAATAAGGCCTTCGTTGAGGCAAAACGCGGTCAGTACATCACGATGGCTATACAACATGCCGCAACGATCTTTGTCACCGACATCTTCAATGTCGTCTGTCTGATCTCCGGCGGTATCTTCTTATACAATGGTGCGATCAGCTTTGGTGATTATTCGACATTCATCGTCTCCGTTTCCTTCTTTACGAGCCCGATCCTGCAGCTGGTACAGTGGATGGAACAGTTTGATGAAGGCGTGACCGGTTTTGAACGTTTCTGTGAGATCCTCGATCTTCCGATCGAAGAAGACCGCAAGGATGCCGTTTCTCTGGATAAGGTGAATGGCGATATCAGCTTTGAAAATGTCTCTTTCTCCTACAATCATGAAGAGAAAAGGGAAGTCCTCGATCATATCTCCTTCAATGTACCGAAAGGCAAGACGATCGCTCTGGTCGGTCCTTCGGGCGGCGGCAAGACGACGATCTGTCATCTGCTTCCGAAGTTTTATCATCCGGATGCAGGAAAGATCTGTATCGATGGCACGGATATCGAAGATATCACGATGCAGTCCTTAAGAGAAAACATCGGTATCGTACAGCAGGATGTCTTCTTATTCTCAGGCACCTTTGCAGAAAACATTGCCTATGGCAAAAAGGATGCCACTGAGGAAGAGATCGTTGAAGCAGCCAAGAAGGCCAACATCTACGATTACATCATGTCACTGCCGGACCAGTTTGAAACACAGATCGGTGAACGTGGCATCCGCCTGTCGGGTGGTCAGAAGCAGCGTCTTTCGATCGCGAGAGTCTTCCTTAAGAATCCTTCCATTCTCATATTGGATGAGGCAACAAGTTCTCTCGATAATACGACGGAAGCTCTGATACAGGAAGCTTTGAACTCATTAAAAAAGGGCAGGACGACGATCGTCGTTGCTCACCGCTTGTCTACGATCAAGAATGCGGATGAGATCCTGGTCGTTGCCAATGGCAAGATCAAGGAAAGCGGAACACATGCGCAACTGATCAAAAAGGAAGATGGTATCTATAAGAAATTATATGAATCCCAGTTCCTGGAATCCGACTTTGGTATCGATTCAAAAATGATGATGTCCTAGACACCATCATTTTTTATGTGTGCCGGGCATGGCA
>DESX01000091.1 GCA_002362065.1 Solobacterium sp. UBA3303
GCCATGATCAGGTTAGGCATATAGATGACCGTCTTGAAAAACTGCTGTCCTTTGATGTTGAGTCTCGTACTTGTGAAAAACAGAGCCAGCATCATTGCGATCACAAACTGCGGGACCGCGCCAATGATCCACAGCCATACCGTATTGCCCAAAAACTTGAGCAGCGGGATGTAACCTGCCGTATTCCTGGAAAACAGGGTCTTGTAGTTTTGAAGTCCTACAAAACGCGGACCGACGATCGTAAGACCATCACGGTAATACTCAAAGAAACTGTTGTAGATGGTCAATATCTGCGGATAGAGCGTAAAGATCGCATACACGACAAAAAACGGGATGATGAAGATATAACCCCATTTCGCGTAAGAGATCGAACGTTTCTCTGCCGCGCTTCTTTTTTTCACCATATCTGAAACTCCCTTCTATTCTTATTCTATTTCTTAAATAAACACGCTGCACCATGCTTATTTAAGAAACTGTGGCAGGTTGTTCACCTGCCACAGATCGTAAGATCGATTTCTTTCGATTATTCAACAGTGACGCTTGGGTAAGTCGTTCTGATGTAATCTTTGAAGTTTGCGATCGCTGTATCTCTGTCAACAGAGCCATCCAGATATTCCTGGAAGTAAGTCTGTAAGCCTTCGTTGCACAGCTGGTCATAAGAAGTGATGTTCTGGAACTTGATGTTCTTAGCGAGTTCTACGAATACTGCAGTATCGTTCTGACCGCCTAAGAAGTCATTTCCATATTCCGGATCAGCAGCGAACTTGGCGTTGACAGCCTGGTTGTTGGAGAACTGAGAATCCTCAGAGACCAGTCTTGAACATACTTCTTCATTGTTGATGAATGTGTTCATGATGTCAGCGACCATTGTAGGGTTGTCAGTGCCTGTAGCAGCTAACATCCAGGTTCCGCCCCAGAACCAAGCCTGTGGGCCCTGGCAGATCGCCCAGTCACCGAAGCAGCCTTTTTCCTTATCCTGAGCATTGCCCATGGAGAAGTTGAAGTACCAGGCCGGACCGAAGAAGCACATAGACTTGCCTGTTGCGAACATTTCAGAAGTTGCTTCATCGCCCCAGATGTTGGAAGTGTAAGCTGTGTAGCCGTTTGCTACGTAGTCAGCAGACTGATCCATCCACGCTTCGATGTTGGCATCGATGTTGAGCTTGCCGTCAACGACCCATGGAGAAGTTGTGTTGTTGGAATAGACACGGTAAGTAGCATTCGTTGTCGGGATCATGTAGTAGCCCTTTTCCTTTGCCTGAGCAGCTACTGCATTGAATTTATCCCAGGAATCGATAGCGGCCTGTACTTCAGCCGGATCATCCGTTCCTAAGACTTCCTTGGCGATCGAACGTCTGTAGATGACAGCAGCCGGGCAGCACTGGAAGGAAACACCCTTAACAACGCCGTTGGCATCCGAAGCTGCTTCAACCGTATATTTATAAGCGTTGGAGAAGTCTGTCACACCGATCGTGGAAACATCCATCGTTGCTTCGGAGTTCGTATATTTGATGATGTAGTCAGCTTCAGCTAAGAACAAGTCAACTTTTTCATCAGCTGGAGCGTTTGCCTGATTCAGTAATGCAGCATCCAGTGCATCCTGGTAAGCACCACCATCAGAAGGATATGTCGTACGCTTGATCGTGACATCGCCCTTCTTCAGCGTATACTCATCAACGACTTCATCCGCATAATACTTGCCTAAGAAATCCCAGAATTCCGTATTCCAGGTCCAGACATTGAGAACTTTACCTTCTTCAGCAACTTCCGGTTCAGCTGCAGGTTCACCTGCTGGTTCAGCAGCTGGTTCTGTTTTCTGTGAACAGCCGACAAGTGCGAAGACCATAAACAGAGCTAATAAGATACTTAAAAGTTTTTTCATTCGTTTCTCCTTCCTTTAAGTACGATGACGATTGTGCCATCTGGTCCTTGTAAGTCATCCGACTTACTTAAACGTTTTCGTTAATTTAAGTATAGCACATTTTTTAAAAAGTCAATACTTTTTTTGCAAGCGATTTCAAAACCTTTATTTTAGCCTTGTTTTTGATATAAAATATAGATATACTAAACTTAATCGTTTAAGTTTTAGGAGGTAAAGATAATGAAATATGGTCATTTTGACGATCAGGCAAAAGAATACGTGATCGAAAACTATGAAACGCCCCTTCCCTGGATCAACTATCTGGGAGCGGACAGCTTCTTTACGATCCTGTCCAATACAGCTGGCGGTTATGCCTTTTATAAGGATGCGAAATTAAGACGACTGACAAGATACCGCTACAACAATCTGCCTTTGGATCAGGATGGTTTCCATATTTATATAAAAGACGGAAAGACCATCTGGAATCCGGGCTGGCAGCCGACGAGGACAAAACTCGATCATTACGAATGTCATCATGGTCTTGGCTATACCGACATCATCGGAAGGAAAAACAAGATCGAAGTCAAACAGGAACTCTATGTCCCAAAAGATGACAATATCCTTCTGATGCGGGTAACGCTCAATAATAAAGATAAGAAAGAAAGATCCCTGGATCTGTTCTCCTTTGTCGAATTCTGTCTCTGGGATGCCCAGGATGATACGACCAACTTCCAGAGAAACTATTCAACCAGTGAAGTTGAAGTGGAAGGATCCAATATCTATCACAAGACGGAGTACAGAGAAAGAAGAGATCACTATGCGGTCTTCTCCGCCAACAGGAAGATCACTTCCTTTGATACCTCCAGAGACAGCTTCATGGGTGTCTATGGTTCCCCTATGGAGCCGCTTGCCGTCAAAAACGGCAAATGCGCCGATTCCATTGCCCATGGCTGGCAGCCGGTCGGTGCGCACCACATCCATCTCGATTTAAAAGAAAACGAGACTTACGATGTCATATTTGCCTTAGGCTATGTTGAAGTGCCAAGAGACAAGAAATTCATTGCACCAAATATCATCAATAAAAAACCGGCTCTGGAATTACTGAAGAAATATGATACGAACGCAAAATTCGATGCCGGCAAAAAGAAACTGAAGATGTTCTGGCAAGACCTGCTTGAAGGCTTTGAAGTTAAAACGGAAAACGAAAAAGTCAACCGCATGGTCAACATCTGGAATGCCTACCAGTGCATGGTCACCTTCAATATGTCCAGATCGGCTTCCTACTATGAATCCGGTATCGGCCGCGGCATGGGCTTCAGGGATTCCTGCCAGGATCTGCTCGGCTTTGTCCATATGATCCCGGAAAGAGCCAGGGAAAGGATCCTTGATATCGCTGCAACGCAAAAGAAAGACGGCGGCGCATACCACCAGTATCAGCCACTGACCAAGAAAGGCAATTCCGACATCGGCGGCGGCTTCAACGATGACCCGCTCTGGCTGATCGCCTGCACGGATGCCTACATCAAAGAGACCGGTGACTGGGATATCCTGAACGAAAAAGTCGATTTCGACAACGATCCTTCCTGCGCCGATACTTTGCTGGAACACTTGAGAAGAAGCTTCCAGTATACGTTAAACAATCTCGGTCCGCATAAGCTTCCATTGATCGGCAGAGCCGACTGGAACGACTGCCTCAACCTCAACTGCTTCTCCAAATATCCGGGTGAATCCTTCCAGATCACCGGACCAAGCGAAGGACCGGTCGCCGAATCGATCTTTATCGCAGGTATGTTCGTCAAATATGGAAGAGCCTACAGTGAGATCTTAAAGCACTTAGGCAAAGACGAAGATGCGAAAAACGCATTAACAGCAGTAAGCGATATGGAAAAAGCCGTACTGAAAGACGGCTGGGATGGAAAGTGGTTCTTAAGAGCCTACGATGCCTTTGGCAAAAAAGTCGGTTCCCACTTCAACAAGGAAGGACAGATCTTCATTGAACCGCAAGGCATGTGTGTCATGGCAAAGATCGGTGTTGAAAGCGGAGAAGCGCAAAAAGCCCTCGATTCCGTCGCAGAACGTCTGGAAACAAAATACGGCATCATCTTGCAAAACCCTGCCTATACGACATATAAGCTCAATCTCGGTGAGATCTCTTCCTATCCGCCAGGATACAAAGAGAACGCCGGCATCTTCTGTCACAACAACCCATGGATCATCTTTGCGGAGACGGTCATGGGACACGGCGACCGCGCATTTGAACTTTACAAAAAGACCTGCCCTGCCTTCCTGGAAGAAATATCTGAGATCCACAGGACGGAACCTTACGTCTATTGCCAGATGGTCGCCGGCAAAGATGCACCGACATTTGGCGAAGGAAAGAATTCCTGGCTGACCGGCACGGCAGCATGGACATTCACTGTGCTGACCCAGGGGATCTTAGGCATACAGCCGGACTATGATGGTCTGCTTATCGATCCGTGTATCCCGGCCTATGTCAAAAACTACAAGGTGAACCGCCGCTTCCGTGACACGATGTATCACATCGAAGTCATCAATGAAGACGGTGCACAAAAAGGCGTCAAGAAGATCCTGCTTGATGGAAAGCAGATCCCAATCGGTCCGCTTCCGCTCACAAAGAAGAAAGACGTTCAGGTAAAGATCTATATGTGACCTAAAAAGGCGGATGAAACAGTTCGCCTTTTTTCACCCAAAGGAGTACAACAATGAATTTTGAAATCGAAACAAGCAGAAGCCAGAAACTGCTTCCCATAGACAGAGCCAAAGAAGTCTTTTCTGAACACCTGCACGATCATACGGATGCCCTGTTCTTCGATGCAAAGAAAGACAGAGTCATCGCCTTTACAGGATTAAAGTACTATGCCCCTGTATGCATGCATCTGATCAATGATCCGCTCATCTATGATGAACTGAAACACTTTGACCATGACCTTCTGATCGATAACGATGAAAAGCACACGCTGTTCACCGATAACGAAGAGATCATTCTGAAAAAAGAAGTGCGTGAAGCGATCTCAGCGATCCTTGAAAAGACCCTTCTTTCTCCCGGAAAGCTCGATGAAAACGGCGGGATCACGATCGATCTGAAAGGCTATCATATCGGCTCACACTACGGGGTCAACCTTTTATTGGGCGATCGCAGCGAATATGCGGACTGTCTTCAATCCACGCCAAAATCCGTCCTTGATGAATTTGGCCGCGGCTCCTTCCGCGGCAAACAGGAAAAACAGGTCCTGGCGACCCGCTATGTCCTCTCACCTGATGAAAACGGTGAACCGGCAAACCGGCAGTTCTACATCACGGAAAACGGAAGGCTGATCTTCTATTCCCTGGATGTAAACCATAATGTCAAAAGTGCGTATTGCACGCACTTGCAAAACCGCTCCATCATCACATATGAAACGAAGGATGGTCTTAAGATCATCCGCACCATCTTTCTGCTTCCACAGGAAGACAACATGCCTAGTGCTGTGGAGGTACAGCGCATACAGATCATCAATCTGAAAGATGAGCCAAGAGATCTACGCATCGTGGTGACCGGGATGTTTGGCATCACCGATCCGGGAACCCTGGCCGGGGATATCGTCTATGCCAATGTTGTCGTAGAAAGCGAACTTTATTTCAAAGACGGTAAGCCGATCGCCATGGCTGCCCATCATCAGCCAAAGGAATGTGACAGCGAAAAGCGCTTCGCGATGCTTCTGAAGGATGGGGAAACGATGGATGAATACTGTTCTTCCCTTTACGACTTCATCGGCTCCGGTTCTTTGGAAAGACCGGAGATGATCGCAAGGTTGAGCAACCTCCACTCCCGCCGACAGGCCGCTTTCTTTGTGATGGCAAAGTCCTTCATTCTTGAAAAGGAAGCCACCATCGACTGTTTTGTCGGTATGGATGATCAGATCCCGGATGTCCGAGAAAAGTTCAGAACAGATCTTGATCACCTCTATGAAAAATACAAGGATCCGAAAGCACTTGAGCTGACCTATCAGAAGATGGTCAAAGACAACGAAGATTATTTTTCCTTCATCACCCTTTCCAATGGTGACCGTATCAAGGATGCCTATGTTTCAAAGAACCTTCCGTTCCAGGTCCTTTATCAGACCTATGTCTCCCGCTCGTTTGCCTGGACACAGAAGTCTTACCGCGAGACCGGTTTCCGCGAAATACAGGACATCTTTGCCTCGATGTATTATATGCACGGACAGGGCAAGGACGATCTGATCCGACATCTCATCCTCTCCTGGGCAGAAAACGTCTTTGAATTTGGCTACGCCTATCACAACTTCACGACCCGTGGCAAGGAACCAGGCATGTGTTCCGACGATCAGCTCTGGCTCATTCAGGCAGTCTACCGCTACGTAAGACTCTCCAAAGATCTTGATTTCTTAAAGAAAGAAGTAAAGATCGCCGGCAGTGATAAAACAAGGCCGCTTTATGAGACCCTCAAAGCGATCATCATTTACTCCGGGAAGATCTCTATTGGAAAACATGGACTTCCTTTATTGGATACGGCAGACTGGAATGATTGCCTGCGCCTGGATAAAAACGTCCTCTCCGGTCCGGAAAAAGAAAAAGCTTATTATAAACAATTGAAAGAAAACGATCAGCCGTTTGGCACAGCCCTGGAAAACAGGCAAAGCGAATCTGTCATGAACGCCTGTCTGTTAAAGATCGCTGCAGATGAATTGTTTGAAATGGCAGCTGATCTGAAGCTTCCTGAGATCGAAAGCTTATGCAAGGAAGTGTCTGATCACGTTTATGCGTCCGTACGGGAAAACGCATGGAAATACGATTATTTCGCAAGATGCCTGATCAATGACGGACGTGAATACGAATATCTGGGTTCCACAGGCGATGGCCTGTCTCTGGATCCTGAGATCAATGGCACATATTATCTCAATGGTTTCTCCTGGTCGCTTTTGGCAGATATCGCCGATGAAGCACAGATCGATACGATGTTAAATGTCATCGATAAGTATCTCAAGACCGACGCCGGATTAAAACTGGTCACACCGGTCGATTATGACAAACTTGGCATCGTGACCGGTTCATCCTTCTACTTCCCGGGTGACCGGGAAAACGGCGGTGTTTTCAAGCACGCAGCCATGATGTGTACTGTCGCCTGCTTAAAAAAGGCAAAGGAAGTCAAAGATGAAGCTCTGGCGCAAAGACTAAAGGATCTTGCCTTCTTCATGATCGACAAGACACTTCCATACAAGACACTGGAAGATCCTTATATCTTAAAAGGCAATCCGCGTTTCTGTACGCAATACAACAATTCCATCACCGGTGAAGGCATCGGCCCGATCCTGTCCGGAACAGCTTCCTGGCTGACCTTAGCCTATTATGAGATCCTTGGCATCGACATCCATGGTGAAAAGCTTCATATCGATCCGATCATCAACGAGGATTCCATGCATTATACATTGAAGCTTGATGATACGAAGATCGATGTCACGATCCGAAAAGTCAATGATTTCAAAACGAACGAACAAAGCCGTTATCTCTTTGATGGAAAAGACAGCGGGCCTGAGATCGCTATTCCGGACGATAAAGCATTGCACAGTCTGGAGGTGCGTTTATGAAAAAGATATTGAGCATCTTTCTCTGTCTTATCGTACTTTGCAGCTGCGGGACGAAGGAATCCTTTGATCATAAGGACCGCCCTTCCAGCAGTGGCCATTTACAAGTTATTAATGCAAAGCTCTGCGATCAAAACGGTGATCCGGTGATGCTCAGAGGGATCTCAAGCTATGGACTGTCCTTATCGGAACGCTATATCAACGATGAGTGTTTCCATGACATCTCCCATCTGATCGGTGCCAATGTCTTCCGCCTCGCCTTATACACGTGGGGCGTTGGGTCTGTGGGCTATTGCACGGGCGGCGATCAAAAGAGACTGATGAAGGCGATCGAGGATGGTGTAACATACGCAAAAAACAACGATATGTACGTCATCATCGACTGGCATATCTTAGAGGATGGTGATCCAAACCGTTTCATTGAAGAGGCAAAAGTCTTCTTTGATGAAGTCTCAGAAAAATACAAAGACTCAGATCATGTCCTCTACGAGATCTGCAACGAACCAAACAAGGTCGACTGGAAGACCATCAGGGATTATGCCAGTGTCATCATCCCGATCATCCGGGAAAATGATCCGGATTCGCTGATCATCGTCGGTACGCCAAACTGGTCGCAGGATGTCGATGTCGCTGCGAATGATCCGCTGGATTATGACAACCTTCTTTATACTCTGCACTTTTATTCGGCATCGCATAAACAGGAACTCAGAGACAAGGCGCATATTGCCATGGAGAAAGGCCTTCCGATCATGGTCACGGAGTTTGGCATCACTGCCTCGACCGGCAATATCCCATACGACGTAGAAGAAGCGGATAAGTGGATCGAGTTTCTGGAAAACAACGGCATCAGCTATGTAATGTGGGAATTCTCCAAAACAGCGGAAGGCTCCGCTGCGATACGAAGTGACTGTCTCAAAGACCGCAGCTTTGAAAGAGAAGACTTCTCCTTAGCCGGCCAGTGGCTGATGGATACGATCGCAAAATATGCACAATCGAGTAGGAGGAACTAATT
>DESX01000040.1 GCA_002362065.1 Solobacterium sp. UBA3303
AGTCCTATACCGGCATCATCAACCGCATGGTGTGGAGAAAGAATGTTTAAAAGGCTTTACTACATCCTTCTTCAAAGATTTTATCTGCTGAGTCAGAAAAACAAGCCCTGCCAGGGCAAAGTCTATATGTTTCATAATGTCAATGAGGATCACGATACCTACGCGATCACAAAGCAGCATTTTGAATCATTCATCGATCACCTTGTGAAGAACAAAAAGATCGTTGATATCAGGACACTGGTCGAGCAGAAGGATCCAAATAATGTTGTCATCAGCTTTGATGATGTACATGACAGTGTTTTTTATAATGCCTATCCGCTTTTGAAAGAAAAAGGCCTTCCTTTTTATCTGTTTGTTTCCAATGAGTATCTGAATACAAAAGGCTATCTGAATGAAGATATGATCAGGGAGATGCTGAAGGATTCGGGAGCGGTCCTTGGCTCCCATCATTATCGTCATGCGCTGTCGAGATTTATGGATGACAAGGAATTGAGAGTGGATCTTCTGCATTCAAAAGAAGAACTCGAGGGAAAGTTCAATGTTCAGATCGATTCCTTTGCCTTTCCGTTTGGTTCGATGTATGCCTGTTCAAAGCAGAATATCAAGGATGCAGCAGAGATCTTTGATTATGTTTTTATGACTTATGCGATCCCATATCATGAAAGTTATGGGAAAGTGCTTCCGAGGATCAATATGAATGATTCCTCTTACGAAAGGGAAATGAAATGATCTCCGTCGTTGTAGCTGCATATAACGTAGAGAAATACCTTCTGAGGTGTCTTGAATGCATTGCGTGTCAGACCTTCAGGGATTTTGAACTGATCGTGATCGATGACGGATCGAAAGATGAGACATATAAGATCGCTGAAAACTATCTGAAAAACAGCGGTCTGCGTTATTCTTTGATCAAAAAAGAAAACGGCGGACAGTCAAGTTCAAGGAATCTGGGTTTAAAAGAGGCGAAAGGAGACTATGTTGTCTTTATTGATTCCGATGATGTGGTATCTGCCGACTTTCTTGAATCCTTATATAACGCATTTGATGAAGGAACGGATTTTACTTTCTGCAATTACCAGTTTGTAAAGACGCAGGATCCTCCAATGGATCCCAATGATGCGAAGTCATCGTTTGACAAAGACGGGATGATCGATCAGTTTCTGAAACGGACGATCGGCTTTGTCGTTCCTTCGATGATGTTCAGACGGGATTTTCTGATCGATAATGACCTGTTTTTCAGGGAAGAGATCCGTTTTTCGGAAGACCAGCTCTTTATCTGGGAAGTGATTTTTGCCTGCAGCAAGGCTGTATATCTGTATAAGAAGATGTATGGCTATTATTTCAGGGAACTCTCGATCATGTCTGCTTCACCATATGACAAGATCGTTTCCGGTTTTAAAGTCTATGCGGATTTTTGTGAAGAACTCAAAGCCAAACACCCGGAACATCTGGAGAGCATCAATATGATCCTTCCAAGGTGGGAGCTTGGAACATTATATGCCAGCGCAAGTCTGATGGATTATTCCGAATATAAGAAGATCTATCAGATGATGGATGGAAGAGCTATCTTTAAAAAGCTTTTAAAGATAAACGAGATCAAAGCCTATCTTCTCGGTTTTGTTAGTTTTTTATCTCCGAAACTGTTGTATGAATTATGTAAAAGGATGGATCTGAATGGATAAGATTTTTGTGATCACTTCAAACATTGCCCCATACAGGAAGATGTGGTGCGAACAGCTCGCAAAGTTTTATGATGTGACGATCGTCTATACGAAAGACCATGATTATGAACGGGACGACCGGTGGCTGCAGAAGACATCTGAGACCTGCAAGATCCATAAACTGAAGAACGACAAGGATCTGTTCGATCCGCTTTGTTTTGATGTGATCGATATCATCAAAAACAATAAGGATGCATTGATCATCTTTGACGGCTATGGACCAAAGACGAATCTTCTGGGGCTTTTATATTGCAAGATGAAGGGAAGATACAGCCTGGTCAATGTGGATGGTTATCCGACGGAGCGGGTGAAGTCTCCTTTGCGGGAATTCGTGAAAAAGATCGTTATCGGCAAGCTCTGCAGTGGTTTTACGGCGAGCGGCGAGGCCACAAAGAAACATCTGGTTTCCTATGGAGCCGATCCAGAGAAGATCATCATTCATAATTTCTCTTCGATCAAAGACGAAGAGATCTCGGATCATCCGTTTTCAAAAGCAGAAAAACAGGTATACAGGAGAAAGCTTGGTATTGAAAGTGAGCGAAACATCGTTTTAGGTGTCGGCCGTTTTCTGCCGCTTAAACGATTTGAAGATCTCATCAATGCGGTAAAGAAGTGCAAGGATGATTGCGATCTGTATATGCTGGGTGGCCATCCGACAAAGGAATATCTCGAACTTTCAAAAGGCAGTGAACGGATCCATTTCATCGATTTCGTTTTGCCAGATCAGGTCTCTGATTACTATAAGGCATCGGATCTCTTCGTTCTTCCATCGGAGACGGATGTCTGGGGTCTTGTTTTGAATGAAGCGATGGCCCAGGGTATCCCGGTGATCGCTTCGGACAGCGTGGTTGGCGCACTTAGCCTGATCGATGGAAACGGCAAGATCTTTAAGACATACGATGTGGATGAGCTTTCGAAGGATATCGATCTGTGCCTGGAAGAAGAAAACAATCAAAGGATGTCCTTACGAAGCCTTGAGATCATTAAGGAATTCACGATCGAAAACATGGTACGCAGGCAAAAGCCGTGGATCGATGCGTATTTCAGAGAAAGAAAAAAATAAGCGAATATACTATAATAAACGTTGTATGAAAACACTCATCGTCATACCTGCTTTCAATGAACAGGAAAGCATCACTAACCTGACTAAAGAAATAACTTCGTATGGTTATGATTATTTGATCATCAATGACTGTTCAACGGACGATACACCAAAGATCCTGGATGAAAATGGTTTTAATCATCTTGATCTGCCGGTCAATCTCGGACTGGCTGGTGTAACCAGAGCGGGTTTTATGTATGCGCACGATCATAACTATGACTGCGTTTTATGTATTGACGGAGATGGACAGCATCCTCCTGTTTTTATGTCTTCGCTGATCAAAGAGATCGAAAACGGCTATGACTATGTCGTCGGTTCAAGATTCGTGGAAAAGAAAAAGCCATGGTCGATGCGCATGTTGGGCAGCAGATTATTGTGTTTTTTGATCAAGGTGAAGACCGGCAGAACGGTGAGTGATCCGACAAGCGGCATGCGTGCTCTGGGAAAGAAAGTCATCGCACGTTTCGATGAATCGATGAATTTCTATGCGGAGCCGGATGCGATGTGCTATCTGATACATCATGGCTATGATGTCAAAGAGATACAGGTCGATATGAAGGAGAGGGAGACGGGCGTTTCTTACTTTGCCAATCCGTTCAAATCGATCTATTTCATGTTGTGCGAAATTTTGTCTATAATCTTCATTCAGTAAAGAGGTTTTTTATGAGTGGCAGTTTGCGTTTAGGATTGTTGGTGGCTTCTCTTGGTGTGTTTCTGATCATCATCTTTTCGGTTGCAAAGAGAAGACTGAACATCCGCTATTCGATCGTCTGGCTCTTATGGGCTTTATTGTCTCTGGCTATGTCGATCTTCCCGGAGTCCTTCTATACGCTTTCCAAAGTATTGGGAATACAACTGCCGGTCAACACGGTCTTTCTGATCATGACCGCTTTACTCTATGCCCTGACGTTCTATGTATACATCATGATCTCCAAGCACAATGAAGAGATCATAAAACTGACTTATGAGGTTGCTTCTTTGAAGAAGGAACTTGATGAACTGAAAAAGAAGAATGAAAAATAAGATGTTCGTCGTGCCGGGAAGTTTCGTTCCCTACAACGACACCGTAACGATATTATCCTATAAACGGCTCAGGAACCTTGACATGGACATGGATGTTTTTTGTTTTAAGGGAAAAGAAGATCCAAGTCTTGTGAAAGAACTCGAGCAGGATGAAGCATTCAAGAAATTCCATATCAAATACACTACAGATCTCGACTGGGCGATCCCAAGGAATTATCCTTTAAGGCTTCCTGTCAGCCTTTTTCTGATGAACAAGTACGTTCATGACTCTTTGAAAGAGTTTGAAAAAGGGGACTATTCCTATCTGTTCACATCGATCGTCCCGGGGATCTCACATATTGCCGGAGCAAAGATCAAAAAGAAACATCCGGAAGTCAAATGGATCGCTTCTTTTTCCGATCCGTTCAAAGGCTCACCATATAAGAAGACCGACCTCAATGATCGAAGCATCTTCTATAAGATCGCTTTCAATGTCGGTGCGTTCTTTCTTTACAACGACAGATATGAAGAAGCAGCGGTCAAAAATGCCGATGTCCTTGTTTTTATCTGCGAGGAGCAGCGTGATTTCACTTTGAAGCAATACCCAAACTACGAAGAACTGCTGAAAAAGTCTGTGATCTATCCTTTGACCTATATCCCGGAGTGGAAGATGTATTCGGATCTTCTTGATGTGCCAAAAGTCCATCATGAGGTCAAACAGGCCGTTCATCTTGGAAGGTTATATGGTCTTCGCAAGATCGACAATTTTTTGGAAGCATTGAAAGAACTGAAGAGTGAAGTTCCTGATCTTAAAAACATGATCGTCTTTCATCAGTATTCGGAGATTCAGGCTCCGGATGTAAAAAAGATCAGGGAATATGGTCTGGAGGATGTCTTTGTATTGCATGACAAGGTGACGTATAAAGAATCCGTTGAGATCATGAAGGATGCGGATATCCTTGTCTTGTTTGATACGCTGATGCCAAAAGCAGAGTGTCAGCCATATCTTCCAAGCAAGATCGTTGAATATCTGATGCTGAAAAAACCGGTCCTGGGCATCTGCGACAGCAATTCTCCAAGCTATCGGATCTTAAAGGAATGCGGATTTGATACCGTCGGCTCAGAAAAAGAAAAGATCAAAAGCAATATCCGCTCGCTGATCTTTGATGAACCGGTTTATGATTATTCACTGGAAAAGCTGAATAACGACAATTATAATAATCTATTGGCTGATCGATAATATGAAAGATAAATGGAACAAGCTGAAAAGCAGGATAAAAGAAAACTTCAATAAGAACAGAATACCAGTGATCGCATTGCTGGTACTTTGGGTCGTGGCTGTTGTTTTTACGCTGTATTCCTATCGCGATTCTTTAGGGAAAAGTGCAAGAGGAAATGAGTTTTCCGATAATGTAGTCGAACTCTGTGACGGTCTTATGATCGATGAAGTCATACCGATCGATGATGAATGCGAATCGGTCGCGATCAAATTTGCGACCTATGCCAGAAAAAACAACGGATCCTTCACAGTCGAGATCAAAGGTGCGGATTCCGCTGAGACGCTTGTAAATAAGACGATCAAAGTCTCTTCTTTGCAGGACAATGCCTTTGTCACGTTCCGCTTTTCCAAGACGATCGATCCGTCAATGGAAAAAGCGATCGAAGTGAAACTATCTTCTCAAAGTGAAGCCGGTCAGGGGGCAGGGGTCTATTATTCCAATGCCAAGGCTTATGAGGGCAGTGTTTTAAAGATCAATAATGAGACGATGGATGGAGATCTCTCACTGCGTTTTTTGAAGGCGAATGAAGATCTCAACCGCTTTTATCTGATCATCATCAGCTGGGTCGTTATCACATTCACGCTCATCATATTGCTGATCCTGCTGATCAAGCCAAGGTATGAGATCCTGTTTACGGTCATTGCGATCTGCTTTGGCCTGACTTTCTGGCTGATCATCACACCGATGTCGGTACCGGATGAAACGATCCACTACGAATATTCCTTGCAGCTGTCCAACTACATGATGGGAGCTAAAGATCATCGGATCGTCGATGAAGAATACCTCAACTATGGCGCAATGGCCGGACATCTGAATATTTCAGCCGCCTATGAGCGTTTCATCACCAAGATCAACCGTCCGCTTAATCTCGACAACAAAGATGTCAAACTGAATTTCGATATCGATGAATCCTATACGATCTGTTTTGTTCCACAGGCTCTGGGCATCACTGTGGCAAGGCTTTTAAAATGGAACATGTTGAGGACATTCTACCTGGGAAGGCTCTTCAATCTGGCTTTCTATGTAGTCTGTGTCTATATTGCGATCAAAAATACACCGATCCACAAGCTGCTGTTCGGTATTCTATCTACACTCCCGATCTTTATGCAGCAGGCTGCTTCATTTTCCTATGACTGCTACATCAACGGCCTGACTTTTGTGATCATTGCCTTTTTGATGAAGTGGATGTATTCCGATACGCCGATCAGCAGAAAAGAGTTCATATTCGTCTTTATTGTGAATATGATGATCGCACCGATCAAAGTTGTTTACGGTCTTTTCACTTTCTTATACTGGTTCGTACCGCAGGAACGCTTCGGTTCAAAGAAAAACAAGATCATCGCTACATTGATCGTCACTGCACCGGCAATGTATGAACTGACGATACTGCTGTTCCCTCTGGCTTTCAGAGTCGTACGCAAGATCTTCGAAAATCTGTTCTTAAACAAAATAAATGCCGAAAGCATCGATCTGACAAGAAATATCGGTCCTTTGGCTGTGGAAGGCGAGACATATACGTTCTCCGATGTCATGGCTGAACCGATGAAAGCGATCGAGCTCCTGCTCAGAACGATCCGCTACTCCCTGAAGACCTGGTTCTATGCCTCGTTTGGCAGAGCCTTGTCCGGCAACACTCTGATCCTTCCGACATATTTAGTGCATTCCATCCTTGCGCTTCTGATCGCATCAAGTTTAAGGGAAGAAAGCGCAACTGAGAGCCTAATGTTTAAGATCGTCGTCATCGGCATGTGCATCTTTGCCGGATTAATGATGGTGGGTGGCATGCTGATATCCTGGACGGAAGTTGATCAGGAAGTGATCGAAGACTACGGCGGCCCGATCATTCAGGGCATCCAGGGAAGATATTTCTCTCCATTCCTGCCGTATCTGTTCCCGATCTTCAGCAACAAAAAGTTCAGGATCGATAAAAAGTTTGACCCGTATCTTCTGTACATCTTCGTCCTTCTGGTATTTGAGGTCGTTGTATATGTACTTTCATATACATTCATGAACTGATCTATGAAAGCTCTGATTGCAACCTGTTTTGAATCAAATGAGGAAAGGGCGTCCTTTGTTTATGATGCCTGTATTAAAAAGAATCTGGATGCAGTATTGCTGACTTCTGATTTTTCGCATATGCGAAAAACGAAGAGGGAATCGATCCCGGAACATTTTAATGCGCTTCATGCCAGACCTTATCATAAAAATCTGTCTGTAAAACGGATGTATTCCCATTATCGTTTTGCGAAAGACCTTTTTGTGAGGATCGAAGAAGAAGATCCGGACCTGATCTGGCTGATGGCTCCGGCAAATTCATTGATCAAAGAAGCGGAAGCCTATAAGAAGAAACATCCGGAAAAGAAACTGATCATCGACATCATCGATATGTGGCCGGAATCCCTTCCGATGGATATTTCAAAGGATGTCTTTCCTTTGAGTCTCTGGAGAAACATCAGAAGAAAGCATATCGGCTGCGCCGACCTGCTGGTCAGCGAATGTGATCTCTATCAGAATATCCTTCGCAAAGAATTCCAGGGTAAGATCAAAACGATCCGCTGGGCAAGGAAGGGAAGTTCCATTGAGACACCTTGCAAGGCGGATGATGATTCCCTGGTCCTTGTCTATATCGGCTCGATCAACAACATCATCGATACGGAACGTATCGCAAAACTGATCTCTTCCATAAACAGACCTGTTGTCCTGCATGTGATCGGTGAAGGTGAGAATACTTCTTCTTTCATCAAACAGCTTGGGGAAGTCTGTGAAGTGATCTATCATGGTCCGATCCGCGATGAGGAAAAGAAAAAGGCGATCTTTGAGCTTTGCCATAGCGGGATCAATATTTATAAAGAAGGACTTTATATCGGTCTGACAGTCAAATGCATCGACTATTTCCAGCATGGCCTTCCGATCATCAACAACATCAAAGGCGATACATCAGATCTGGTAGAGCGTTATCAGGCTGGTATCAATGTTGATGAGAACAATTCGATCGATGAAGAAAAACTGATTCAGATGCGCAAAAACAATCAGAACATCTATGCATTATTTGATGAAAATCTCAGCTACGATGTGTTTGAAAAGGAATGCATGGATCTGATCGAAGAGGTGATGCAATGAGACTGATCGTTTTATTGTCGTCCTATAACGGACAGGAATATATTTCAAAACAGCTTGATTCTTTGATCAGGCAGACCCTTTTGCCTGACCAGATCCTGGTCCGGGATGACGGATCGAAGGATGAAACGATAAAGATCCTGAAAGAATACAGCGAAAAATATCCTTTCATTAAATATTACGAAGGGAAAAACAAAGGCCCGGCAAAATCCTTCTATGATCTGATCTGCCGTTGCGAAAAGGCGGATTACTATGCGCTTTGCGATCAGGATGATGTCTGGTTTGAGGATAAACTTGAAACAGCAGTAAAGATGCTGGAAAAGGAAGATGCCTCTTTGCCGCTTTTGTATTGCAGCAAGTATACCCTGACCGATAAAGATCTTAATCCATTGGATTCCAATGTTTCAAAACTGTACGGGTTTACGGATTTTGCGCATTCCTTACTGTATCATACGGCACCGGGCTGCACGTTCGTCTTTAACCATGCGGCCAGGACGAAAGTCATGGAATACGATATGGAGAAGCGCTATTGTCTGATCCATGATTCGATCATCCATAAAGTCGTGGCGATGTTTGGCAAGGTGATACTTGATAAAGATCCGCATATGTATTATCGCCAGCATGGCAACAACGAGATCGGCATGGATGCCAATAAGTTCAGAGTCTTTATGGGAAGAGTGGACAGATTCTTAAACGGAAAGATCCGCAATTACCGAAGCAAGACTGCCGCTTCTTTGCTGGAAGTCTATGGCGATCAGATCGGCCAGGAACAAAAAGAAGTCCTGCAGATCGTTGCCGGATATAAGAGCGATGCTTCATTAAAAAGAAAACTATTGAGCCAGGAACGCTTCAGAAGCCACACAGTCAATGATCTTTTCTTCATCATTCTGGTATTAGTAAACTATATTTAAACTTGTTATAATAGGAATGTTATGAAAAACAAGAAGCTGATCGGACCCCTGATCATCCTTATCACAGTCTTTGTGAACGCTGCTACAGCATTCATGTTCAAAGACGTTTTGTTTAAGGATTCATCAGGCATCCGAAATGATGATTCAACTGTTATGCCTGAAGCGACTGGTACCTGCAATCAGATCAAGAGCGGTATCGTCATTGAACAGGATTTCGTATGCAGTACTTCTTCGATCAAGGAAGTAGGCATCGTTTTTTCAAGACTTGCCTATGTCGAAGGCATTCCGATGAAGCTTGAGCTGCTGGAAAATAAAAATATGCTTGCTGAGACGGTCATTGATTCCGGAGCGATCGAAGATCAGCATCGCAGTTACATAAGACCTGACAGTGCACTTGAAGGAACGAAAAACAAAAAACTGACGATCAGGATCACCCCGATGAAGGAAGAGGATACGGGCCTGGTCATCATGATGAATAAAAATGCGGATGCGTCTTTCCGCTTTGGAAGCAAGACAGTCAAAGGAACACTTTGTTTCTCAATTAGTGAATAAATGAATAAAAATAACCTTAAAAAGATATTTCTTACAGTTTTTCTGATTTACGCAGTATTTGCGGTTTCTTTTTATTTCCTTTCGGGAGATCAGCTCAAATACAGAGTTGCTGAAGATTCCATCTCGGTAATGGAGGCTGATTCGGTCACACCGGAGATCACCAGGAATGTCGTGGTCTCGCAGGAGTTCGTCAATACCGTCGATAATATCGAACAGATCTCTATCGTCTTCACCAAGCTCTACAGAGAGGGGAAGGGACTTTTGAGCATCGATCTGCTCGACGGCAATGATCTTCTCTACCGCACGATCTATGACGTGGACAAGATCCCGGAGCAGCATCGTATCATTATCGAACCGACAAGTCCTTTAAGGGGCTTCAAGGACCGCAAGCTGACTCTGAAGATCTATTCCAACAGCCGTGCCAATGAAGGCGTGTGTGTGATGATGTCCAAGACCCTGGGTCCGGCTAATTCGAAGATCAAGGTCGGGAATGAGATTATCGACGGATCTCTTTGCTTCTCGGTATCCGGAAAGGAAAAGATCGAGATCAGCCAGTATTACTGGATCATCATGGGTTTCCTTGGAGCGCTGCTTGCAGCAATACTGTTTGTTTCCTACAGACAATACCTGAATGGTCACTACAATTACCTGGTCATGGCGATCAAAGCCTTATACCGCTATAACTTTTTGATCTCGCAGCTCGTCATACGCGATTTCAAATCCAAATACAAACGTTCGATCCTGGGCGTATTCTGGAGCTTCCTGAATCCGCTTCTGACAATGACGGTACAGTTCCTTGTCTTCTCCACCTTCTTTAAGGCGGACACGCTGAACTATCCGGTCTATCTTTTGAGTGGTGTTGTCTGTTTCTCGTTCTTCAATGAATGTACGACGATGTGCCTTTCTTCGATCTCCGGCAATGCCCGTTTGATCACGAAGGTCTACATTCCAAAATACATCTTCCCTCTAGCCAGAACGATCTCTTCATCAGTCAACCTGGTGATCTCTCTGGTGCCGCTTTTGCTGGCATCGCTGGTCCTTGGCATAGCGATCAAACCGCAGGCGATCTTCTTCTTCTATTTCCTGATCTGCCTCGTGGTCTTTTCACTGGGTGTCGGACTATTCCTGTCTGCACTGATGGTCTTTTTCAGGGATATACAGTTCTTATGGAGCGTGCTCATTCAGATCTGGCAATATGCAACACCGATCTTCTATCCGGCTGAGATCATTCCGGAAAAATATAAGTTTAT
>DESX01000045.1 GCA_002362065.1 Solobacterium sp. UBA3303
ACATACAGCTTGCCCCCTTTCTTTAATTAACGCTTTATTACTTTAACATAACTGTTTTCCAAATGCAAATAGAAAAAACATTTTAATATGTCTACCGGAAATGAATTATGTTAAAATTAGCATGTATGAGTAATAATATCAAACAGATTTATGCTGCATTGGAACTCTGCGAAAGTGAGATCAAGATCCTTGTCGGAGAGTATTATAATACACGATTCAACATTATAAGAGCTGATAAGTATCCGACAAATACGATCAGCGATTTTAAAGTGATGAATAAAGATGTCTTGGTCAATGACATCAAAAACGCAGTCGCCAAAACATCGGAAAAGATCGGCGCAAAACTTGAGGAGGTATTGCTGGTACTTCCGGCCTATAACTTCAAGCGATTCCCGCTTCGTTCCAAGGTCGTCATTGAGGAAGGTGTCGTATCAAAAAACGACATCGCAAGGGCCATATCCAATTCGCTCAAGACCAAGGTCGACAACGATGTCATGGTCGTCAATCCGATGATCGTCAAATATACGGTCAACGGCATATCGACAAGAAGGCTTCCGGAAAAAGAAAACTGCAACGAAGTCATCTGTGATATCGATCTGCTGTGTGCGGATATCGGCGTCTGTTACGATTATGTATCGGCAGTGGAAAACAGCGGTGTCAAAGTTCTTGATATCGTACTCAATACCTTCGCCATCGCCAAGGAAGCTTCCTTATTTGAAGAGTCCCTGAGCAGGCCGATCATCGTGCTCGATGTCGGACGATCCTGCACGTATCTGTCCTTATTATCCAAAGGAAAACTTGTTTCCACAGAGATCGTATTCGACGGACTCAATTCTTTGATCAACCGGATCTATCGGACCTATTCGATCCCTTACAACGATATCGCCAAACTTGTCAAATACTCAGTCAATTTTGACTCGGAGTATCCGGAAGATATCGTCTATGCCTGGTCGGCTTCGGGAAACACGAAGACATTGAATACCAGGATGCTTAATGAAACGATCGAGAAGCCGCTCGATGCCCTGTGTGAGAAACTGGTCACCATGTGCAAGCCGATCATCGAATCGGGTGCTTCCATTATTGTGACAGGGGAAGGACAGCAGATGGCAATGCTTCAAAAAGTATTGCAGGAAAAGGCCCAATGTGAGGTAAAATCTTATTATCCTGATACAATAGGGGTCAGAGATCCTTCATTTGCAGCCTTATATGGCGCATTCTTCGTGTATCGTGATAAAGTATTGATGAATGATCTCGATGTATGCTGCATCGATCTGCTGGAATATGATTCCCTGATCGATCAGAAACAGCTCGATTCAGAAGGTGAGACGATCACCACCAAAATAAAGAACCTATTTAAGCAGTATATGGAAAAGGGGGAAAATTAGATGAGCATTAAACCTGAATACAACCAAGTCGCAAGGATCAAAGTCTTCGGTATCGGCGGAGCCGGCTGCAATGCCGTTTCCAGAATGGTCAATGACGGAGTCAAAGGCGTTGATTTCTATGTATGCAATACCGATATACAGTCATTGAACCTCTCAAAATGTCAGAACAAGATCGTTCTTGGCAGAGAACTCACAAAGGGCTTAGGTGCCGGCGGCAATCCGGAAATGGGCCAGAAGGCTGCTTTGGAATCCCAGGATGAGATCAAGAAGGCACTTGCCGGTGCAGATATGGTCTTCATCACCTGCGGTATGGGCGGCGGAACCGGAACAGGTGCTGCTCCGATCTTTGCGAAATTTGCGAAAGAGCAGGGTGCTCTGATCGTCGGTATCGTTACCAAACCATTTGATTTCGAAGGAAGAAAGAGAATGGATCAGGCAAATGTCGGTATCGAACAGATCAAACAGTATGTTGACTCTTTGATCATCGTCTCCAATAACCAGCTGCTCAATGTCATCGGCAAGATCCCGATGCAGGAAGCGTTCAAGGAAGCTGACAACGTCTTAAGACAGGGTGTTCAGACGATCACTGACCTCATCGCTGTCCCGGCATTCATCAACCTCGACTTTGCGGATATCAAGTCTGTCATGGCAGGCAAGGGTACGGCCCTCATCGGTATCGGTATGGCACAGGGTGAAAACAAGGCGAAGGAAGCTGCAGCCAGAGCGATCCGTTCACCGTTGCTTGAAGCAAACATCAAGGGTGCAAAATCTGCGATCATCAACATCACCGGTGGTCCGAATATCTCCTTGCAGGATTCTTCGATCGCTGTCGACTTCATTAAGGAAGCGGCCGGCAACGATATCGATATCATCTACGGTGTTGCGATCAACGAATCTCTGGGCGAAGCGATCATCGTCACTGTCATCGCGACAGGCTTCGATCTCCCGAATACAGCTCATACGTCCGCTCCGCAGACCAATATGATCTTCGATCGTCCGAATACTGCTAAGGAAGAAGAACCAAGCAAGGATGAAGTCATCTCCAACACCGATGAAGATGATGTTCCTTCCTTCTTCAAAACAAGGATGTAAAACTTCAAAAACCTCTGAAATACAGAGGTTTTTTTATGAAAATTTTCAGAAAAGTTGCCAATACAGCGTTATTCTGATAAAATTACTTTCGTTATGTACAAATCAGAAGAAGTTCCTTTACCGTGTAGTCGCAGCACTTCAGAAATGAGGTGTTTTAATGAATAATTCCGATTTATTGATCATAATAACGATTCTCGTCTTGTGCTACAGCTTTTTCTCTGCGTCCGAGACCTCTTTTTCTTCGCTCAATAAGATCAAGATCAAGGCCCTGGCCAATGCAGGGAACAAGCGAGCTGAAAAGACGTATGAATTGCTGGAAAACTTCTCTAAGCTGCTGACGACTATACTGATCGGCAACACGATCGTCAATGTTGTATCTGCCTCTCTGGCAACTGTGTTCTTTACCAAGCTTATGGGTGATAACGGTGTTACGGTATCCTCAATCGTCATGACCCTTGTGATCATGGTCATCGGTGAGATCGTTCCGAAAAACATCGCAAAATTCATTCCAGAAAAATTCGCGATGGCTTCAACGCCTATCCTTTCTTTCCTGGTCTGGATCTTCAAGCCGCTGACTTTCATATTCAATTATGTCGAAAATCTGATCGCAAAAATATATGGGGGAAAAAGTGATACCTATTCGACGGATGAATTCATCACGATGGTCGAAGAGGCCAATGAAGACGGCGATATCGAAGACCATGAAGCAGACCTGATCACCAATGCGCTTGAATTCAATGACCTCGATGTCGGTGAGATCTTAACACCGAGGATCGATGTCATCGCGATCGATCTGGAAGAAGATACGATCGAAGAGATCGAACTGAAATACCGCGATTCCGGATTCTCAAGACTTCCGGTCTATAAAGACAGCATCGATAACATCATCGGTGTCCTGATCGAAAAAGATTTCTATTATCATCTTTTATACGAAAAATCCACCAACATCAAAGAGATCCTCAAGGAAGTGCTTTATACTTCACCTCAGGTCAAGATCTCATCTCTGTTAAAACAGTTCCAGACATCCAAGACCCACATGGCTGTCGTCGTCGATGAATATGGCGGTACGCAGGGCATCATCACGATGGAAGATATCCTGGAAGAACTGGTTGGCGAGATCTACGACGAACACGATGAAGTCGTCGAATATTACAAGAAATTGGATGACAACGTCTATCTTGTCAAAGCGGAAGTCGATTATGAAGATATGTTTGAGCACTTCGGCATCGATATCGACGAGGAATACGAATTCAATACGACTTCGGCCTGGGTCATCGATATGCTCGACAAGATCCCGGTCAAAGGCGACAACTTCGATTTCAAGAATATGCATATCGAAGTGACGGATGCGGATTCCAAAAAAGTCAACGAGATCAAGATCACTTTTAAAAAAGAGGAAGACGAATCAAAGGACAAGTAACTTGTCCTTTTACGTTATAATAGGGTTGTGCAGCAGTATTTTGTAGATCAGACATTGAATGAAAATGAAGTCATAGCTCTTGAAGAAGAGATTCTTTATCATCTGATCAAGGTGCTCAGGAAAGACAGTTCTTATACCTTCAGGCTCTGTGACAGCAAAGGGGATATTTACCACGCCCATCTGATCGATAAGAAAAGTGCACAAGTTGCAGAAAAACTCGATGAATACAATGAACTCGATTGTGATATCACCTGCATCCTTTCGTTGATCAAGTCCGATAAATTCGAATTATGCATACAAAAGCTCGTAGAGCTTGGCGTCAACAGGATCGTTCCTTATGAAGCAAAGCGCAGCATCATGAAGATCAAAGACGACAAAAAACTTGCAAGACTGCAAAAGATCGCCAGGGAAGCTGCTGAACAATCCCACAGAAATAAAATACCGGAGGTCTGCAAGCCGATCGACTTCCGCCATCTGAAAGACTATATGAGCAAGGACAATTACATCTGTTATGAATCGGAAAGAAACATTTCCGATATTCCTTCCTCATCTTCAGTCTCCTTCATCATCGGACCGGAAGGCGGTTTTGAGAACGAAGAATACGAAAAGATCTGTGCTTTGGGTTTTGAATCGATCTCCCTGGGCAAGCGTATCTTAAGAGCTGAAACAGCTGCGATCTATATGAGCAGCATCATCGTAGGTAAGAATCAATGAAGACATATGCAATGATGGTCTTGGGATGCAAAGTGAATGACTATGAAGCCACTTACGTCCGCGAGAACATGAATCAATACTATGAAGAAGTCGATTTCAAGGAAAAGGCAGATATCTGTCTGATTTTTACGTGCTGCGTCACCAATACCGCAGAGGCAAAGACCCGCAAGTTCATCCATGCCGCAAGAAGGAACAATCCAGATGGATTTATCGTAGCCGTTGGCTGTTTGAGCCAGGTCAGACATGATTCAGAAGTCTTTGAGGATGTCGATCTGATCATCGGTTCCGATCAGAAAGATCAGATCGTCGATCTGATCCGCAGAAATGAAAAGGGAAACAAGGTCAATGAAACGATCTCGACGGAATTCGAAGATCTCTACATCCGTTCCTATCCGACGAAATCCCGTTCCTTCTTAAAGATACAGGATGGCTGCAATCAGTTCTGTTCGTATTGCGTCATCCCTTATTCCAGAGGAAGAGAAAGATCAGCTGATCATAAAAGGATCCTCGAAGAAGCAAGACAGCTCTCCATGACCAACAAGGAGATCGTTTTGACCGGTATTCATACCGGAAGATACAACGACGGCGAATACGATCTGTATAAGCTTTTGAAGGAGCTTGTTGAGATCGAAACTCTTGAAACGATACGGCTTTCTTCGATCGAGATCACCGAGATCAATGACGAGATCATCGATCTGATGGCAAATAATGAAAAGCTTGCCGCACATCTGCACATTCCGGTACAATCCTGCTCAAACGCGATCCTAAAGGCCATGCACAGGCCGTATTCGATCGAAGAATATATCGAGCGAATCACATACATTCGCTCCAGGATCCCTGGTATATCGATCTCCACGGACCTGATCGTCGGCTTCCCGGGGGAAAGTGAAGAACTCTTTGAAGAGACACTTCAGAATCTGAAAAAGATCTGTTTTTCCTTTATCCATGTCTTTCCATACTCCCGCAAGTCAAAGACACTTGCCGATCAGATGAACGGGCACATCGATCCGAAGATCAAAAAACAAAGGGTCAAGGATGTCATGGAGCTTGAAAAAGGCATCACTTTGAATTACCGTTCTTCCTTTATCGGCAAAACAGTCAAAGTTTTGATCGAAAAGATTGAAGATGGACGATCCTACGGCTATTGCAGGCAATACATCTACATCAACATCGATCAGGTCTTAAATGTCGGGGAGCTTTATGATGTGATCATCGATGCAGTTAATGAAGAAGAGGTGAGTGGCCATGTTGCTGTCTAAACTGTTCAAAGGCGCACCGGACATCGATATTCAGCAGCTTTCGATCGACAGCCGTCATTCCATGAAAGATGCGATCTTCTTTTGTCTTGATGGCATCAAATATGATGGACACAATTACATCAAAGAAGCGATCGGCAACGGTGCCAAGGTCATCGTCTATTCCAAGGAACTCAAGGAAAGATACAAGGCCGTTTACATCAAGGTCAGCAACGTATCCTCCGTTCTGACTAAGGCGGCCAATATCTTTTACAATGAACCGAATAAAGGCATCGACAAATACGTCATCATCGGCAATTACGGAAGATGCTCCGTCGCTTCCTTTATCAATGATTACCTCAATTCCGTTTCATCCTGCGGATACATCGGTATCTTAGGCATCCGCTACAACGGTCTTGAGCTCAATTCATCGTTTGCAACGCTCAATATCTTAGATAACCTGAAGATGCTTGATACGATGAAGAAAAACGGTGTCAAAGCCTGTACCTTTGAGGCGGATGCGGCTTCACTCAACCTGCAGAAGCTCGATTCGATCTATCCGGACTGCGTCATCTATACCTGTACGAATAAAAACTCCGGCGAATACCAGTCCAATGACTATTTCGCCTATATGCGAAGATATCTTTACACCCTGGAAAATACGACCCAGGTCGTATTCAATATCGATGACGAGTCTTATAATGAACTTAAGGACTGCGTCGATAATTACATCACCTATGGAACGACTTCGATCGCCGATTATCAGATCCGCGATGTCTCGATCTCATCGTCAGGCATCTCATACAAGATCATTCACAATGATCAGTCCTACAGTGTGAAATCAAGGGTGCAGGGCATGGTCAACGTCTACAATCTGACGGCAGCCATCATTGCCTTATCTTTGCGAGGCCACGATCTGCAGGACGTCATCAGCCATATGAACGATATCCCGTTTGTCGATGGCGTCATGGAAAGAGTCGATCAGGAATTCAACATCATCGTCGATTCGGCCTATGACCTGTCTTCGATCGAAGAGATCTTCCGCTATGGCGAATACGTCAAGCGTAAGAATCATCTGATCGGTGTCGTCTCGATCAATTATTCCGATGGTGACCGCAGGCTTGAAAAGATCGTCGAGCTGTGCAACAAGTATCTCGATGTTGCGATACTTACGGAAAACGAATCCCAGGATTCTTCGGTCATGGAGATCTTAGAGCGCTGTGACAAGTATGAGCGAAACGGCAGGATCCTGTATGTGCCGATGCGATCGCTTGCCATCGAAAACGGCATCGAGATCATGAATAAGAACGATACCTTGCTGATCATAGGCAAAGGGAACGAGCGTTTCCTTTCCATGGGTCTGGGCAAAGAATTCTATTACGGCGATAAACACTATGCCGTCAAATTCATAAACAAGAGAAGGAGAGAAGAAAGCAATTATGAAACTGTCTAAGTACATCGATCATACGCTCTTAAAAGCAGATGCATCATTGAGCGCCATTGAAAAACTTTGCGATGAGGCAATGGAATATGATTTCAAATCCGTATGCGTCAACACCTGCAATATCGAATTCTGCAAGAAGAAACTGCAGGGAAGTGACGTACTGGTCTGCTGTGTCATCGGTTTCCCTCTGGGTGCAATGTCAACGGAAGCCAAGGTATTTGAAGCCAAGGATGCAGTCTTGAAAGGTGCCGATGAAGTGGATATGGTCCTCAATATCGGACGTTTGAAAGACAACGACCTTGATTACGTAACCAACGAGATCAAAGCCATCAAGGAAGCGATCGGTGACAAGACTTTGAAGGTCATCATCGAAACTTGTCTTTTAACAGATGAAGAAAAGGTCAATGCCTGCAAGTGCGTCTTAGCCGGCAAGGCTGACTTCGTCAAGACTTCGACCGGTTTCTCAACCCATGGGGCAACCTTCGAGGATGTCGCACTTTTAAGAAAGACTGTGGGTGATGGATGTTTCGTCAAAGCTGCGGGCGGCGTTCGAAGCAGAGAAGATTTTGAAAAGATGATCGAGCTTGGCGCAGACCGTATCGGCACATCTTCCGGCACAAAACTGATCGCAAAAGGCGAATAGTCTTCCTTTTTGAAAAGAATTTGGTTATAATAAATTTTGCGTAAAAGAAGAGGAGGTGAAATTCGTGGCAAAAGTTATCGTTAAGGAAAACGAACAGCTGGATGATGCATTGCGTCGTTTTAAGAGACAGGTCTCCCGTAACGGCACTCTTCTTGAAGCAAGGAAAAGAGAATATTACGTCAAACCAGGTATCAAGAAAAGACTGAAACGTGAGAACGCTCGCAAGTTAAGAAGATCCAAATAAAGTCAACGCAAGTTGGCTTTTTTTTATTACAATAATCATATGAGCAAGATCAATATCCTCGGTGCTTCCTGCATCGATATCTTAACGGCCTATGCCGATAAAGAACTCTTCTTTTCCGGCAAATACAAATGCGAACAGATCAAAACTGCGTTTGGCGGGGATGGTCTCAACGAAGCGATCGTCTTAGTTGCCTTAAAGGAAGATGTTTCCTTGTCAACACTGCTTGGTGATGATCCCAGCGGCCACATGATCCATGACTTCCTGAAGCAGAATAAGGTCAATACAGACAACGTCATCTTTGAAAAGGACATCGATACCTATATCTCCTTAGTCCTCATTGAAAAAGACGGCCAGAGAAACTTTGTCGGATCGCAAAACGGAAGTCTCAGACTATACGATCTGAAACATGTAAAGATCGATGACGACTGTAAGATCGTTTCTTTTGCCTCGCTGTTCATCTCGAAAATGTTCGAAGATGCAAAACTTGTTTCGCTGTTTTCTTCGATCAAGGAAAAAGGCATAACTTTATGTGTGGATTGTTCAACACCGAAAAATAATGAATACGCCTTGGATCTGAAGTGTCTTTCTTATATCGATTATTTCTTCTGCAATGAAAGCGAAGCCAAAGCCTTATGCAGGAAGGATGATCTGTTTGAATGCGAAAAAGTCCTGAAAGAAGCGGGTATTAAGTATCCGGTCATCAAAGCCGGTGAAAAAGGCTGTCTGTATAATGGAAACTATTACGTGCCAAAACAAAAGGTGCATTGCATCGATACAACAGGCGCAGGAGACAGCTTCGTGGCGGGATTCCTTCATGGATTAAGTTCTCAAATGGATATCGAAGGCTGTATTGAGATGGCCAATAAGTGCGGAAGCAGGGCAGTAGAATACATCGGTGCCAACGAGTGGGTATTCCATTTGTAGTATTATCGAAGAATTTCAACTAAAATAAGAATGTATGAAATATGTTTTTAAAGATCTGAGTCAGGATGATATCATCAACATCGTCGGTGTCGGTGACAGCAATCTGCAGCTTTTGGAAGAACTCTACGACTGCGGCATCGTATATCGCGATAATTACTTCAAACTCTTAAGCGACGACCAGGAACTCTTTGACAAGTTCTCAGCCCATATGGACTTACTTTGTAAGCACTGCAAGGAAGAACAGATCGATTATGATCTGATCAAGCAGTCCTTCATTGGCATCAACGAGGCAAAACCGGAAGTCTTCCGCAAGGAAGTTCTCGCGTATTCCTTCAACGGCAAGCCATTCAAGGCAAAGACCATCAACCAGCAGCGTTTCATCAATTCGATCAAGGAAAAAGATCTGACCTTTGCGATCGGTCCCGCCGGTACGGGAAAGACTTTCCTGGCGGTGCTCATGGCTGTTTCCTATCTGAAAAAGGGAGCTTTGAACAAGATCATCATCACCAGACCCGCCGTTGAGGCTGGTGAATCCTTAGGCTTCCTTCCTGGTGATCTCAAGGAAAAGATCGACCCGTATCTGATGCCGATCTACGATGCTCTGGATTCGATCTTAGGCAAGGAACAGAAGGACAAGATGATCGAAAAGGGGACCATCGAAGTCATACCTCTGGCTTATATGCGTGGCAGGACTCTGGAAGAAGCGTTCATCATCCTGGATGAAGCGC
>DESX01000073.1 GCA_002362065.1 Solobacterium sp. UBA3303
GAACGCGGATAGGCACGGAAGTAATGGAAGACCAGATCGACATAATTGCCCTTTTGTTCGAGCTGGAAGTAATTCTGCTGAATGCGTACTTCAAAGGCATCTTCGCCTTCGTATGTGTTTTTGCCGCCCAGCCAGATGACCAGACCCTTTTCAATGAATTTGGTCGGAACAAGATCCGTGTATTCGATATCCGTATACCCTTCAAAGCCGTTGAGTACGACCTGAATATAGCCTTTTCCCGAAGTTGCGATATCGTAGACTTCCGGACCGCAGGTATCGATATAGGTCATCTCATAGTGATTGGCCACATAGGTCGTCTTATACTTGGTGGAATCTCTGTTGGTCGGATCCTGGTAAAGGTTCATGATCGAAGAATTCCTTCTGCCCGGATAGGTATAGGCAAAACCGGAATTCATCGCAACGATCTTTGAAGGCGAATAAGACTTGCCATAACGGACGACATAATCCGGATTGGCTTTCATCGCCTTTTTGGCTTCTTTGAAATTTGAATGACAGGAGATCTTGGAAAAAGATCCGTCATCTTCGATATAGGAAACTTCAAACTGTCCGGCATCGCATGCCATTGAATAATAATCGTCGGCAGCTGCTGAAAAACCTCCCGAAAGCGGAAGCAGGCTGATCAGTATAAACGCAATAACTAACAGTTTGAGGTACTTCTTCATATTTTTACTCTAATATCGTCGGGATCTTCACCCAGTCGGTGCCGTTGGAGAACATCAGCATCAGTGAACCGGAATAATCCGGACCACTTCCGTTGGCGGAAGCTTCAAAGAACAGCGCACCGTTTTCACCGATCTCCAGTTTCTTGTTGAGGCAGTTGGCTGCCTTGACGGATTCGTAAGTCTCATCCATGCAGGAAATGACTTCATCCGAGGATTCTCTTACAAAGCGTGCATCCGTGATCATCACGTTTCCTTCGATCGTGTTGACATGGATATTGAATGTATAGACGTTCATCGTTGCCGGGACCTGATATTCCATCCCGTTGTGCAGCATCATCGTCGATACCGAACACGAGGAGACCGTGACATTGGTATTTCCGATATCAATGTTCTGGTCCGTTTCGAATTTAAGTGTTGAGATATCGTTGACGTTTTTGTTCAGATCGAATTCGATCATCGATGCATCTGAGGAATTCAGGATGCGAAGCGAATAGGAATCGGTCGTATACGGAATAAAGATCTTGCATACATAGGAATTCTGATCAGATACGACCTGCGATACGATATCGAGCTTCGAGATCTTGTATGACTTCTCTTCAAGCGTATCGATGTATTTGGATACCTTGTTCAGATAGATCTTTTCGGAAGTCTGCAGGTTCCCCAGATCGAAGGATACCGGTGCATCGGAATCAAACTGCAGCTGGGCAATGATGAAATCAAAGCCAATGTTTTCCGTATCTGATTTATAGACCTGGTAGTCCACAAGAGAGACCTTTGTCCCCTGCACCGTTTCGACCGGTTCGGCGATCTCGTTTTGCGGTTTATCTTCTGTAGAGATACGCGAAAAAATGAAAGAAACACCTTTATAGACGCCAAAGCCAATTATTCCCGCTACCAGGATCGAAGAAAGGACCAGGATGATGATCCGGTCGATCCTCACTTTTCTTTTTCTAGTCATGTTCTTTCTCCTTCAGGGCTTCCTCCGCTTCGATCAGTTCGGAAAAACGCGTGATCGAAACGATCGCCGCCATCGGTTCATTGTTCTTTACAATGATCTTTACATCATCCGGTCCCAGAGAAGAGATGATCTTAGCCGCCTTTCCCTGATTCAGATGCGAGATCGGTACCAGAGAATTCAGCATTGCACCAAAAGAAGACTTATTCATCATAGCCCCATTATAAAAAAATGATATAAATATGTCAATAAATTTATCAACATATTTACATCATATTTATAGTTTTATTTATATATAAATTTATCTATATATATTATTCGATCTCAAGCTTCTTCGTGAAGTTGTAAGAGTCCTTGCACATCTGCTCGATATCGTACTGTGCCTTGAAACCAAGCAGTTTTTCGGCCTTTTTCGTATCGGCGTAGCATACTGCAATATCCCCTGGCCTTCTTTCCATGATCTTGTAAGGGATCGAATGACCGCAGGCCTTTTCATATGCGTGCAAGACTTCCAGAACGGAATAGCCCTTGCCTGTACCGATATTGATGACTTCCGTGCCCTTATGGGCTGCAGCGTATTCAATAGCCTTTACATGAGCCTTTGCCAAATCAACGACGTGGATGTAGTCTCTTACGCCGGTCCCATCGACTGTGTCATAATCATTGCCCCAGACACGCAGATAATCTCTTTGTCCGGAAACGACCTGCGCGATATATGGAACCAGGTTGTTTGGAATACCATTCGGGATCTCGCCGATCAGACCGGAAGAATGGGCACCGATCGGATTGAAGTAACGAAGCAGTACGGAAGAATTCTCCGGTTCTGCCTTGTCCATATCGGTGATGATCATCTCGTTCATCTTCTTGGTCGTGCCATACGGATTGGTCGTCGTGCCAAGACCGTATTCTTCCTTGAACGGGACTTCAAAGTCATCGCCATAAACTGTAGCACTTGATGAGAAGACGAGGTTTCTGACTTCGTATTTCTTCATCAGCTGGTAGAGGTTGATCGAACCGGCGATGTTGTTTTCATAATAGGTCAAAGGAATCGCAACAGATTCCCCGACGGCCTTGTAGCCGGCAAAATGGATCACCGCATCAAACTTGTTTTCCGCAAAGACTTTTTCAAGTCCTTCCTTATCCAGGATGTCAGTCTCATAAAATTTCGGCAAAACACCACTGATCGTTTCGATCTTCTGTAAAACGCCTTTTGAAGAATTGTAGAGATTATCTACAATGACGACTTCGTGGCCTGCTTCGATCAGTTCGACGCAGGTATGGGAGCCGATATAGCCTGTACCGCCTGTAACAAGAATCTTCATGATTATCCTCCTATGATCTTAGATATATCATTGTACATAACGAAAACAAATAACAGCAGCAAGAGTCCTAACGAAATGCTCATGATCAGATTCTGTGCCTTTTCGGATAAAGGCCTTCCGATGATCGCTTCGATAATCAGCAGCAATACCCTTCCTCCGTCAAAGATCGGAAGCGGCAATGCATTGACGATGCCGACGTTGATCGAAACCATGGCGATCAGCTGCAGGTAATAGCTCATGCCTAAGGATGCGGTCTGCGATACGGTCGAATAGATGCCGATCGGACCGGCCAGGGAATCCAGGTTCTGGCCCCGGAAAAGCGTCATGAGTGACGAGAAGGTCAGTTTCAGTATGAACATCGCAAACTGGAAGCCGTAGATCCAGCAGTTGAAGATATTGACCTTGACTGCCTCCACCGACTGGTTGGAGAAGCCAATACCGACCATGTATCTTTGCTGGTCCTCATAATATTTCGGTGTGACTTCTAGCTTTAAGGATTCCCCCTGTCTTTCGACTGTCAGGATCCATGGACCGTTGCCATCATACGTGTCTAAGAAATTGATCAGTTCAAGATAGGTATCCGGTTTGTAGCTTAGTCCGTTTTCAAATTCGGCTTTGATGATGATGTCTCCTTCCTTTAGTCCGGCGGACAAAGCAGGAGAATCTTCCATAACTGTGGTTATGACCGGCTTCGTGCTTGTCGCATAAGTACCGGTCGAAAGGATCATCAGTGAGTAGATCACGATCGCCAGGAGGATGTTCATCATGATACCGGCCATCATTATGATGATGCGTTTCCATTTCGCAATACCGGTCAGAGTCCTCTCCGGTGGCAGGTCATCCGTTTCTACTTTGGTCTCCAGATCGTTGTCGCTGTCTCCGGCCATAGCTACGAAGCCTCCCAAAGGAAGTGCCCGAAGACAATACTCAGTCTCCTTTCCCTGATATGCAAGGATCTTTGGTCCGAAGCCAAAAGAGAATTCCTTGCAGTAAACGCCAAAGATCTTGGCGGCCAGCAGATGTCCTAATTCATGTAATGTGACGATGACGCCAAGCATTACGATATAAAGCAGTAAATTTCTCAAAATAGTCATCTTTAAAATTATAACACCATAAGAAAAAAAACTCCTATTCTCTAGGAGTTTGCCCAAAGCTGATCAACATATTCTCTTGCCCAGCGGTGTGAATCGATGATCTGATCGATGCTTGGATCTTTTAAGAAATGTGCAGCCTTCAGTGTTTTAAAAATGTAGGTTTCGATATCCACGAAGCGGATCCGCTCTTTTAAGAAGAGTGAAACAGCTTCATCGTTGGCACCGATCAGGATCGCTCCGAAGTTTCCTTCAAAGGAACCGACCTGTTTGGCAAGCCTGACCAGCGGATAGCGTGTATAGTCCATCGCCTTGAAATGTAATGCCGCGATCTTGCCGAAATCAAGATATGAGCTCAGTTTGTCTCCTGCATGTTCCGGATATAACAAGGCATACTTGATCATCAGACGCATGTCTGGTGCACCAAGCTGGGCAATGATCGAACCATCGTTATACTCGACCATCGAATGGACTGTCGATTCCTTGTGTAAGACGACATCGATCTTGTCATATGGCATATCAAACAGATAATGTGCTTCGATGACTTCAAAGCCCTTGTTCATCATCGTTGAAGAATCGATCGTGATCTTTGCACCCATGTTCCAGTTCGGATGATTGAGTGCCTGCGCCAGTGTGACATCGGAGAGCTGTTCCCTGCTTAAGTCGCGGAAGGAACCGCCGGATGCCGTGATGATGAGCCTGTGGATGTCGTTTCGGTCATGGCCCTGCATGCATTGCCAGATGGCGGCATGTTCCGAATCGATCGGATACAGGTTCACCTTATATTCTTTCAGTAATTCATTGATGATCCTGCCTCCGGCGACAAGTGTCTCCTTGTTGGCAAGTGCGATATCTTTGTGATTGCGGATCGCATACACGGTCGGCTTGAAGCCGGCAAAACCGACAAGCGCATTGACCAGCACATCATAGCCATCAAGGCTTGCCATCTCTATAAGACCGTTATCACCGAAGAAGAACTTCGTTTTCGGGAAGCGGGAAACCAGTTCAGCGTTTTCTTCGATCGCATAGGCGTAGCTGATCTCAAATTCGCTTAACAGACTGATCAGATATTCGATATTGCGGCCGACGCTGACACCGACCAGTTTCAGTTTGTCCGGATGCTGTCTTACAACATCAACGGTCTGTGTTCCGATCGAACCGGAAGCACCCATTAAAATCAATCTTTTCATAAGAATAACTGCATCAAAACTCCAAATAAAACAACACAGAAGATATGTGAATCCATCCGATCAAGTATGCCGCCATGTCCCGGGATCAGATTGGAAAAGTCTTTGACGCCATAGTGACGCTTGATCAAAGAGAACGCCAGATCGCCGATCTCGGAAACGATCGGCAGAAACAGTGAAGCGACAACAAACAGGATCGGCGGAAGTCCGAAGAAATGGAACAGAAAAGCCCACAGAAGTGACACGACACAGCCGAAAAACCAGCCGCCAAGCGATCCTTCGATGGTCTTTTTCGGTGAGACACGCGGATTGAGCTTGTGCTTGCCGAATTTGACACCGACCTGAAAGGCAAAGATATCGGTCAGATAGGAAATGATCAGCACATAACCGAACATGAACTTGTCGATATGCTGAATTTCGCGCATGAAATACAGGGCATAGCCAAGAAGCACGCTCATTAAAAATGTAGCGGTGGCATCATCAAAGCTTTCCCTTTCGTCGAATATCGCAACCGTCAAAAGTAACAGCATCTCGGCCAGCACGATCGCGATCGCTTTCTCATTGAAAAGGATGATCCCTGCAATCGTCAGCACCATCAGGGCAAATAAGAACACGCTGAAGTTTTCCTTGCGAACCTTCGTGAACTCATAGGAACCCCATATACCGATAAAAGCCAGTGTCAGATCCAGGATGATACCGCCAAAATAGGCAGCGATCACCGTGATCAGTGCGATAAAGACACCGCTAATTACTCTTTGTTTCATCTCGACCTCCGAAATTGCGCTTGCGGCTTTGATACTCTGTGATGCATTGATCCAAAACATCATTGTTGAAATCAGGCCACAGCGTATCAATGACGACAAACTCCGAATAAGCCAGCTGATACAAAAGGAAATTGGATAAGCGCATTTCCGAACCGGTGCGGATTAGAAGATCAACTTCCGGCAGGTCTGCCGTATACAGATAGGATGCAAAGCTTTCTTCGTCAAGATCGTTCACTTTGCCGTCTTTATAATCCTGTGCGTATTTTTTGGCGGCTCTTACGATCTCGTCCCTTGCCCCGTAATTAAACGCAAAGTTTAAGATCAGACCGGTATTGTTTTTCGTCGTTTCGATCGCATCATCGATGACTCTCATCGTCTCTGCCGGGATCTTTTCCCGGTCGCCTATGATCATGATGCGGACATTGTTGTCCATCAGTTCCTTGATATAGGATGCAAAAAAGATCTTCGGAAGCGACATGATGTAGCTGACTTCTTCTTTCGATCTTTTCCAGTTTTCCGTTGAGAACGCATAAACGGTCAGACATTTGATGCCTAACCTGTTTGCGTATATGGTGATGTTCCTGAGAACTTCGACTCCCTTATAGTGACCGGCTGTACGGGGAAGCTTATTCTGTTTAGCCCAGCGGCCATTGCCGTCCATGATGATCGCCAGGTGATTCAGTGTATTCATTAAATTGTCATTATCTCTTTTTGCTTGGCTTTAGCTACTTCTTCGATCTTGACGATCGCTTTGTCAGTAGCCTTCTGAATGTCTTCCAGATAGGATTTTGAGAGGTCTTCAGGGATCGTCTTATCCTTCTTGATCTCGTCATTGACTTCTCTTCTGACATTGCGGATCTGAACTTTGGCTTCCTCAGCCATCTTGTCTACGTCCTTGCAATAGCCTTTACGGGTATCTTCCGTAAGTGCCGGGACAGTGACACGAAGTACATCGCCGTTGTTCTGGACCGGTAAACCCAGGTCAGATGCGTTGATCGCACGCTCAACATCCTTGACGGAATTGCGGTCGAAAGGCTTGATCACAAGAGTCTTGCCTTCCTGGATCGAGATCGAAGCGATCTGATTCAAAGGTGTCGGTGAACCATAATAGTCGACACGGATGCCATCCAGCATCGTCGGGTTGGCTCTGCCGGTTCTGACTTTAGTAAGAGAATTTTCAAATGCTTTGATCGCAGCCTGCATTTTTTCATCAGCGATCTCTAAAAAAAGATTATCCATAATAGCCCTCCTTAGCGTCTGACAACAGTTCCGACCGCCTCGCCTTTTACAGCTTTGACGATGTTGCCTTCATCAGACATATTGAAAACAAAAGCTTCGATGCCGGATTCCGCACAGATCTCGGCGGCCTGCAGATCGATCACTTTTAAACCTAACTCAAGTATATCATTAAACGTCAGTGCATCAAATTTCTTTGCATCCGGATATTTAGCCGGGTCCTTGTCATAGACGCCGTCAACACCTGATTTCGCCATCAGGATGACATCCGCATGGATATCCTTGGCACGCTGTGCACTGCCGGTATCCGTTGAATAGTATGGAAGCCCATAGCCGCCGCCAAAGACAACGACATAGCCCTCTTCGATCAGACGGTTTGCCTCATCAACATCAAGATCCATGACATTCTGTGCCTTGATCGCTGACATTGCCACAGACTTGCAGCCTAAACGGCTGAGTTCAGCAGAGAACATGACCGCATTGATGACGGTCGCCAGCATGCCTGCATAGTCTGCCTTGACACGGTCAAAGCCGAGCTCTTCAAAGATCCTGCCGCGGCAGATATTGCCGCCGCCGATGACGATGCCGACACCGACACCCATATCAGAGATCTCTTTAACCTGTTTTCCGACAGATTCGAGTACCTCTGTTGAGAATGGAAAATCCGGTGCTGAGAGTGCTTCTCCGGATAATTTCAATAAAACTCTTTTATACATAAAAGTTCACCTCTGATAAATATTCTAACATTAAAAAAACGGTTGGAATGATCCAACCGTTTCAAATGGGAAATCTCTTAAGCGTTCATCTGCTTTGCGACTTCTTCCGCAAAGTTTTCTTCACGCTTTTCAATACCTTCACCAACTGTGTATCTTTCGAAGCACAGTACTTCAGCATTGTTCTCTTTCAATACTGCAGAGACCTTCTTGGCAGTATCCATGAAGTATTCCTGATCGACCAGGCACATTTCCTTAAGAGCCTTGGAGACCTTGCCTTCGATCGCGCCGTTGATGACGTTCTCCGGTTTGCCGGCAAACTTTTCATCGTTCTTGACGATCTCAGTCTGGACTTTTCTTTCATGTTCAACAACATCTGCAGGCATGTCTTTTGAGCTGACATAAGTCGGAGACATGGAAGCGATCTGCATAGCCATGAAGTGAGCCAGTTCCGCATTGCCGCCCTTTAAGATAACGAGTGCAGTCTTGCTTCCGCCCATGTGTGTGTAATCGCCAAAGATTTCATCATCACTCTTTTCAAGGACGACGAATCTTCTTAAGACGATCTTTTCACCGATCGTGGCAGTAGCGTTGATGAATTCATCGTTGAGTGTGCCGTTAGCTGTCGGTAAAGCCAAAGCTGCTTCATTGTCAGCAGGGTTTCCTGCAAGGATCGTGTTGGCAGCTGTGTCGAGCAGTTTTAAGAACTGTTCGTTCTTGGCAACGAAGTCTGTCTCAGAGTTGACTTCGATCATGCAGGCTTTGTTACCGTTGATGACGATCTTTGCAAGACCTTCAGCAGCGATACGGGAAGCCTTCTTGACAGATTTGGCGATACCCTTTTCTCTTAACCAGTCGATCGCCTTTTCGATATCACCGTCGGATGCAGTCAATGCATTCTTGCAATCGAGCATTCCGGCACCGGTCTTTTCTCTTAACTCTTTAACCTGAGCAGCAGTAACAGCCATTATTCAGCAGCCTCCTTTGTCTCTTCAACAGTTTCTTTGACTTCTTCCTTGACTTCAGCCTTAGCTTCTGCAGGAGTTTCAGCAGCACTAGCAGCTTCATCCTTCTTGTTGATATATCTCTTTTCAGAGTTATATCTTCTAGGACCTCTGTTATTGAAACGATTGTTTCTCTCTTCGTTTCTAGCTTTTCTTCTCTTTTCCTGTTCTTCAGCGTGCTTTTCAACGTTGATGATGACATCTTCCATAGTGATATCGTTTTCGATATCGCCTTCCTGGTAAGCATCCTGCAGGATACCGCCCTTGGATTCAACGATCGCATCAGCCAGTAAGGACATCATCAGTTTGATGGACTTGATCGCATCATCGTTAGCTGGTACTGCATAGTCAACAGTAGCCGGATCGCAGTTTGTATCGGCAAGACCGAATACAGGGATACCAAGCTTCTTAGCTTCAGAAACAGCGTTGTGATCTTCCTTCGGGTCAACGACGACGACTGCATCCGGAAGTTTCTTCATTTCCTTGATACCGCCTAAGAAGTTTTCAAGACGGAGAGCTTCCTTGTGGATCAGGACCTGTTCCTTCTTCGGATAAACAGAGATCGTGCCATCTGCTTCCATCTGTTCGATCTCGATCAGACGTTTGATCCTCTTCTGGATCGTACGGAAGTTCGTTAAAGTTCCGCCTAACCATCTCTGGTTGATGTAGAAGCTTCCGGATCTTGTAGCTTCATCCAGAATGATCTGCTGAGCCTGCTTCTTTGTACCGACGAATAAGACTTTGCCGCCTTCTTCAGCGATGCTCTTCATCTTTTCGTAAGCAACATCGAGCGCATCCTGTGTCTTGTTGAGGTCGATGATGTAGATGCCGTTCTTAGCAGTGTAGATGAACGGTTTGCACTTCGGGTCCCATCTCCTGGTCTGATGTCCGAAATGAACACCGTTTTCCAGAAGTTTTCTCATTGAAACTAATTGCATTTAAAAATTTCCTCTCTTTCCGTTACGCCTCCACTATTTCGGACACCGCTAACTTTTTCAAGCACGGAGCAGTGAATCCATAGTGTGTGTATGCATAAATGCTCAATTATTCTATCATATCGGGATATAAAAAGAAAGGCTTTTCGTAAGCCTTTCCAGTGTTTTTAAGTCAGTTTTTATGCAGTTTTTTAAGTATTGCGTTTCGCGCAGCAGTCTCATCGGAGATGTATGGGACCCTTCCCTCCTTGCAAAGGAAGAAATGGTCCGAACCTTTTCCAAGCAGCAGTATCGTATCACCGCTTTCTGCCACCTCCACAGCCTTATTGATCGCCTCGATGCGGTCAAGGATGATCTGAGGTTTCAGCCGTTTGAAGTAAGTCTCCATCTCCTTCAAAATACCTAACATATCTTCGGTTGAGGGATCATCATAGGAGAGTATGACGGCATCTGCCCTTTCATCGGCAACTTTGACCGTTCCCGGTCTTCTCTTGTGGTCACGGTCTCCGGCTGCACCGAACACCGCAATGATCTTGCTTCCCTTTTTCGTGATCGAATCCGCAAAGTCAAAGACCTTGTCAAAGGAATTCGGGGTAAAGGCAAAATCGACGACGACACTGAAGTCCTGTCCCTCATCGATCAGCTGGCAGCGGCCGGGTGTGAGCTCGACATTCTCCAGATATGGAAGGAAGTCTTCGATCGGATAGCCATTCTCATTTAATACAGCGATGACTGCAAGCAGGTTGTAGATATTGAACCTTGCCGGCATATTTGTCGTGATCGGATAGGCCTTGCCCTTGTATAAAAGATCGAATGATGAATGATCGGTATAAAGCTTGATGTTTGCGGCCTGGTAATCCGCTTTTTCATCGATACCATATGTGATCTTTTGCGCGGTGTACAGATCCATCAGTCGTTTTCCATAATCATCGTCAATGTTGATGATCGCCTTGCCATCTTCCTTTAACATATCGAACAGGATGCATTTGGCCTTGAAGTATT
>DESX01000070.1 GCA_002362065.1 Solobacterium sp. UBA3303
CGGAGTCCGGCGAAGCCACAACTCCGGATGAAGCGTATGTCAAAGCAGTGAAATCTGTTCTTGATATCGACCTGAGTCTTTCTGATCTCGAAAAGTTCAGAGCTGAAAACGAAGTGTTGGACCCGGAAGAGCTGAAGGCGATTTCCGGAGGCGACGAAGAGAACAGGAACAATACTGCGCGTTGTACGAGTAATTATGCCTGCCACTATGTCTACTATCACCCGGATGATGCACAACCGGGCGAAGCCTGCTTCAACAACTGGTTGTGTCTCGGATTCTGGAACTGCGTGAAAGGACCAAACTAGATTGTATTACCGTTTAAGGGAACCCTGGACTTTCCGGGGCTTCAAAAAACTCCCTTATGCTTTGCGCCGTGAATACGGCGAAAAGAAACACGAGAAACCTCTTTTTATCGAAAAAGAGGTTTTTATCATGTTGCTGGACTGTGACGGACAGACCGACATCGATTTAGACAAGTCTTCAAAGAAGATGAAGGAGATCTTCGAAGAGTTCCTTGAACAGGGGATCCTTGAAGCATCGTCTTCGCCTTTACCGGCTTTACAGTCCTGGCAGCGTTACATCATCTATCCTTCGCGTTACATACGCAATGTCCACTGGTCGATCACCGGTAAATGCAACTTCCGCTGCCGTCACTGTCTTGTCTCGGCACCGGAGGCCAAGCACCCGCAGCTTCCTTTGGAAGACTGCCTGCACATCATCGATGAGATCGCCTCCTGCGGGATCCGTCTTGTCGACATCACCGGAGGCGAGCCCCTCCTGCGTAAGGACTTCGATCAGATCGTCAAAGCCTTGAGTAAGTATGGTATCGACATCGGTGTCATCTTCACCAACGCTTCTTTGTTAAATGAAAACATCTTGCAAATCCTCAGGGACAACCATCAGCACCCGAACTTCCAGCTCTCCTTTGACGGCCTCGGTCACCACGACTGGTTAAGAGGTGTCAAGGGAGCAGAAAAGGATGCAGACCGTGCCTTCCGTCTTCTTCAGAAAGAAGGCTTCCGGACAATCGCCGCCATGTGTATCCACAAAGAAAACAAAGACAGCCTGCGTGAGACGATCCGCTATCTTGCAGGCCTGGGTGTCCTTTCACTTCGCGTCAATGCACCGCAGAGCCTCGGCCTTTGGAAACAATATGAAGATAAATATGCCTTGAGTAAGGAAGAGACCGCAGAGATCTACAAGGAATGCATCACGCATTACTTTGAAGACGGGATGCCGCTCGAACTTGAACTCGACGGTTATTTCCAGTGCAAGAAAGGGGAAACGGATTATACGATCCCGCTTGCCCGTCATTTCAGTAAAGGACCGGAGAACTACGACTTTCCGTATTGCGAAGCCGTCCGTTACAACGCCTACATCGGACCGGATGGGAAACTGGCGCCGTGCATGGGCTTTTCCGACACCGTTCTAAAAGACCGCTTCCCAAGTGTCCTCAAAGAACACCTCGGCCAGTTGAGCCTGAACGGCTACTACAACGACCTCGTCAATACGAAACTGAGCGATCTTCTAAATAAAAACGAAGAGTGCAGGACTTGTCTGCACTTAAACAGCTGCCTTGGCGGATGCATGCTTGAAGGGATGGATGATGAAGGGGATTTCCTTCACCCCGATCCGCATTCCTGTTTCTTCCATAAACACGTCGGCGAAGAAGCCATACGCAAGATCGCTGATGAAGCCATTGAAAAATACTGCAAATAAAGACCTAACACACTCTTATGTCCTTTTTTATTGATCCTTACAAGATCCCGAAGCCAAGATCCGTAAGATCAAGGAAGCAGCCAGAGACTCTGTAGGCTTTCACTCCGCCGCATTAAGTCTCAAGATCAGACAGTGCATCGAAATTATCGAAGCAATAGAAAAGCAGATAGATGAGATCGTCTCCATGATCAAGAAACACCCATTGGTCGATAAGTCCCCACTTTTCAAGATCAAAGGGATCAACGCCATAGAGATCGGCTACATCATGTCTGCCATCATCAGTATAGACCAATTCGATTCTCCCGGTAAACTTGTGGCTCTGGCAGGACTCGATCCTAAAGTAAGGCAATCCGACACATGGAAGGCTTCCGTCACCAGAATGTCCAAAAAAGGCAACAAGCTGTTAAGATATGCCCTCATATGGACTTCTAACAACATGATCAGATATGAATCAAAGATGAAAGCCTATTATGAGAAGAAAAGATCCGAGAGTAAGTCTCACTACAACGCTTTAGGTCATTGTGCAGCTAAACTGTGCAGATATATCTTCTTCATTCTCAATAATCCTGAAGCAGAGTTCGTCAACTAGACATTTACAAACGACAGATTTTCAAAGAACATAAACTGATTCTTTTATAAACAACATTACAGTCTCGATGAGAGTAACGTTATTTACCGTTTTTAAAACGCAAGCAATAACGCGGAGTTTTTATATTGGATTAGATGGTTTTATTCTTTTTGAACAAAACCACTTGATTTTTCATAGCTGGTCTCCTTTCAAACAACAAGCCTTAATCTTTTAAACACCCGATCGGAACAACATACACGCCATCTTCCCTCTTATAACCATACTGTGTTCCGGTTATAACCATTTTCAGATCGGGTAACCTCAAAGGAACTTGCTTTTCTTCCTTGTTGTGTTCTTTTATCAATTCTTCGATTTTTAACAGGTGTTTCGCTCCTTCATCTACTTCGTTCTGCCCCAGCTTTATTTCGATCAAGGCATACCTTCCGTCTTCTAGATGTAATACGGCATCAGCCTCCAAGCCATATCTGTCTCTGTAATAGGAAACTGTTCCGCCGTGTTCTGATGAATATATTTTTAAATCCCTGATCACCAGGGATTCAAACAAGAATCCCAACGTTTTGTAGTCCCGATCAAAATAATCCGGAGATACACCAAGCGCAGCAGCGGCGATAGAAGGGTCGATCAGATTTTTCTTTTTTGAAGAACGAATGACTGTTTTTGATCTGATAGATGGACACCAGGCATCAACATCTTCAATAATATAAAGATCCTGTAACGCTTGAATGTATTCATAAAACGTTGATCTTGCTATTTCCTTTGTAGATACCACGTCTCCATAAATGGTTTTTGTATCTGCGGTAGTACAAATATTTCTTGCATAAGATTTCATTATTGTTCTTGCTAAAGCAGGATCTCTTTTCCTGTTGCCTATGTTGGAAATATCGGTCTCACAGGTCTGATTAAACACTTCCTTTGCAATCAGAAGTTTTGCTTTATCGTTCTTAATATTCAATGTGCGCGGCCATCCGCCTCTGCAAATTGCGAATTTTATATCATCGATACTCATGTCTGATTTACAAGGTGCAAAGACTTTTTTATCATTAAAAAGCCACATTAGCGACACCGATCCGTTTGAATCTCCTGATTCATACAAACTCATCGGATACATCTTTAAAGTTGATATTCTTAATGTTCCTGTGTGAGGTGTATCGATTGTTTTTGATGATGAGCCGGTTAATATATATTGTCCACACAAACCGCTGTCATCAACATCCTTTCTTATTGCACCCCACATTTTTGGAGCATCCTGCCACTCATCAAACAGTATTGGTTTTTCTCCTTTAAGAAGATCTGACGGTTTGGTATTTGCAATCAACAGGAGGTTTTCTCTTTCGTCTTCGTTCTGAAATTCTATAATCGTTTTTGCTTTCTGTTTTGCGGTCGTTGTTTTACCACAACCCTTAGGACCTTTTATTTGAACGGCTCCTAACGCTTCCATTCTGATGTTGAATTGTTCGTCTATGATTCTTTTTTTGTATTCCATCAAAAAATACCTCTTGTCTCAGATATTATATCATATATCGAACATATTTGAGGTATTTTATCAGATTGATTTGAGTCTACATAATGGACTTTTTTGAGGTCATTCCCACTCGATCGTTGAAACCATCTCCATATTCCCGACATCCGTAGGTCTTCGCATATCCTTTGCCTTCTCAATATCCTTTGAGGCAAAACCGACCAGATCGATCTCCTTGACTTTCAAGGCAGATAAGGCGATGCGGTTGGCGATCCTTCCACATCCGAAAACAGCCAGTTTCATCTTTCATTCTCCCCGTAACGCATAATAATCGATATATGTCCTGAAAGCAGACGGAAGTGCCAACTTCTGAAGCCCTTCCCGATCGACAAGGACCTCATTCTCTGCAAGAGGAACAGTCCAGTCACCGATCAGCACTTCATAGGCATCCATATGCCATTCAAGATGAGAAAAGATGTGTTTTGAAGAAGGAAGCTTCCTGATCTTCAACGGATCATAGCCTCTTTTTTTCATCAGAACAGCCACATCCTTTTTCTTCAGTTTTTCATCGGCCCCTTCAAATTCATACATTCCCGCCAGAAGACCGTTCATCTTTCTCCTGGCAAGAAGGAAGGACTCTCCATCGCGGATGATGAACAGAGTCCGCTCCACGATCTTCCTTGCTTTGTCCTTACTGCGATAAGGGATCTCTTCAATCAGCCCTTTTTTATAAGCGTAACATTCTTCCTTTAACGGACAGTCAACGCATCTTACGTTTCCCTTAGGCAGACAGATCGTTGCCCCCAGATCCATCAGGGCTTGCGAGAGATCGCGGATATAAGAAGGATCCTTAATCTCATTTTCCTCATAATATGAAGATATGACTTCTTCAAGCTGCTTGCGCACACTATCCAAACGTATATCCTCCCGTATCCCCAATAAGCGGCTCAATACGCGTAAGACATTGCCATCAACGGCAGGATAAGGAAGACCGTATCCGATCGCCATGATCGCCCCTGCCGTATAGGGGCCGATCCCCGGCAATTTCAGCAGCACTTCATGATCGCAAGGGATCTTAGAATCATATTCCTCACATAACACGATCGCAGCCTTTTTCAGGTTCCGTGCCCTTGAATAATAGCCAAGGCCTTCCCACAAACGCATCAGTCTTGTATCATCGATCTTCGCAAGATCATCTATACTCTTTATTTCATTGCGGAAACGGATAAAGTAATCGACAACGACCTCG
>DESX01000082.1 GCA_002362065.1 Solobacterium sp. UBA3303
TATTTTTCATCCCATAAAACATCAAGCTTATCAAGATCAGCCTTGCCGGCAATGATGTCTTTTTCCAGTTCGTAGCGGATCAGGATGTGGATCGGATACGTGAGCTCATCGGCATCTGTTCGGATCAAAGAGCACTTTGATACATTGGCGGCCTTAATGAAATCATCCAGGGATACATCCTTGAGGTTCTCCGGGAAGAGTTCCTGCAGTTTCGGATACAGACTCACAAAGAAGGATCTTCTTCTGCCCAGGTAGTTTTCAAAGAAACGGGATTGTGATTCATGCATGCCCGAGGAGATCGAATGATGGATATATGGATAATTGTCGAATTTGCCGTCGACCTGATGTTCGTAGAAGGCATGGCCGCATTCATGTATCAGAGAATAAATGGCTGCCGTGATGTTGTGTTCATCATAATTCGTCGTGACACGCACATCATTTCTCGAGAAGCCATTGGTAAACGGGTGTTCTGTAAGACCCATATAGCCCCAGTCCGAAGAGAAGCCAAGATACTTCATGACGTCTTTCATGAAGATGGCCTGCTTTTCTGCCGGATAATACTTGTATAAGAAGGAATCGTCTATATACCCTTTCTTCTTGTCGATCTTTTTAATGAGAGGTAAAAGTTCCTTTTTGATCAATGAAAAGAAGGCGTCGTATTTCTTGCGGTCCATCCCTTCTTCATAATCGTTCAACAGAAGATCATAAGGTGCTTTCTTCGGATCTCTTTTCTTAGCCCTTGCTTTGGAGAATTCGATCAGCTTGAGAAGATGCGGCTTAAAGATACTGTAGTTTTCTTTGGTCTTTGCTTCAAGCCATGCATCATAGCTGTTCATCAAGGCAAGGGAGTATTCCATCGTTTCTTCCTTGGTGAATTTTAAGACTTCTTCCAGCGATTTTTTGGCTAAGGAGATATCTCTGTTGCCGACTTCGCCAAGATCTTCCTCAGCAAGCTTTAAAACAGCTTCCACGTATTTCGGATCGGTCTGAATCTCATAAAGCTCGCCTTCAATGATCGATGTCATCTTGTTGCGGTAAGCTGCTCCGCCCTTAGGTGCGATCGTCAGACGATCAAACCCCGTCGTATTGAGCACTAGAATATAAGCCTGTATCTTTTCGTTAAATTCTTTGTAGATCTTCAACGCTTCTTTCTTGTTCATCTTTTCCTCCATGAAAAAAGGCGCTTAAAAAGCACCTTCATTGTCTTTCTTCAATATCTCTTCGATGCGGTCCGCCTTATCGAGCGTATCATCGACGATGAATGTCAGATCAGGGATCTTGCGCAGCTTCACGCGTTTCGCAAGTTCCGATTTGATGTGTCCCTTGGAACGTCTCAAAACTTCAAGGCCGTCTCTTTTCTTGTAGTTCTTACCCAAGAATGAGACATAGACCTTGGCTGTGTTAAGATCTGGGGCAACATCGACTTCCGTCACCGTTGGGAAACCCAGTTTCGGATCATTAATCTCCTGTGAGATGATGACCGAGATCTCTCTTAACAGGATCGAATCGATCTTATTGACTCTGGCCATTACTCTCTTTCGACCTCCTGGTCGATGAAGCCTTCAATGATATCAAGTTCCTTGATGTCGTTGTAATTTTCAATCGTCATACCGCACTCATAACCCTGTGCAACTTCCTTGGCATCGTTTTCGAATCTTCTCAAAGAGCCAAGCTTGCCGGTGTAGATGACGATACCGTTACGGATCAGACGGATCTTGCAATCCCTTGTAATCTTGCCTTCCGTGACCATACAGCCGGCGATCGTACCGATCTTCGATACTTTATAGGTCTTTCTGACTTCAGCCTGACCGATGACGACTTCCTCATAAACAGGTGCCAGCATACCCTTCATGGCTGCTTCCATTTCTTCAACAGCCTTGTAGATAATGTTATGCAGACGGATCTCGACGCCTTCATCCTGTGCTTTCTTACGAACATTGGCATCCGGTCTTACGTTGAAACCATAGATGACCGCATGGGAAACAGATGCCAGGATGACATCGGATTCATTGATCGTACCAGCAGCTCTTCTGATGACGTTGACTTTGACACCGCCGACATCGATCTTTGATAAGGATGATGCGACAGCTTCTGCTGTACCGGTAACATCGGATTTGACGATGACCGGGATCTCTTTGACTTCACCTGCATCGATCTGGGCTTTCAGATCATCAAGTGTCATCGCAACAGAAGCATTTCTGTCTTTTTCCAGTTTTGCACGGGCTCTTGCCTGTGCCACGGCTCTTGCGTCTTTGTCATCGTCGAAGACCTTGAAGTTGTCTCCGGCAACCGGAACATCGTTGAGACCGATGATCTCGACCGGCGTACCCGGTAAAGCTTCCTTGATCTCTTTTCCTAAGTCATTGGTCATCTTACGGACCTTGCCGTAACATGTACCGACAACAACGGAATCGGACTGTCTTAAAGTACCGTTCTGTACAAGCAGTGTAGAGACCGGACCTCTTCCCTTATCAAGCTTTGCTTCAATGACCGTACCGGTCGCAAGCTTTTTCGGATTGGCTTTGATGTCTCTGACTTCGGCAACAACAAGGATCGTTTCCAGGATATCCTGTACGCCCATACCGGTCTTGGCCGAACATTCGACGTAGATCGTATCGCCGCCCCATTCTTCCGGCATGAGACCTAATTCAGACATCGCATTTTTGACTTTGTCCGGATTGGCACCTGGTTTATCCATCTTATTAATGGCAACGATGATCGGTACACCTGCTGCCTTTGCGTGGTCGACCGCTTCGATGGTCTGCGGCATGACACCATCATCTGCCGCAACAACAATGATCGCGATATCGGTGACGCTTGCACCTCTTGCACGCATCGCTGTGAAAGCTTCATGACCCGGCGTATCCAGGAATGTGACGAGCTTTCCATTGACATCGACCTGATAAGCGCCGATATGCTGCGTGATACCGCCGAATTCACCTTCGACGACTCTGGAGTTACGGATGTAGTCAAGTAATGTCGTCTTGCCATGGTCAACATGTCCCATGATCGTAACGATCGGTGCTCTTTCCTTTAAATCATTCGGATCATCGACTTCCGTATCCAGTAAAGTTTCATCTTCCTGAGGTTCTTCTTTTGTTGCATCAACCCCAAATTCCATACAGACAAGTTCGACGTTTTCATCGTCGAGTGATGAGTTGATGGTCACCATCTTGCCCAGCATAAAGAGGATCTTGATGATCTCGCTGGAGTTCTTTTTGAGCTTGCCAGCCAGGTCGCCGACCGTGATCCCTTCCTGATAAGTGATCGCTTCGACTTTTTCATCATGTTTTCTTTCAAAACTTTGATTACCTCTAGGTTTTCTGTTCAGATGTTTTTTATATGTCTGTTTCGCCATGGCAACCCTCCTTCTATTTCTTTTTTAACAGTGCATTTTTAAATCCCTCGTCCAGGATACCGATCACCTTGACGTTGTTTTTGCCAAGTGCGGAAGATAATTCCTCACCGCTAAATTCGTCGATGTGATCGATCCCATAGAAATAACATTTCTTTTCATAGCGTTCTCTGCTTTTTTCAGAGATATCAGAAGCGATGAACATGAGTTTTACTTTATTTACTCTGTTCAGTACTTCATCGCCAAGGACGGCCTTCCGTGCCCGGTAGGCCAGTCCGAGAGTGTTTAAGATATCAGCCATTGATCACCTTTAAGATCTCTTCATAAACTTCATCATTGATCGGTGTCTCAAGGGCTCTGGAAAGGACGTTCTTCTTTTTGGCTAATTCCAAAGCTTCAAGGCTTTTGGAGATGTATGCTCCCTTGCCGTTGAGCTTGCCTGTCAGATCGACCTTGACCTCCCCTTCAGGAGTCCTGACAATACGCAAGAGGTCCTTTTTCGGGAATGATTGATTTGTTGCTAGACATCTGCGCATTGGTATCTTTTTCATTTAGTTCTCCTCGTAGTAATCCTCGTATTCATCGAAGTCGATATCATCATCGTTGATCCAGGAATTTTCTTCTTCCATAGCTTCATAGGCTTCGATCTCTTCGAGTTCTTCTTCGGAATAGACCGGTTTGAACTTCTCGTCGTATTCCTTCTTTTCAAGATCCTCCGCTCTTACACGGCGGTCTTCATCATCTTTCTTTCTGCGTCTCTTTGTCGGAGCGTGTGTCTCTTCCTTCTTGGAAACATCCGCGAAGTCTTCGAACTTGGACTTGTATTCCGTCTTCGGCGTCAGAGGCTTTCTAGGTGCCTTCTTCGGCTTTTCAGGAGCAGGTGCAGGTTCTTCCTTGACTTCTTCCTTCACTTCTTCCTTGACAGGCTCTTCGACCTTTTCTTCTTCGACAGCATGTTCTTCTACGACCGGCTCTTCAACAGGCTCAGCTTCCTTGATCTGCTCAGCAGCAGCTTCCGCAAGATTTTCTGTCGGGATCGATACGACTTCCTCAACCTTGCCTTCATCCATTTCTTCAATGGTCGTCTCATCAAAGCCGGTATCTTGCGCAGCAAGCTCTTCTTCGAATTCTGCTTTTCTTCTCGCAGCTTCTTCCTGCAGTTCAAGGAACTTCTTCTGTTCTCTTTCCTTGATGATCCTGACCTGGTCAGCCTTGAATTCCATGACAGCGTTGTCAACATCGATGCCAAGTTCTTCGATCTCGGTCTTGGTCTTGATGTCGATCTTGCGGTTGGTCAGCTTGACTGCGAGCTTCGCATTCTTGCCGCGCTTGCCGATCGCAACGGAAAGCTTGTCATCGTCAACAACAACGACTAACGGCCTTTTGTTGTATTTTTCCGCTTCCTCGATGGCTTCCGGCGTCAGATCCGGATCCGTGAGTTCATTCGCATAGAAGCAGGCCTTGACTTCGGCCGGTGCTAAAGCATTCTTGACGAGTTCACCAATGTCATCGTTCCATTCAAAGACATCGACTTTTTCGCCCTTGATCTCACCGATGACAGCCTGGACTCTTGTACCTCTAGGACCGATGCAGGCGCCGATCGCATCGACGTCATCGTTCTTGGAGTAGACAGCCATCTTTGTACGCTCACCGGCATCTCTGGCGATCGCCTTGATCTCAACTAAGCCCTGCGCGATCTCCGGAACTTCCTTTTCAAAGAGTCGCTTGACAAACATTGCATCGGCTCTCGATAAAACGACCTGTGAGCCTTTGGAATTCTTGGAGACTTCCTTGATGATGCAGCGGATGGACTGGCCTTCCCTGTACTGTTCGCCCGGGATCTGTTCGGACTTCAATAAGATACCGATCGTGTTCTTGATGTCAACAAGGATGAACTTTTCTTCGATGGTCTTGATGATACCGGAGATCAGATCGAATTCCTTATCCTTGTATTCATCGTAGACTCTTTGTTTTTCATATTCCTTGATCCTCTGTTTGAGCATCTGCTTGGCAACGTTGATCGAAGTACGGCCGATCTCTTTGAAATCGACTTCTTCCTCAATGATGTCACCGACTTTGCAGTCCGGATTGATCTTGATGGCTTCCGAATATAAGATATCGAGCGTCTCATCAAAAGTTTCCGTCTCATCATCGACGACGATCAGCTGATGATATACGTGCATCTCATTTTTTTCGATGACGACACGTACCATAGCTTCCGGTGCATCGATGTGCTTCTGGTAGGTCTTGGCGATGGCTTCCTTGAGGGTTTCGATAATGAAATCAGGATCGACTTTCCTGTCTTCCTCAAAAAGTCTCATACCGTCGATAAAGTTCTTGTTTTTAAGACTAATGCCACTCATTTTATTTTCTCCTTGTTAAAATTTAACAGCGTAGCGTACTTTTTTGATTTGAGGATATTCAATCAGAACATCCTTTTCTCTTGTCTTGTCTTTGACCTTCAGAGTCAAAGTCTCATTTTCGAAGGAATGCAAGGTCCCATAGTATTCATTACCCTTGACCTTGACATAGATGTATTCACCAACTGCATCCTTCAATTCTTCTTTATTTCGTATCGGTCTTTCTGCACCGACGGTTGAAACATCGAGGAAATAGTTGTCGACGAATTCATCTTCGTATTTGTCCAGCAATTGCGAGATCTCATTGGATACCTCTTCAAGTTCATCCATGGATAATTTCTCATCCAGCAAAACCGTAAGCGTCTGATCTTTCTTTGAATATTGCAGATCAAACAGTTTCATGCCCTTAGAAGAAAGGAATCCTTCAATTTCCTTTTTGATCTTATCTGTATTCATGTTCCTCCCAAAACAACAATGAAGGAGCGATCACTCGCTCCTTTTAAATACATTAATATCTTAGACTATTTCCGCTTAAAATACAACAGAAATCGCTTATTTTAAGCCTTTTTGGCAAGCTTTAAGATCTCAAGCACGAGCTTGACGACCTTTTCACCGTCTTCCTTGCACCAGAACTCATGGACGCCATGGAAGTTCTGTCCGCCAGTACCTAAGTTCGGACATAAGACTCCATGCCAGGTCAGACTTGCCCCATCGGTACCGCCCCGGATCGCCTTGGCTTCAAAATGAAGACCGACATTATCCATTGCCTTTTTGACCAGTTCGATCGGTTCTTCGTGGCCGATGAATTTTTCCTTCATATTGCGATAGGAATCCTTCAGCTGCAGATCGACGACTTCATAGCCATATTTGGTGTTGAGAAATTCAGCGATCGTTTCAAAATCCTTTTTCTGCTTCTGCAGCAAGTCAAAGTCATGATTTCTCAATATGTATTGCATCCTTGCATGGCCAACTTCACCTTCAAGACCCATCAATAAGTTGAAGCCTTCATAGCCTTCGGTCTTTTCCGGTCTTGCCTCAGGATCAGTCATTGCATGGAATTCATGCGCAACCTGCAAGGCATTGACCATCTTATCCTTGGCGGAACCCGGGTGAACGGAGATGCCGTTGATGCTGATCACAGCGGAAGCCGCATTGAAGTTTTCATATTCAATGTAGTCCGGCTTGTCACCATCCAGTGTATAGGCAAAATCCACTTTGAAGCGATCGTAATCAAAGTATTGCGTACCCCTTCCGATCTCTTCATCCGGTGAAAAGCAGACACGGATCGGCCCATGTTTGATCGAAGGATCTTTGACAAGTGTCTCCAATACCTCCATGATGCAGGCAATGCCCGCCTTATCATCGGCGCCTAACAAAGTAGTTCCATCGGTAACGACTAAAGTCTTTCCAATGTAATCTTTGAGATTTGGGAAACGCTCGACCGTGGTCTTGAGCTCATCGTTCAAAACGATATCCGAACCATCATAGTTTTCAATGATCCTTGGTTTCACGTCTTTGCCGGATGCCTGTTCCGAAGTGTCCATATGGGCATTGAGACCGATCGTAAGATAAGACTCATCCCCTGGCAAATAGCCATAGACATAGCAGTGTTCATCCAGAACGACATCCTGAAGACCTGATTTTTCAAGTTCTTCTTTGAGATGTTTCGCCAGGTCCCACTGGCATGGAGTGCTTGGTGAAGCATCCGATTCCTCGCTTGAAGTCGTTTCATAGGATACATAATCCAGTAATTTATCGATCAGCATGTTTTTGATCCTCCTCTAGAATAAGGACATCTGGTTGGAATCATCGAGTCCGCTTAAGACGCCGATGTCATCAAGTTTCTTGATCAGTGTATTGGATAGCTGTGTACGGTCCGCCAGATCTTCCTTGGATAAAAATTCTCTTCCCTTTCTTGCCTCAACGATCGACTCGGCAACGTTGTCGCCAAGACCATCGAGTACTTTGAATGGCGGATAGATCTCATGATCGTTGTTCGGATTCACCCGGAATTCCGTCGCCAGTGACATATAAAGGTCGATATTGAGCATTTTGTAGCCTCTTGAAGTCATCTCGTAGCAGACTTCCAGGGTATCAAAGATGTCTTTTTCCTTCTTGTTGGCTTCACGGGAATTGATCTTCTGTCTCAGTTCTTCCATGCGCTCATAGATCGCATCGGCATCCTTGATCATGGTCTCAAGCTCATACGCGTCGCAGCGCAAAGAGAAATATGAGACATAGTAGTATTCCGGATGGTAGACCTTGAACCAGGCGACACGGACCGCCATGATGCAATACGCCACGGCGTGAGCCTTCGGGAACATGTACTTGATCTTCTTGCAGGATTCGATGTACCACTTCGGTACGTCATGTTCCAGCATCTTGGTCTCTTCTTCCTCGGTCAGGCCCTTGCCCTTACGGACATGTTCCATGATCGTAAAGGAATCCAGAGGTTCCAGATGATAGCCCAAAAGTGTGGACATGATATCATCACGACATCCGATGACATCCGACAGACGGATACCTGAACGGATGAGTTCCTGCGCATTGCCGCGCCATACATCCGTTCCATGGGACAGACCGGAGATCTGTACGAGTTCCGAGAAGACGTGAGGTCTGGTCTCTTCGATCGTATTGCGGGTATTCAACGTACCGAATTCCGGAAGACCGGCTGCACCAGTCTCTTCCTTGTATCTTGGATTGACGATATTCAAAGCCTTGGTCGAATAGAAAAGCGACAGAACTTTTTCATCGTTCATCGGTATCGTTTTGACATCGATGCCGGAGACGTTTTCAAACAAGCGCATCGCCGTCGGATCGACGTGTCCTAAGATATCGAACTTCAGTAAGTTATCTGAATAGTCGTGATATTCAAAATGGGTCGAACGCCAGGCGGCGTCTTTATCGTTGGCCGGGTATTGTATCGGTGTGACATCTTCAATCTCCATATCATCCGGCAATACGACGATACCTCCGGCATGCTGGCCGGTCGTACGTTTGACGCCTTCACAGCCTGAGGCAAGTCTTTGCCTCTGGGCTCTTGACATATTCGTGATGTTTTTCTCTTCACAATAACCGGAAACATAACCAAAAGCCGTCTTTTCCGCGACTGTGGAAATGGTTCCCGCACGGAAGACATTGTCGGCACCAAAGATCTCACGGGTAAACAAGTGAGCCTTTGGCTGGTAATCACCGGAGAAGTTTAAGTCGATATCCGGGATCTTGTCACCATTGAATCCCAAGAAGGTCTCAAATGGGATGTTCTGGCCATCGCCCCTCATGCGGCTGCCGCAGTCCGGACATACTTTATCCGGAAGGTCATAGCCGGAAGCAACATCTTTCATCCAGATCAGCTTGTGGCATTTCGGACAGATGTAGTGCGGCGGCATCGGATTGACCTCCGTGATATCCGAGAAAGTCGCAACAAGAGATGATCCGACAGAACCTCTAGATCCGACGATGTAGCCATCATCATTGGAACGCTTGACCATCAGATGACAGACGAAATAAATAACTCCATAACCGTTGCCGATGATGGCATTGAGTTCGGTTTCAATACGCTTTTCAATGAAGTCATCCAGGACTTCACCATAGAGCTTATGGGCATTGTAGTAGACAAATTCCCTTAAATATTGGTCAGCCGAGATGATATCGTGGCGTTTTGTGAACGGTTCTTCAATGATATTACAGCGTCTTGCCACAGCGATCGCATCATCGATCTTCGGCGGTCTTAATTCATCCGTAAACGGCGTGATTTTTTCACAGAGATCTGCGATCTTGTTGGTGTTGTTGATGACCATGTCTTTGATCAGCTGCTCATCTCCTAACCAGGAGAAAGCGTCCAGCATCTCCCTGGTATTGAGATAGCGCTGATCCGGTGTGATCTGTTTCGCTCTTTTTTCTCTGTCAAAGATGTAAAGCGGATGGTGGGCACCGCCGATCGCCTGTGCACAGATGTAGACATCTCTTAAGATCTTCTGGTCTTTCTTGACGTAGTGAACATCACCGGTGGCGACGACGATCTTATTCTGCCTTAAAGCTTCTTCGATGATGTCTCTCAGATATTGTTTGAGTCTCTCTTTATCAAAGAGCTGACGGTCTTCATATAAGAAACGGTAGTTCTCCAAAGGCTGTATCTCGATATAGTCATAGAAGGAGATCGCTTTGGCGAGCTCTTCCTTTCCTCTGGTATGGGCAAGTTCAAAGACTTCGCCATTGAGACATGCCGAACCGATCAGCAGGTTTTCCCTGTGTTTCTGTATCGTCTCTTTGAAGATACGCGGTTCGGCGATGAATTCCG
>DESX01000020.1:0-35622 GCA_002362065.1 Solobacterium sp. UBA3303
CTAGTAAGCGGTTTTTTTATACCCTTTTTACGAATCGAAGACTGTCAGCTTTTCGATCGCATCCTTAAATTCCGCATTCCACTTCTTCATCAATTCAGATCTTTCAAGATCTTTCAAGGCATCTTTTTTCATGCGGATGCGGATCATCATGTCATAGCGTTCCTTAAGTTTGGATGAGGAAATGAAAACATCTGCCTTTCGGACACCTTCGATCTTTGTCGCTTCTTCAAACAGCTTCTTTGTCTTTTCATACAATTTGAGACTATCATTCCCCTGTTTCCATTTGACGATCATGTAACGTTCCATTCTGAGACTCCTCAATTTTATCCTTTGAAGACTATTTATTTACGACTTTATAATATAATGGTTTTGTTATGAAGAAAAACAGGATCAGAAAACTTGAGATCGTGATCGGCGTACTCTTTCTTCTTTTTGCCTCAATGATCATCATCGGACGTCTGTTTCACAAAGAGGAAGAAGCGATCATAGAAGAAGAGACGATCGCAGATTCCGGACCACAGATCGATTATTCAAAGATCGATGTCATATCCGGCAAATACTATTACGAAGATGAGAATTTTGCATCGATATTTGGTATCGATGTCTCCGAATTTCAGGATGTGATCGACTGGAAGAAAGTCAAGGAAGACGGAACTGAATTCGCCTACATCCGCATCGGCAGACGCGGGGCTACGACCGGTCTCATCTATGAAGACAAGAATTTTGAAGTCAACTATAACGGCACAAAAGAGAATGATATCCTGACTGGTGTTTACTTCTTCTCGCAGGCAAAAGATGAAGCGGAAGCTCTGGAAGAAGCGAAGTGGGTCATGGATCATCTCAAAGGCAAGGAAGTGGACCTTCCGATCGTGTACGATTGCGAAGAAGTCTTCCTGGAAGATGAAAAACCCAGACTTGAAGGTCTGGAAAGGGAACAGCTGACATTGAATGCGATCACCTTCCTTGAAGAACTCAAAAAGAACGGCTACGATGTCATGGTCTATACTTACCTGTATTGGGCAGATACCTACTTCGATATGGAACGTATCTCACAATATCCGATCTGGTTTGCCCAGTACGATACCGATGTGCCGAAACTCGAATGGCCGATCCGCATCTGGCAGTATTCAAATCAGGGAACGATCAACGGCATCAAGGAGCCGACCGACCTCAACATCATGTTTATACAAAAGAATGGTCAACCTGAATGACGCAATGATATGTATCGGAGATCTCGGACACTTTATCTGAGATCTCTTTTTTTAATTCCTCATGGCTGATCTTGTCATCTGCCGGGATCAGCACATCAAAGACAAGATTGGTGTGGCTTGGACCTTTGACGATGCGGAAATCGTGAATATTATAATCCTTGTTTATGGAAATGACGATCTCTTTGACCTGTTCTTTGAGTTTTGCGGTGAGCTGATCCTTCGTATCGACCGGATCCATATGGATGCTGGTGAGGATCTTGTATTTGTTTAAGATCTCATTTTCGATGTTGTCGATCAGATCGTGGGTCTCTAAGATCGGAACATCCGCATCGACTTCCGCATGCAAGGACATGAAGCGATGGCTTGGACCATAGTCATGCAAAAGAAGATCATGGATGCCTAAGATCCCATCGTGTGATCGGATGTCTTTTTCGATCTGCTCGATCAGTTTCTTATCCGGTGCTTTACCAAGTATCGTATCCAGGACATTCCGGAAGATCTCGATCCCCGCTTTCAGTACAAACAAAGAGACCGCAAGACCGATGTAAGCATCGATGTTGACATGCAACAGATGAAAGATGATCAGTGAAGAGATCGTTGCCAGGGTCATGATCGCATCATTCATGGAATCCGCACCGGCGGCTTTCAGGGTTTGCGAATCGATCCTGTTGCCCGCCTTGTTGTTGACGTAGGCCATGAACAGCTTGATGAAGACCGATACGATCAGCACGAACAAGCTCAGATAGGAAAAGACGATCTTATCCGGATTCAGGATCTTGACGATAGAATCGCGGATCGATCCCAAGCCCACCAGCAGGATCAGAAAGGATACGATCATGCCGGCGACATATTCCATACGGCCATGGCCGTAAGGATGATCGGCATCCGGATGTTTGGAGGACAGTTTAAAGCCAAAATAAGCGGCCAGGTTGGATCCGACATCCGACAGGTTGTTTAACGCATCCGCCCGTATAGAAACGGAATTGCTCAAAAAAGAGACGATCAGCTTGAATATGACCATCAGGATATTGCAGAAGATCGAAAGGATCGAAAAGAAGGTACCGTAATCTTCCCGTACTTTTTCATCTTCCGTGTTTTCATGGTCTTTGATGAAGACCTTGCACAATAATTCAAACATTAATCTCATTATAGTCCAAAGAACGTATAATTAAACCATGGATGAGCTCAAAGAAAAACTGACAAAGTTCTACAACAAGTTCAACGAAAACAAAAGGCTCGATACCCGCCACGGACAGGTCGAATTCCTCACGTCGATGAAATATATTCACCAGTATCTGAAAGACGGCGATCAGATCGTCGATATCGGTGCCGGACCCGGCAGGTATTCCCTCGCCTTAAAGGCGGAAGGCTACGACGTGACGGCTGTTGAACTCACCCGTCCCAACATCGGGATGCTGCGGGCAAAAGACAATGAAATAAAGATCGTCGAAGCCAATGCCACAGATCTTTCGATGTTTGAAGATGATCGTTTTGATGTAGCGATCCTCTTTGGCCCGATGTATCATCTCTATAAAAAAGAAGACCGCATCAAAGCACTTTCGGAAGCAAAGCGCATCTGCAAGCGCACCTTATTTGTCACCTACATCATGAACGAATATGCGATCATCGAATATGCCTTCAAAGGCGGCAATTACCTCTTAGTCAAAGACAAGATCGATGAAGATTTCCGCATCAATGATCCGGATGGCTTATTCATTCAATCCCGCATCGAAGAGATCGATGAGCTCAATGTGATCTGCGGGCTGAAGCTGCTGAAGCGCTTCGCGTCAGACGGGCCAACCGATTACATGAGAAGCTATATCAACGCGATGGATGAAGAGACCTTTGAAGCCTATCTTTCCTTTCATCAGAAGACGTGTGAGCGAAAAGAGCTGCTTGGCGCAAGTTCACACATCGTTGACATCCTTCAGAAATAAGACATACGCGGTACAATTCCCGCGTTTTTGTTTGACTTGTTCTCTTTTTTTATGCATAAATCATGATTTTTCAGCGGTTTCGCATATAATGAAATAAACGGGTACCTTTTATTCCGGACCCACAGTTATTGGAATATCATCGTCAATACGTGTAAGAAAGGAGGCATCATGGATAAATATCTTTTAGGCATCAATAACGGCAAAAATGAAGTCCGCTGCGCTATTTTCAATACAGACGGACGCATGATCGCCTCCGCGATCAAAGAACTTTCTGTGCAAGAGTCACTACCCGGATATGCCCAAAGAGGAAGTGAAGAGACCTGGCAGGCAAACATCTTTGTCATTCGGGAAGTTTTGAATATTTCCAAGATCGATCCTTCCATGATCCTTTGCATCGGCATCACGGCCTGCGGCAACGGGGTCGTCTTTCTCGATGCGGAAATGAAGGAAGTCTGCCCGATGGTCCTTTCCGGTGATACGCGTGCAGAAGCGCTTTGTAAGAACCTGAAAGAGGATCTGACCGAGCGAAAGCTCTACCCTTTGACAAGATCTGATCTTCGACCTTCACAGACTTCTGTAATATTGAAATGGTTCAGGATCCATCAGCCGGAGATCCTTGAAAAGACCAGATGGATCCTTTCAATCAAGGATCTGATCCGCTATAAGCTGACCGGCGAAATTTATGGGGAGCTCACTGAAGCTTCTTCGACCGGCCTGCTCGATCTCAACAGCTCAGAATATGAGCCTTATATCTTTGAGACCCTTGACATTGCTTCCTGCTATGAAAAGATGCCAAAGGTATTAGACAGCATCACGATCGCCGGTCATGTGAACAGGGAAGCTTCCCTGCTGACCGGTTTGAAAGAAGGAACACCGGTCACCGCCGGTTACTTCGACCTGGATGCGGAAGCTCTGGCTAGCGGTATTTTGTCGGATGAGGAATTGTGCATGATCGCCGATACCTGGTCGATCAATGAATTTCTGGTCGGTTCGGTATCTGACAACTACGACAGGATGACCAACCGGGCGACCCTGAGCTATGTCAAGGGACTTTATCTGATGGAGGATCTCTCACCTTCCTCCCACAACACGCTCAACCGCTGTATCCGCAAGATCGTCTCAAAGTATGCCCCGGAGATCGATGAAGAAGAAGATCTCAATAAAAAGTGTGATGTTCTGGTTGCACGAAGAGATCCGCAGAAGTCGGAAGCGATCTTCATCCCATATCATCACACCGATAAAAAAGACCCCAAACTTGACGGCGTCTTTGTCAATCTGCGTGAAGATGATGATTATGTCTCTCTTTTGCGGGCAGCCTATGAAGGTGTCATCTTCTCGACGATCCACCATATACGCAATCTGAAACGTCCGGTCTACACCTATACGGCAGCCAGACTTTCCGGCGGCATCGCTGATTCCGCCATCTGGGCACAGATCCTCGCAGACACGCTGCAGCTGCCGATACAGACGATCCGGGGCAACTACATCGGATCCAAAGGAGCCGCCATCGGTGCCGGGATCGCATGCGGCGTATTCGAGGACCTTGAAGACGGGATACGGCATATGGTGCGTACAGGCAAGGCCTTCATACCGCGCAAACGCTATGCCCCGATCTATCAGAAAAAATACGAAGCCTACGAATCCGCTTTAATGTCCCTGCTGACAGAAGACAAGGAACATCTCGAAATCTAAAAGAAGAAGCTTACTCAGCTTCTTCTTCTTTCTTTTCCGGTGCGTATTTGATGCAAAGATGCCTCTTGTTTCCTTCACCGATGGAAACAGTCGTGACATTTTTGAAATCCTGCAGATACTGGTGGATGACCTTTCTTTCGTCGTTTGGCATCGGATCCAGTTCGCAGTCGATATGTGTCTTGGCAACGTTGATCGCTTCTCTTCTGGCGATCGCCTTGACCTTTTTGTATCTGTCTTCCTTGTAGTGGTTGACATCGACGACCAGGTTGATCCTCTTCTTGAAGGTCGCATTGACAGCAGCCTTGAGGACAGTTGAGATCGCACGCAGCGTCTGGCCGTTCTTGCCGATGATGATGGCATTGTTTTCCGCATCAAGGATGACACGGTAAAGCAGTTCTTCTTCTTTTTCTTTATCTTTTTCTACGATGATCTCGATCGAAACGCCCTGGTTGAGTTCTGTGAAATATGCGCCAAGATAATCGAAAATGAATTCCTTGACATCTTTGGAAGTGAAAGCTTCGATGGTGATCGACTTGTGCAAGCCGAAGATACCGCCCTTTTCTTCTTCCAGTACGTTGTATGTTATATCCTGTACCTGGCAGCCCTGCTCACTGGCAATGCTGTTGAGTACTTCATCCAGTGTTCTTCCGGTATACTGTTTCATTCTTACGCCTCCTTATGTGTCATCTGGTCGATCACGATAGTCTTTGCAATATTGACGATCGAAGAAATGCAGTAATACAGTGATACAGCCGTCGGGATCGAGAACATCGCCAGAGCGACCATCGCCAGCATGCCGTATGTCATTGCAATATTCTGGTTTTCAGGTTTCTTGTAAGTCTTGTGATGCTTGTCCGCTTCTTCCTTGCCGCGCTTTTCCGCGATCCACTGCGGGATCTTGATGGAAATAAACTGCATGACGACCATCAGCACGAAGATGACCAGACATACCCACTTGCCTGCCGGGATCGCCTGGGATGGCGACAGAGACAGACTAGCGTTCATGAATGTCGCGTTGGCAACAGCGTCCGATCTTCTGACCGCATTGTACATACCGATCAAAAGCGGGAACTGAATGAAGGTCACAGCCAGGGAACCAAGCGGGTTGATGTTGTACTTGTTGTATAACTGCTGCATCTCCATAGCCATACGCTGCTGGGACATCTCATCGCTCCTGCCTTCGTATTTGGCCTGGATCTTCTGAAGTTCCGGCTGGATCTCCTGCATCTTCTGCATTGCCACATTGGACTTGAATGTGAAGGCAAGTACGATCGCGTTCAGCACGATCGTAACGATCGAGATCGCCATGAAGATGCCGGTCCTCGGCGTCAGCCAGTTGATGGCCTGTGAGAGCGGATAAGTAATGAAGGCAGACAGGAATCCGTCATTCATTGCCTCCGAAAATGTTGTATCTAACGTTATAAGCTCGGTTGAAGTTGAACATCCGGTCAGCAGCAACGCTAAAGCTATAAGCGATAAAATCAGTTTTAAGCGTTTCGTATTCATAGTGAACTCCTCAATTTATACAGATAAATTTATACTGTTATATTATAGCCTTTTTGATCGCTATTTCCAAATCATTTTTGTTATCCGAAAAAGCTCTGTTTACAAATGGTTTTCTCACGATTATGATGAGGTCTTTCGGATAGCTTTCAAAGTCGATCAGTGCTCTGGCCATCTCCCTGACCTGCCGCTTGATCCTGTTTCGCTGCACGGCATTGCCAAGCTTCTTGGAAACGGAGATGCCCACCCTTGCGTTGTCTTTGCTTCTTGGAGCTGTATAAACGACAAAAAACGCATTTGCCACTGATCGTTTCAAGGCTATGATGCGTGAAAATTCTTCATTCTTACGGACACGATAGATCTTCTTCATGTCTAAATTAAAAGCCACCTAAGTGACTTTAAACGGATAATACCTTTCTGCCTTTAGCACGACGTCTTGACAGTACCTTGCGTCCGCCGACTGTCTTCATTCTGGCTCTGAAGCCGTGAACGTTCTGACGTCTTCTTTTGCTTGGTTGATACGTTCTCTTTGTTGACATAATAAGCCACCTTTCTCAAAATACTATTCAATTTTAGTCCAAAGGGCTAAGAAATGTCAATAAAGCGGAAGAGGATAGTTTCTATTTTACGAGTTTTCGGTTGATCCTTCTGGCGATCGCGTTGCTGGAAGTACCAAGTTCAAATGTCAGACCGCTCCTTGTTTCAACGACTTTACGGATACCGATGTCCTGTATCTTTTCATAGGAGATCAGCTCCGGATCACGGATGTAGACATTCAGCTTGAACAGGCCTGAACCGGCATTGATGATGTTGTCGGTTCCGCCGGCGACATCGATGATATCGTTGACGATCGCATCGCCGTTTCCTGTACGGATGAAATCAAAAGCCAGGAAGCGATAATAGAACATCGTCATCAGAAACATCAAAACGAAAGCACCTGCACCGACGAACATGATGATGCGGATCGAAGGGATCAAAGAGGAATTGCGGACATTGATGATGAAATCCGCAAAGGAACCAGGCATTGCGATGACCGTATTGGAGATACGGCTTGAAAAGCCTAAGAAGGCCTCAAAATTGACCAGTATGCCGGAAGAAAGACCGATGATGACCAGATAGATCACAAGAAGTGACGGTGATGTCGTCAGCATCAATAACTCCGTCGGAAGCGGATTACCGGCAGCGATCGAAAGCAGGATCGCAAAGATGAATTCCACAAGAAGGATATTCCTGTCCGTATGATCCGACATCGAAAGAAGCGTTCCCAGATAAAAGGCCGGGATGATGAACATGTTGATCACGTAGAACGGCGTGATGAAACGTCCGGCACCGATATAGGAAGCACTCGAATCCTTAATGTAGGTCCAGATATTGACATCACCTAAAACACTCTGCCCGGTAAGGGTATTGGAGAAGGATCCGCCAAGTGACGTATACCAGAACGGGTAGCGGATGATGTTGCCTAAACCTAAGATCGAAAGGACACGGTCAAGTACGGAATACAGGCCGATGCGCATCGGATCGAGCAGATCCGCGCCAATGAAGCTGATCGCTCTTTGCAGATACGTATAGAAATACGGGAAGGTATAGGAAACCGCTATGCCCAGGATGAAACAGAAAATGAAGTTATAGATGAGTCCGGAAGTATCCCTGGCAAAGAGGTTGGACAATGACCAGGAGCCTCTGTGCCTCGACAATATGAAGGACACTCTTGTCGCATAGGCAACTAGAAAAGAACCGACCATGCCGGTCTCCAGAGGAAGACGGTTTCCGGAAGGCGAATTGAATACCGAATTGATGCCAAAGCCCGAAGAATAGGCCTGGGCATTGAGGGTCTGCGTCGAAAATAACATCGTCGTGACAACGAATGTGAAATAACCGACTAATGCCATCACCACAGGTGAAGCATTGTTCGCCTTCTTGCAGACGATATTCAGCATGAAGATCAGCGGCAGGTTCATGATCGTGAACTCACCGATCTTTAAGCTCAGTTCTCCAAGAAACAAGATGATGCTCGAACGGAAAGTATAGAAAACATTGACACTTTCGTTCTGGATCAGAAAGCCAAACGCGACAAGGAAAAAGCCGAAATAGGCGACTCTTATCGGCGTCTTACAGCTTTCATACAGGTTCATCATTTTTTTCATAAAACTATTTTACTACAAAAAGGACTTATAATTATAGAGAGGTAAAACACATGAAAGCAATGATCATCGTCAACAACGGACTCGAAGAATGCGAAGCACTTGTCACTTACGACCTTCTCTACAGAGCTGGGATCACAGTCGATCTGGTCGGTTTTACAAAGGATATCGTCTCCTCCCACAACGTCAGATTTGAGGCAGACAAGCTCATCGATGAGATCGATCCGAACGATTACGATTGTCTCATCCTGCCCGGCGGCATGCCTGGCACAAAGCATCTGCAGGAAGACAAACGGGTCGACTCTCTGATCGATCTGTTTGTTGAAACGGACCGCTATGTCGCAGCGATCTGCGCAGCTCCATCCATACTGATCGACAAGGGATTGCTGAATGATAGAAAATTCGTATGCTTCCCGGGCTTTGAACGCGAACTAAAACCGGAAAATGAAAAAGCAGTGATCGATGGACGGTTCATCACCGGCAAAGGCTTAGGTGCCGCCTTTGAATTCTCTTATCTGATCATTGAACAGCTTCTTGGCAAAGAAAAAGCTGACGAGGTCCTTTCCAAGATCCAGTACTGATCTTAAGCCCCTTTCAGCCATATAAAAAATATACAGACAGTTGAAGATTATGAACAATCAGACATTTACACAGAAGTATTACATTGACAGATCCAAAGCAGATTCCGTCAAATGGCAGCGTGCAAGAAAAACGAAGAGCCTGCCGATGTGGATCGCCGACATGGATTTCAAGGATGATGAACGGGTCATCGAAGCTTTAAAGGAATTCATCGACAAAGGTGACTTCGGCTACGGCAACCTGCCGCAGGACTATTACAAGGTATTCATCGATTACCATCTTCAAAGGAATCACGTTGAATACAAAAGCGAGTGGATCCGCTTCACCAAAGGCGCGGTCGATGCGATGTATCAGGTCATCTATGCACTCACCAACGAAGATGACGGCATCCTGATCACGACGCCTTTGTATCCGCCTTTCAAGGCAACGATCAAGGAAAGCGGAAGGAAGCTTTATGAATCAAAGATGATCCATCAGGATGGCTATTTCACGTTTGATTACAAGGATATCGAAAGAAAATTCAAGAACGGAAAAGTCAAAATGATGATGTTATGTTCGCCACACAATCCTCTGGGAAGAGTCTATAAACAAGGCGAACTGCAGGAGCTCTTTGAACTCTGCCTGAAATATGATGTACTGGTCTGTGCTGATGAAGTTCATGGCGATATCATCATGCCGGATCAGCAGTTCATTCCTGCCCTGTCCTTTAAAAAATACCGGAAGAACATCGTTTCGATCGTTGCCGCATCAAAGACGTTCTCGCTGGCTGTCTTTTCGCATTGCCACGTCATCATTCCAAACCAGAAGCTGATGAAAAAGTTCATCTCCTATCAAAGGCACATGCATACCGGTTCGGTGAACGTCTTCAATGCCCTTCCGACCTACTACAATTATCTTTATGGAAATGAGTGGCTCGATGCCCTCAACAATGTCGTCTTTGAAAACTATGAATATTTCAGGAAGGAACTCTCTCCTTATTTTGAGATGACCGTCCTTGAAGGAACCTATCTGCTTTTCCTCAACCTTGGCGATCTGGCAAAAGAAAAGACCGCCTATGAGATAATGCTGAATGAATGTTCCATTCTGACCAATGCGGGAGAAAGTTTCGATCCGGCTTATGCCGGCTGGGTCCGCATCAATCTTGCCACTTCTCTCGACAACGTCAAAAAGGCTGTCCGCAATATCAAGAAACTTCTGAAAGACTAAAGCTTCAGAAAGATCGCTGCATTATCAACGATCAAAGGCATATTGTAATAAAAAGCCGTGTGATCGATCAGATGAAAGAGTGCGGAGACCGCATCGATGAGATCTTCCTTGCGGTCACGGTTTGCACAATAGCCGATGCAGATGATCCTCAGCAGTCCATAACAGACACAAAGTCCTTTATAAACACCGGTCTTGTCGGCTCTTGGGTCAACAAACGGGAAACATTCATAGATCATTGAGTTGTTGATCACCCGCTCAAAGAAGCCCATCCAGTCTGTATATCTGTTTTCAAACAGGGTCCTGTCCTTCTCATACAGGTCCCTGTTTTTTTCATAGCGTTCACTGATCTCTTGAGCGATCTGATTCAGAACGGAGTTGGAAGAAGAAAAGCGCTTCAAAAGCTTCAATGCCGCATCAAGGGGATCTTCATCGCTGTTCATATCCTTGTCGAATTCCTCCCGATTGATGATCACACAGATATCGGCAATGCTCTGAGCCAAGGAGGTCGTTTTATCTTTGATGAGGTCCTGAAAAAGAAGGATCTGTCTGATCTCATCTTCATTCGCCTGAATGGTGATCTGCACTTCCTCATCCATCTGTACACTTCTCATTAGCAGCGCATCTTCTTCGTAAAGCATCTCCACGATCCTTTCACAGGAGCTGCTGCAGGATGCGATCCGCACGTCGTTGATCTTTTTCAAGCTCCTGGGATACAAGCGGCAGATCTTCGGAAGATAGGACTCCCCTTTCTCCCTGTGCAGATAGCACAGACCTTTGTCCTGGATCGGGCACTGGCCAAGCCAGTTGAAAGACACATAGCGAAAACACTCATCGCTCACCGTTTCCGGGATGATGAAGGCATTCTGCACACGACGGTTGAGATCATCGGAACACTCCATCGTGATCAGCCGGTTGTATTCTTTCCTCGATACGGGGATGCGCCAGCTGCAGCAGCAGCTGTTGCGGCATTTGTCGGCCTTGCAGGAGAATTCAGGATAATATTTCGGTACGAACCACTCTTCTTTTTTCATTTTTTAGAAAAATTATATATGAAAAAAGGACTGCCGAAGCAGTCCGAATGGTACAGAATGATCTGATTTAATATTTTGTTCTGACGACGTCCATAAACTCTTTGACGAGTTTTGCATCGACACGATCACCGGTCTTGAAACCGCGTCCGACGATGACGGCATCCGCATACTCAAAGTAGTCAAGAACATTGGCAGCTTTTACACCGGAACCGACGATGATCGGGAAATCACCGATGGATTCTCTCATCGCTTTGACATCTTCGACCGTGATCCTCTTGTTCTGGTCGTTTTCCGTAACGATGATCGCATTGGAATCATGACCGATCGCGTTGTGTGCGAGTTCAATGATCGGAACATCCGGGTTGCCATAGGTCTCCTGTGTATGGACATCCGTAAACAGCATGACATCAGCCGGATAGTCTTTCATGACTTTGGATAATGGTGTTGAACAGGCAGGGATGTATCCGAAGGAACCGCCTCTGTTATCGACAAAAGCTTCCAGACGGATGAAATCCGCATTGACTGCCCAAGCCATGATCCATTCCTGCTGCCAGGCGTTCATTTCGACGTTGACGCCAAACGGGATCGGGCACATATCTCTGATCTTGGATGCGACAGCCGTCATCAGCGTGTAGGATTCCATCGGGATCTCATCTGCGTATTGCGGCCAGTCGTTGAAGTTTTCCAGCATGATCGCATCAACACCGCAGTCGATCAGAGTCTTTGCATCTTCCAGGGCAAATTTTACGATCTCGTCCTTATTATCTTTGTAGGCTGCGTTTGCCGGCAATGCCAGCAGGTGGACCATACCGATCACTTTTTTCTTTCCGTCAAAAAAATTCTTCATTTTATTCTCCTTATTAAATAATTGTCATGCCGCCGTCAACCGCAAGGTTGACACCATTGATATACTTTGCCTGATCACTGCACAGAAAGCTGACTGCATCAGCGATCTCCTCAGGTCTGGCAGGACGGTGAATGGAACCGAAGGTAAGCTTGGATTCCGCGTCTTCCATGCCGATATCCCGGTAGTTCTGAAGGGTCTTGTCCATCATTTCCGATTCGACCCATCCCGGGGAAATGCAATTGCAGCGAACGCCTTGGCCGCCATACTCATTTGCGACGTTCTTGGTCATTCCGATCACCGCCCATTTGCTGGAACCATAGCCGACTTCATAGGAGTAGCCCATCATTCCGGAAACGGAACCGAAATTGACGATCGATCCATTGCCTGTTTCAAGAAGATACGGGAGGCAATGCTTGATCATCAGAAAGCTGCCAAATACGTTCACTTTGTAGATATTGACAAAATTCTCGTAGGTATATTCTGCCGTTGTTGCATATCTGCCGCTGATCCCTGCCGTATTGACCAGGCAATCGATGCGGCCCCATGTTTCATATACGGATAAGACTGCCGCCCTGACTCTTCCTTCATCCGAGATGTCTGCAGCGATCTTTAAAACATCTTCCTCATCATATCCGCTTTCTTTTGCTGCTTTATCCAGAGCTTCCATCCTGCGTCCGATCATGGCAATGCGATATCCGTCTTTGAGAAATCTCTTGCAGACAGCAGTTCCGATCGCACCGGAAGCACCGGTGATGATACATATCTTTTTTTCCATCTATCGGCAGTTTTCCATCAAAGCTTTTACTCTTTCTTCATCGATCGGATTCATGACGTTTCCGTCTTTCTTGAACGAAGATCCGATGATCGCGCCGTCAGATACGGAAAGATAATCCTTTACCGTTTTGGCATTGACACCGCTGCCTACGATGACCGGAACATCGCCGGCGATCCTTTTCATTTCTTTGACATCGTCGACACTTGGCGACTTACCGGTCGTGATACCGGTACAGATCAGGCAGTCCGCTCCGCCTTCGATGATCGATTCGATCGTGAAGTCCAGAGGCTGTTCCACGATCGCGAAGGTATGTTTGACATTGACATCCGCAAGGATCGCAATATCCTTCGGATACTTTGCCTTAAGTCTCATCAAGGCAGGTCCGGAAGAAATGCAGACGCCATTAGGTCCCATGCGGTTTTCCGCAAACACTTCCTCACGGATAAAATCATAGCCGCAGGAATAGGCGATCGCCCACTCCGCTTCGAAGTTGTTGAACTGAACGTTGATGCCCATCGGCAGATCACACTCATTCCTGAGTCTTGCCGCAATTGCCGCAAAAGCGGTATTTGTGATCAGCTCATTGTCCGTCGCATAAGGGATGTCCCCGAAATTCTCGACGATGACGGCATTGGCACCGCCATTGATCAGTCCCTTCAGATCGTAAAGAGCCGCCTCATAGACAGCTTCCAGATCCCCTTTGTAGCCCGGCGCACCAGGAAGGGGCTGCAGATGGACCATGCCGATGATCGGCTTGGAATCTTTGAAAACTTTGCGAAACAGATTCATATTGTATCCTTAATAGCAGACTTCGATGATGTTGTCTTCGAAGGTGATCGCTCTGAATTCCTGTCCGCCGACCGTTGATGGTTCATAAAGGATCTCGTAGTCAGCTGCCTTGACTTTAGCGAGGATCTCTTCGAATTTTTCCTTGCTGTCGACCTTGATGCAGATGTGAATGAAACCTGCATTGTTTTTATCTTTGACTGCATCGATGACTTCCGGCTTGCTCATGAGCTCGATCTTCGGATTCTCATCGAATTTCATAATGTAAGATTTGTAGCCGTTGTCTTCGGAATACTCTGCATGCACAGTTGCTCCGAAATAATCTTCAAAAAATTTTCTTGCACCTTCCAGGTCTTTGACCATCAGGCCTACATTGCTGATCCTCATTTATGTATCCTCCATTTCGATCATTTCAGTCCGGATATCCGGACCGTTTGTTTGCTTTGTTCTATTTTAACGTATCAGACCGCAGATCCGAATATTCATTTATGATCTTTGATCCGATACGTCAGTTGACAATACTTTTACTCTTCCTCTTCCTTCCTCAGGATCCTTCTTAAGAACCTTCTGGTTGCTTCTTCCTTCGGATCGGAGAGCACTTTCTTGGCTTCGCCTTCTTCGACGACGACACCGTTTTCCATAAAGATGACTCTGTCAGCGACATTTCTGGCGAATTCCATTTCGTGTGTGACGACGACCATCGTCGTTCCTTCCCTTGCCAGTTTGACCATGACTTCCAGCACTTCACCTGTGAGTTCCGGGTCAAGAGCCGACGTCGGCTCATCAAAGAGTATGACTTCCGGGTCTGTTGCCAGGGCCCTTGCGATCGCAACACGCTGCTGCTGACCACCGGAAAGCTGATCCGGATAGTAGTTTGCCCGATCTGACATGCCGACTTTTGCAAGCATCTCCATCGATTTGCGTTTCGCTGTTTCCTTGTCGACCTTGCGGGCGGTCGTTAGACCTTCCATGACGTTCTGAAGTGCCGTCATATTGCGGAACAGGTTGAAGCTCTGAAAAACAAAGCCCATTTTCATGCGGATGTCTTTGATCTCCTTTTTTGAGATCGAACGGATATCCTTTTTCAGATCGTCAAAGATGAAAATGCCGTCGTTTGCCTGTTCAAGGAAAGCCATGCATCTCAATAATGTCGTCTTTCCCGATCCGGATGAGCCGATGATGGCGACGACTTCACCTTCATTGACTTCAAAATCGATACCCTTAAGAACCTGGTTGGAACCAAAGGATTTATGTAAATTTTTAACACCTAGCATCTTTTCTACCTCAAACCTCTGTCTTCCCGAATACTCTCGCCTTTTAAAGCTTCCATTTCAGTACTTGTATCCGTCGGCTGTTTCCATTCCATGCTCTTTTCAAAGCTGGACTGTACTTTTGTCAGGATCGTACAGATCATCAGATAGATGAAACCAGCTTCCATGTACATCCAGAACGGTTCGTAGTAGACAGCCGCAATACGCTTTGCGACCGACATCATCTCAACGACTGTGATCGAAGACGCCAGGGAAGTATCCTTGGTCAAGCCGATCAAAGATGAGAACAAAGGCGGGAAAGCGATCCTGGCAGCCTGCGGCAGAACGATCCTGACCATGACCTGGAAATAATTCAGACCGATCATATAGCCGGCTTCCGTCTGACCTACCGGAACTGCCTGAATGGCAGAACGGATGATCTCGGAGTTATAAGCAGCCAGATTCAAAGAAAAGGCGATGATCGCTGCAATATAGCCATTGAAAAAGATACCAAACGATGGCAGACCATAGAATATGATGAACAATTGCAGCATCAAAGGCGTGCCTCTGAAGATCCACACGTAAAAACGCGCAAACTGCTTCAATCCCTTGATATCAGCGACCTGGACCAGCGCAATGATCAGCGCAAGGATCAGACCGAAGAAAAAGGAGAACAGCGTCAGCGTGATCGTGATCTTCAGACATGGCACAAGCAGCTTTGGAAACGATTCGATCAGAATCGTGACGATACGCACGAAGCGGTCTCCAAAGTGCAAAAAGATATTTTCCATATGAGACTCCTTAAAGAAAATCAGCGATAAAGAATTCCTCTATCGCTGATTGATGATTTGTGTTTAGCGACTGATTAGTTTCCTAAAGGGTTGTTTGTCAAATCAGCATAGAACCACTTCTCTGATAATTCTGCAAGCTTGCCGCTCTCTCTGAGTTCAGCCAGTGCAGCATTGTATTCAGCAAGCAGTCTTTCTTCACCCTTGCGGCAAGGAATAGAAACTTCATTGACATCAGTGTCAATGACGAATGCAACTTCGAGTTCTGCTTCCGGATGGTTCTTCAGATATTCGCCCATGACGATATTGTTGAACATACAGAAATCTGCAGAGCCGTTGATAACAGCCTGCGCACACTGGTCAGTGTTGTCGATCGGAACGATCGTAGCACCTAATTCTTCCAGCTTGCTTGCCCAGGAGTTTGTCGTGTTGGTCGCAACTTTCTTGCCATTGAGGTCATCCAGGGATTTTAAGCCTAAAGGATTGCCTGTCTTGACAACGACCTGTCTGCCTGTATAGAGATAAGGATCAGAGAAATCATATTTTTCTCTTCTTTCTGCTGTAGCAGTAACGTCAGCAATAACTGTATCCCAGCGCTTTGAATCGATACCGACTAAAAGCGCATCCCATTCTGCCATGACAAATTCAACTTCAACACCGAGATGTTCGGCAACTGCTGTTGCAACATCGACATCATAACCGGCGTAGTTTCCGTTGTCATCAACGAAGTTGAACGGAGGATAAGTGCCTTCGATACCGACGACCAGTTTGCCGGCCTTCTGGATATCAGCGAGCTGATCAGCGATCTCAGTTTCTGCCGGTGCTTCTTCAGCTGCAGGTGCTGCTTCTTCCTTCTTGGCGCATCCGGTAAACAAGGAGACCATAAGGATCAAGCTGAGTAAAACGATAAGCTTCTTTTTCATTTTTAACCTTCCTTCCTTAATACCATATTGTTGACCATGGTTATTCGTCTCTTTTATTTTATAACCTGGCTCTGATTAAATAAATATAAATGCTTTTTCTATGACAAAAACAGACTGTTTTTTTCTTCAGGGAAGATACCCTGCAGGACTTCTTTTTGTCCCGATCCGATGTCAGTGAATGCACGAAAACAGCCTGTTTGCAATCTTTTTCTGCGTTTCCATTATTCTGTACTGTTATGAAAACTGTTTTCCTTTCTTCCTCTATTGAGAAAGAAACGCTAATCATTTACAATGCACATATGAACAAGATCAAATACTGCGTTTTTAACATGGATGGCCTTCTGATCGATTCGGAAAAGATCTATCTGATCTCCGCGCTGGAATGCAGCCGCATCTATGGGTACGACATCCCGGAAGAGCTCATCCTTTCAACGATGGGCAACAACGATACAGAGACGAAAAACCGCTATCTGCAATGGATGGGAAATGATTTTCCCTTTGACGAGTTCCTTGAAAGAGAATGGCTCATTCACACTAGATATATGGAAGAACATCCGCTTGAAAAGAAAAAAGGAGTCGACGAGCTCCTTGATTATCTCGATGAAAGAAAGATCGGCAAAGTCATCGCCACATCGACCGCCAGGGTCTATGCCGATCGCTATTTAAGATCCGTAAATTTGTACGATCGATTTGAAAAGATCGTCTATGGCGATGATCTCAAGGAATCCAAGCCGCGTCCCGAGATCTATCTAAAAGCGATAGATTGCCTTGATGCGCAAAAAGATGAGATCTTTGCCTTTGAAGATTCGGCAAACGGCATCCTGTCGGCAGATGCAGCCGGCCTCAAGGTCATACATGTGCCTGACCTTGCCCGGATCCCGGAAGAAGTAAAAGAAAAGAGCTTTGCGGTTCTGAACGATCTGACAGAAGCCATCAAGCTCATTGAGGAATACAACAGGTCTTAGGCCTGTTTTTTCTTTTTCTTTGTCTTGTGTTTGCTGCTGTCCTTTGGCTTTGGCTCAGCTGCAGGCCTTAACAGGATCGGATTTTCCCGGTTTCTCGAGACCAGGAAGGAAAGTGCCAGAGGAAGACCAAACATGCCGATCGCCCCAAACAGACGAAGACCGGTGATCATCGAGATCAGCGTTGCCAGCGGATGCAGACCCAGATTGGTTCCGACCAGACGCGGTTCCACGATATTACGGATGACCGTGATGGCCAGATATATAATAAGGATCTCGACACCAAGCAGATACTTTCCGGCGATCAGTCCGGAAATGCCCCATGGGATCAATACTGTACCGACACCCAATACCGGCAAGATATCAAGGACCGAAATGATGGCAGCCCACATGCCGGAATTGTTGATGCCGATCAACGACAGACCGATCAGCAGTTCAACGAAGGTCAGGCCCATGATCATCGCATAGGAACCGACGATCTTGAATAATGTATTCTCGCAAAAGTCCCCGATCTCAAACAATACACCAAGGATCTTGTCCGGCATAACGCTGGTGAACCATCTTGAGATGTTTTCATAATCATTGACCATATACAAAGAAGAAACGATCATGACGATAAAGGAGACCAATGTTTCCGGTGCGGAAGTGATGAATGAAGTCGTCAGGTTGACTAAGCCCGTCGTGACTCTTGAGAGTAACGTCTTCAGTCCTTCAAAGATACCGTCAGTGATGTTGTTGAAGACCATGGAGATATTGTCCGGCAATGATTCGCCATGTTCAAGCATCGAGTTCTCGATCTGACCGATGTATGGTTCAAGCGTATTCTTGTAGAATACCGGCAGTGTCTTTATGAAATCGCCAAGTTTTGTGACACCCATGGATATCAGAAGGACCAGTATTGCTAGTACCGCAGCGTAAAGGCCGATCAATACCAGGGAACGGCAGCCCTTGTTGTCCTTTTCGAAGAAGCGGTGGCTGAGCTTGATCGCAAAATATGCGAAAAGAAAACCCAGCAAAAAAGGAAACAATACCGGCAGCAGATAATTGACACAAAGATAAACGATCGCAAAGATGACGGCGATATATACAGAATTTATAATGAACTCTTTTCTTTTCTCCATACTCTTATTCTATCAAAACAAAGCACTAAAAAAGTAGCTGGCGCTACTCGGTCTCACTCCAGGAAGGGATCTGTTTCCCTCTCCGAAGCAATACGGATTTCTGATAATCGGTACAGTTCAGAAAATGCAGTACCTCCAGGCACTCCTCTTCACTTAAGCCGACCAGAGCTTTCACTTCAAAACGCTTATCGATGATATCCGCGCAGATCACGATCGCATCGACGTTACCGTTCTTGTCGGAACGGAAAACTTCCATCGGTGTATCCGTATCGTTGGCCAAAGTCTCAACATAGCCGAAATCACAAGGGTATGTCAAAGACGGATAGGTCTTATGCGTGCTGCCCTTGGGAAAAACGACTTTGAAATCTCCGGAAGAATACAAAGCATCGACTTTTTGCCAGAAATAAGCGTTGTTTTCAAATTCTTTCATTTTCTATAATCTCCAAAACTTCAAAGATAAAACAATTATAGAACATCCTTTTATAATTGTAAACCTTTTCAGTCAATGTAAAATTTTACATATTCACTTTTTTATTTACCCGTATCCTCTTTAAGAACGGATCGAGTTCATAGATATCGTAGGCTTCCATTGCCTTCAACAGGATCATCAGACAGGCAAAGGCATCCGATTTTCCATTGTGGTGATGCAGATCGATATGCAGGTACGCACAGATCGTATTGAGCTTGTGATTGTAAAGCTCCGGATAGACCCTGCGGGAAATGGCAACGGTATCGATGTATTCGTTTTTCAGATGGTCAAGTCCATAGACATCGCACATCGCATTGAGCACCGAGAGATCAAACATCGCATTGTGGGCGACCAAGACCGCATCTTTTGTGATCTCACAGAGTTCCTCGTAATAATAGACGAACTCATATTCGTTCTCCACATCCGACTTGCTGATGCCGTGGATACTCGTATTCGTGAAGAAGTTGTAACGGCGCGGCGGTTTGAAATACCACTCGAAACTGTCTAAGATCTCCCCTTCTTCATAGACGGCAACACCTAAGGCACAGGCCGATGCCGGAGAGGAATTGGCCGTTTCAAAGTCCAGAGCAACGATCCTCATTGTGCCATCTTCCTGTTCTTGTCTTTCAGGAAACGGTTCATGTTGCTTTCAAAGACCGTCTTGGAGAACGCTTCGACTCTTTCCTGTTTCCCTTCTTCAAGCTCGATGTACAGATAGTCGTGATTGGTCCCCCGGCTGTAATACCAGGAAAGGACTTCGTCGTAATAGATCAGGACACATTTGTTCTTGTCTGCCTTGTTATAAACGACCAGATAATCGTTATAGAATTCCATCAGAACGACCCTTGGCATGTAGATGAGACCCGCCAGAGAAAAAAGGATCAGGATGATCCCATAGGCTTTAGGTATCTGCATCATCAAAGAAAACAGGCCAAAAGTGATCATGATACCAAACAGGAAAGTCGGTTTGGCATCGATCTGGGCTATGACCATGCTGTCTTCAGGAAGATTATAGGTCTTCAGTTCTTTGGATTTCACAAATTCAGTATAACATGTATATGTTATTATATTAGGTATGAAAACGGAAGGTTTCAAATACGAACTGATACACAAGGATGCGAAAAGCAATGCACGTTTAGGCAAACTGCATGTTTTCGGAAAGGAAGTCGATACCCCGGTCTTCATGCCGGTCGGTACCCAGGCAACAGTCAAATTCCTGTCTTCTGACGACATCAAAAACCTGCATGCTTCGATCATCTTGGGAAATACTTATCACCTCTGGCTCAGACCGGGTCCTGAGACCCTGGAAAAGGCCGGCGGTATCCATAAGTTTATGAACTATGACGGACCTGTGCTGACCGATTCAGGCGGTTTCCAGGTCTTTTCGCTTGCCGATTCCCGCAAGATCAAGGAAGAAGGTGTCTCCTTCAAGTCCCATCTTGACGGCAGCAAGCTCTTCATGTCGCCGGAAGATTCCATTCACATTCAGGAATCGATCGGATCTGACATCGCGATCTCATTTGATGAGTGCATCCCTTATCCGAGCACTTACGAATACACGAAAGACTCGGTCGAGCGTACCCTTCGCTGGGCAAAACGCGGTCAGGATGCCCACACCAGAAAAGACCAGGCTCTGTTTGGTGTCGTCCAGGGTTCCAAGTATCCCGATCTGAGAAAGTATTGCGCTGAACAGCTTGCCGCAATGGATTTTGACGGCTATTCGATCGGTGGTACCTCTGTCGGCGAAGACAAGGAGACCCACTACAAGATGCTCGACTACACGCTTCCTTATCTTCCGGAAGACAAGCCGCGCTATGAGATGGGCATCGGTGCGATCAACGATATCTTGGAGGCGGTCGAACGCGGCGTCGATATGTTTGACTGCGTCCTGCCGACCCGTATCGCAAGACATGGCACGCTCATGACTTCACAGGGCCGCATCAACATCAAGAAGAATATCTACAAGGAAGATTTCACACCGCTGGATCCGGAATGTGACTGCGAGTGCTGCACGAAGTATACCAAGGCATATCTCAATCATCTGTTCCGCAACAACGAAGGACTTGGCAACCGCTTGATGTCCATACACAATCTGCGCTTTCTGATCCACCTCATGGAAGGCATCAGAGAAGCGATCGCGGAAGATCGTTTCACGGAGTACAAGGAGTACATCCTGAACAAATACAATTTTGACCAGAGGGGTTTCTGATGAAGTTAAGTGATTTTGATTTTGAACTTCCGGAAGAGCTGATCGCTCAGCATCCTTCCGAAAAAAGAGATGAGTCAAGGCTGATGGTCCTGCATAAAAAGACCGGTGAGATCGAACACCGGCATTTTTACGATATCATCGATTATCTCAAACCCGGCGACGTCCTCGTGCGCAACAACTCCAAAGTCATACCGGCACGTCTGTATGGCACGAAACGGGGGACCGGCGCCAAGGTCGAAGTCCTGATATTGAAAAGACAGGATGATATCTGCGAATGTCTTTGCGGCAACGCCAAGGCGATCAAAACCGGAACGATCATCGATTTTTCCGAGAAGCTCTATGGCGAATGTATCGAGCGGAAAGACGAAGGCATCCGCGTCTTTAAAATGTATTATGAAGGGATCTTCCTTGAAATCCTCAACGAAGTCGGCATGATGCCAACGCCTCCTTATATCCATGAGAAGCTCAAGGACAATTCCCGTTACAATAACGTCTATGCGCAAATCAACGGTTCCGCTGCCTGCCCGACGGCCGGTCTGCATTTTACGCAAGAGCTGCTGGAAAGGATCAAAGCCAAGGGGATCGAGATCCTCGATGTCACCTTGCATGTAGGACTTGGCACCTTCAAGCCGGTCAAGGAAGACAACATTGAAGATCACGTCATGCATTCGGAATACTACACGATGGATGCCTATACGGCAGAAAGGCTAAACCTTGCCAAGAAGGAAGGCCGAAGGATCATCGCCATCGGCACGACGTCCACCAGGACTCTGGAGACCATCATCACAAAGTATGGTGAATTCAGAGAATGTTCCGGCAATACGGCGATCTTCATCTATCCGCCTTATGAATTCAAAAGCATCGATGCACAGATCACCAATTTCCATCTGCCGAAATCCACGCTGATCATGATGATCGCTGCTCAGTGTTCCAGGGAGATGATCTTACACGCATACAAGGTTGCCGTAGAAGAAAAATATCGTTTCTTCTCCTTTGGAGATTCGATGTTCATAGACAATGAATAATTACCAGAAACATTTAAAACAGATCGCTGAACTGAAGAACAAGCCGGACCTGCTCATCCACATCTGCTGTGGGGTCTGTTCGGTGTGGCCTTTGCAATATCTCAGGCAATACTTCAATATCACGATCTTTTTTTCAAACTCCAACATCTATCCATATGAGGAATTTGAAAAACGGCTGGATGCTTTGAAGACGTATCTGTCCAGGCTTGATGATCCTTCGATCCGGCTCATCGTCGACGGCTATGACAATGAAGGATACATGAAAAAGCTCGAAGCATTCAAGGATGAACCGGAAGGCGGCAGGCGCTGCAAGCTGTGTTATGAACTGCGCATGGAAGAAACCTTCCGCTATGCATCAAAACATCACTACGCCTATTGCACGACCGTCATGTCGATCTCCAACCGCAAAAATGCCGACTGGATCAACCAGATCGGTGAAGCACTGCAAAAAAAGTATCCGGATACGACTTATCTCTATGCGGATTTCAAAAAAGGCGACGGCATCACGCGCAACGATCTGCTCAACAAAGAGCTTGGATTATACCACCAGAATTATTGCGGCTGCATCTATTCGATACGTCAGGATCTCCGGGAGTGAGATCCTTTCTTTTTGCGTGATAGAATTAAACTGTGAAGACACTCTTTCCGAAAACAAAGAAGATCATACAGAATGTACTGTCCACTTTGATCAGCTGCATCACCCCGACCCTTCCGATCATGATCGGTGTCGGCATGATCAAAGTCCTTTTGATCATCCTCGGTCCGCTGGTAACCGGTATTTTATCGGAAAGCTCAAGCACCTATATCGTCTTATCCTTTGTGGCGGATGCCGGCTACTATTTCATGCCGATCTATGCGGCGGTTTCGGCAGCTTCAGCTGCTTCCTTGCAGGTTTATATTCCGGCATCATGAAAGTCAAATCCTTTGCGATGGCATCCTTCGGGATCTTTGGCATCATCACGACGATCGGTGAAGGCTCTTCGATCGTTCATGCGGCGATCGCACTTCTCATCGGCTGCATCAGCGGCTTCTTCTTAACTTTGATCACACACAGAAAATGACAGATAAAAAGATACTTCGAAAACAATGCCGGGAAAATAGAAACAGCCTGTCTGAAGAACAGCGGCAGGCCTTTTCAAAACAGATCTGTGAAAAACTGATCCCCTTGCTGAAAGACAAAAAGGTGCTTTCCTACGCGCCGTTTAAAAGCGAGGTCGATGTATCTTTGATCAATGAGTCTTTGTCAGTCTGTTATCCCCTGATCCGGGAAGCGGGAATGATGGATGCCTGCTTTCCTGTTGAAAACAGATTCGTTTTCAACAAGCTTGGTATCCTTGAACCCGATCCGGATCACAGCGAAAAAATATCCAAAAACGAACTCGATGTGATCCTGGTGCCTTGTCTTGGTTTCACAAAACAAAAAGACCGCCTGGGACAAGGCGGCGGTTATTATGACCGTTATCTCAAAGACTGTAATGCCTTAAAGATCGGCATCGCCTTTGAGATACAGAAAATCGAAGAGGATATCAGCGAAGCACACGATATCCCCTTAGATATGATCATTACAGAAAAGAACACCTACTAGGTGTTCTTATTTCATATTGAGTTTTGCCCAGAGTTCATCTGAGAGTTTTTCGTTCAGCGGACGATCGAGCAGTTCCGGTTGTTCCAGGAAGAGCTTCAGCATTTTGATTGACTTGGAAAAGTAATATCCATCGGCGATCCTTTCATCGATCGTGAAACCGAGCTTGACACCTTCCTTGAAGACGACCTGCTCGTTCTCGAAGAACGGCATCTTTCCCGACTGACCGATGACGACAAACATCGAAGTCGTGCCCCAGTTGGTCAGATGGTGATAGCCTTCCGGAAGTCCGATCGAACCTAAGTTTGCCAGCACCACAGAAGAATGGTATGGGTCGGTCTCGATCAGAGCCCTTGGGATCATGTTGTGCTTTTCAAGCCAGCAGACAAAACGAAGTACCGGTCTGGAGATGAATTTTGGCAACTGGTTGAACTTGTCCATGAAACCGGTCGACTCATCAACGTAGGACTTGTTTTTCAGTTTCAGCAGCTGTCTTCTTAATTCATTGTGAACGTCGTCAATGTTCCACTCCGGCTTGGAATGGATGAATGCGAGCACTTCGCCGCCTTCATCGGTAAATTCCTGTTTGACAGTGAACGCGGCGGAGACTTCATTCCTGCGATACATCCTGCGGTCATGGATGAAAAAAGACAGTTTGGAACGCAGTGTGACGATCTTTAAAACCGCAGTCACGATGCACTGGAACATGTTGTATTTATAGTCCGGATTCTCTGCATTCTTCTTTTTGATATAGTCGTTGAGATTGCCCAGATCGATCTGGAATGTAAAAAATGCCTGGTTATCACAGCGATCCGGATACATGAACGGCATGATGAAATGCATCGAATCGCAGTTTTTCAGATATGTGGCGTCAAATCTTTTCATATGTGTACTACCCCTTAAACAATATATTTCATTTTACTGTCCTTATATTTTTATTTCAACATCCGGTCATCTCAAAAACGCTCTCAGAAACATACTGCTATACTGAAGAAAAAGGAGGCATACATGTTAAAAGTATACGAAGTGATCTGTGTCCGGATTGCGTCGATCTTGAAAGAAACTTCGATCACTACAAGATCGAATACGAGTTCATCGACATCAATAAGAACCTTGCCGATCTCAAAACCTTTCTTAAAATGCGGGATTTTGATCCGGTATTTGAGCCTTGTAAACAAAATGGAACGATCGGCATCCCGGCGATCGTAATGGAAGATGGGACCATCAGCATCGATCATGAAGACTTTCTGAAGAAGCTTGGCTATGAGCCATTGCAAAGGCAGGTGAAAATGAGCTGCTCCATCGAAAGCAGAAACTGTTAAAAAAAGAAGAAATCATTGTTCTTCTTTTTCTTTTTCTTTCATTTCTTTCAAGTAGGAATCGATCAGTTTTGAAGCAAGGGAGATCTCGATGTTTTTGGCTTTCGCCCTGAGATTTTCCCTTTTCTCTTCGACCGCCTTTGAGAAACCAAGTCCGCTGGAGACCGAGATCGAAAAGGTCTTCGCCAGATTTAAGGCAATGCTTCTGGCAACGGAATCCATTTCCGCAAGTTCCCTGATGACTCTGAAGATGACCGGCATGCCGCCTCTTGCAAGCTGAGACACCGTCGTGATACCTGCTTCATTGAAGGCTTTGAAGATCTCTTCCGTGAAGATCTCCTTTTGTTCCGGAGAGGATTCGTTGAGGAAATTGACCAGTGCGATGCGGGTCTTGTCGGTCTGGTAGGAATCCCCTTCCGCCTTCTTGATCCGGTTGGCATCGATCTGCCAGCTCATCATGCTGTGTGCTTCGACGATGTTTTTGGTTGAAACTTTCGCGATGGTCTTATTCTTTGCCATCTCAAAGATCGTACCGACCCCATCCTTTTCCGGAACGATCAGCTCGTAACGGTCTTTGATCTTATTGAATTCCTTCTCATCAAAGGATCCCGGTCTTAAGCCCGGTCCGTCATTGGAGACGACTTCGATGATGCGGGAGCGGATGAACGGATTGCAATGCATTGCCGAATAGATCGCAAGATGTCCGCCTTTGGAATGGCCGAGTATCCTGTATTTGCGGAAGATGTTGCAATGCTGGTTGAGATATCTGACCGAGTCATCCTGACTTGCGATCGATTTATAGGAAAGATAGCAGTCTTCCTTCCAGCCAATCAGAGAGTCATCCGTTCCCTTGAAACAGATGACCGTCGTCTTGTCCGGCAGATCGATCATGCAGGCCTCAAACTGTTCCGTCGTATCTTCATGCAGGATTGAGACAAAGTTGTGAATGACACAGTCCTTGTATCTTTCCGTATCTTTGATCGCATCCAGTACGAGAAGACCATCCCTGCTGAAGCTTTTTCCGTGTTTTCCGTTATTGTCAGGACTTGAAAAGTAGCGCTTTGCAAGATCCTGTATTTTTATGCGTTCATTGTTTTCGATCGATCCCCCAAAGCCGGCATAGATCAATTGCGAAAAGACGAGATTATCCACCTCGTTGAACGGATCGGCTTTGAAACTGAGATCGCCTCTTTGTCTTATATAATCAAGGATATTCATTCTGCTTCTTCTTTACGGCTCCATTATATCAGCTCTCATATAAAAAGGAGGAGCTTTACGAAATGCATATTTTTTCGTAATCCTATTGTAATCGAAACGGATGCGTTATACAATACATATGAACAGATGTTCATATGTTCATTATGGAGGAACAGAATATGAAAAAGACTTACAAGATCGATGTAGACTGTGCAAACTGTGCCAATAAGATGGAAGAAGCGACAAAAAAGACAGCAGGTGTCAAAAACGCCGTCGTCAACTTCATGACATTGAAGATGAATGTTGAATTCGAAGACGGTGTCAATGAAAAAGAAGTCATGAAAGAAGTCCTCAAAAACTGCAAGAAAGTTGAAGACGACTGCGAGATCTTCCTATGAACAGGAAACAGAAAAGGAATCTGATCAGGATCCTTGTATCTTTATTCTTACTGATAGCAATACACTTTATTCCAACGGATAAGGTATGGCTCAAAGCCATCCTGTATCTGATCCCCTACTTCATCGTAGGTTACGATATCCTGTATAAAGCATTTCTGAGCATAAAAAACAGGGAACACTTTGATGAAAACTTCCTGATGGCTGTCGCCACGATCGGTGCGATCGCTTTGGGCGAATACCATGAAGGCGTGGAAGTCATGCTGTTTTATCAGATCGGCGAATGGTTCCAGTCCTATGCGGTGGGCCGTTCAAGAAAAAACATTGCAGCTTTGATGGATATCTGTCCGGAATATGCCAATCTTGAAACGCAAGACGGCATCGAAGAGGTTGATCCTTCCGATGTACAGATCGGTGATACGATCTTAGTCAAAGTCGGTGAAAGGATACCGCTCGATGGAACGATCTGCGAAGGCGAAAGCTCTCTGAATACTTCCGCTTTGACCGGCGAATCCAGGCCAAGAGATGTAAAGACGGGAGACCACGTCATATCCGGATGTATCAATATGACTTCGCCGATCCGTATCAAAACGGAAAAGCTCTATGAAGATTCCACAGTCGCCAAGGTCCTCGATCTGATCGAGAATGCCACCAGCAACAAGTCAAAATCGGAAGACTTCATCAGCAAGTTTGCCAGATACTATACGCCGGCAGTCTGTTACAGCGCCCTGGCCCTTGCGATCCTTCCGCCGTTATTCAGGATGATCGTCTTACACAGCGATCCGTCATTTTCGACCTGGATCTTCCGTGCTTTGACTTTCCTTGTCATATCCTGCCCATGTGCACTTGTCATCTCGATCCCATTGACCTTCTTTGCCGGGATCGGTGGTGCATCAAAGGCCGGTGTTCTGATCAAGGGCTCCAACTATCTTGAAGCTCTTTCAAAGACAAAGACGATCGCCTTTGACAAGACCGGAACGATGACGATGGGTGTCTTTGAAGTCACGACGATCCACAACAGTGACCTTTCCAAGGAAGAACTGCTGGAATACGCGGCGTATGGGGAAGCCTTGTCCAACCACCCGATCGCAAGATCGATCTTAAAGGAATATAACAAGCCGATCGATAAAGAACGGATCCGCTCGATCAAAGAGATTGCCGGAAAAGGCATCGAAGGAAAGATCGATGACTTTGACATATTGATCGGCAACGAAAAGCTGATGCATGAACACGACATCCATGTCACGCATTGCCACGATGCCGGAACGATCGTCCACATCGCGATCAACGGCATCTACAAGGGACACATCCACATCGGTGATCGTCTCAAGCCGAATGCAAAAAAGGCGATCGAAGAACTCAAAGCCAACGGCATTTCCAGGACGATCATGCTGACGGGCGATGAAGAAAAGACAGCGAAGGAAGTCACAGATCAGCTTCACATCGACGAATACCGAGCTTCTCTTCTGCCACAGGATAAAGTAAATGCACTTCAAGAGATCCTGAGCCAGAAGAAAGAAAACGAAACTGTCGCCTTTGTCGGCGATGGCATCAATGATGCCCCGGTCATCTCTTTGGCTGATGTGGGTATCGCGATGGGATCCTTAGGTTCCGATGCAGCGATCGAAGCGGCGGATATCGTGCTCATGGATGATGATCCTTTGAAGATCTCCAAAGCCATCAAGATCGCCAGGAAGTGTATGAACATCGTCTATGAAAATATCGCCTTTGCGATCGGTGTCAAACTGATCACGCTCGTCCTGTCGGCTTTTGGAAAAGCGGAAATGTGGATGGCGATCTTCGCTGATGTTGGCGTCATGGTGATCGCCGTATGCAACGCCATTCGCGCACTGGGGGTAAAAGATTTGTGAAACAGATCAATGAGAATACGCTCTACGATGTCGCAGAGCTCTTCAAAAACTTCTCTGATTCCACCAGGATCAGGATCTTATACTGTCTGTTTGAAAAGGAAAGAAGCGTCACGCAGATCGCCGAACTGCTGCAGATGAACCAGTCAGCGATCTCCCATCAGCTTCGTTTCCTGAAAAACTCCAAACTCGTCAAAAACCGCCGGGAAGGAAAGACGATCTATTATTCCCTGGATGATGACCATGTCTATAACATCATCTCCCAGGGTATCGAACATGTTGAAGAATGAGCAGCGAAAGCTGCTTTTTCATTGAAAAAGAAGGACCTAGTCCTTCTTGATGTGTTCACTTAACCAGTTGTAGAGATCGACGTAGACGACTTCCTTGTCCGTCTCATTGAGGATCTCATGGCGGTCATTCGGATAGAGCTTGAGATCGATGTTTTTCACACCTGCATCCTTCAAGGTCTGAACCGAAGTTTCAACTTCCTTTCCAAAGGAGCCGACCGGATCATCCTGTCCTGAGACAAAGAATAATGGAAGATCCTTAGGGACTTTTTCAAGAAGTGTTTTGTCATGCAGACGGCTGATCCCTTCAAACATCGAATAGTAGCCATTGAGGGTAAATAAGAAGGAACAGCGCGGTTCATTGACATACCAGTCGACGAGCTTTTCATCCTTGCTGAGCCAGTCTGCCCTGGTCCTTAACGGTTCAAACTTCTTTCCATAGGCGCCAAAGGCCATATTGTTGACAAATTCACTGCGGTAATCCCAGCCCTTGAACTGAGCGATCAGCTTGCATAAGAACATGCCGCCCTTGATCTTGTATAAAGGCTCCAATCCCGTACCCATGATGATGGCGCCGTCGAGCTCGTCTCCATAATCAAAGAGGTACTGTCTCGCATAGAACGAACCCATGGAATGCCCCATCAGGAAATACGGAAGGCCCGGATATTTTTCCTTGGTCAGCAGCGTGAGCTTGTGCATATCTTCAAGCAGATGCCTGTTGCCATCTTCGCCGAAATAGCCCCACTCCTCTTGCGAATTGACGGAACCGCCATGTCCGAGATGATCGTTTCCCACGACCAGGATGCCTTTGGAACAAAGGTACTTCGCAAAGTTTTCATAGCGGTCGATGAATTCGACCATACCATGTGCGATCTGCAGTATGGCAATGATCTTATCGTCCGGAACATATTCCATGCAGCGGATATTGACCGCATCATTGCTGGATCTGAATCTGAATTCGTTTGTTTTCATATATTCCCTACCTGTCTATTTCCACGAGCGCAAACAAGACCATGACGCTCTTTAACATATCTTCTTCCTGATCGAAGCTAAGAGATCCTTCTTTGATACAGAGAAGATCTTTGATCATGCCGTTTTTCCGATCGCCTTCATAGACTTTTCCATCCGGTTCAAGAAGAAGCGTTCCGTCTTTTCTTGTAAGTCTTCCTGTTTCATTTCCTGCCGCATCATAAAAAATGACGACATCTTCATTAACGGAAACGTCTTTCTGCACGTATGCGACTTCATTGTCATTTTCATCAAAGATCCTGGTGCGGTATTTGTAAGCAAAATCATAGATGCCCCAGTATCGCAAAGACCCCTTTTCATCCAAAAGATCTGTTCTGTTTCTGCTTTCCAGATCATTATATTTATATACCAGTTCCATAAACTCATTTTAGCATACCTGACGTATAATGATTTTATGGAATACATTACATTAGGAAACTCTGATCTCAAGGTCTCAAGGCTGTGTCTTGGCTGCATGTCCTTTGGCGAAGCCAATGAAGGACAATACCAGTGGACATTAGGCTACGAGGACTCTTCAAGGATCATCCATAAGGCCTATGAAGCCGGCATCAACTTTTTCGATACGTCAAACAACTACTCAAACGGCACTTCCGAGATCTTCTTAGGAAAGGCGATCAAGGATATCGGCAGAGACAATGTCGTCATCGCGACCAAGTGCTATTTCAATGAAGGAAAGCTCTCTCCGAAAGCGATACATCGTGAGATCGAAGGCTCTTTAAAACGCCTCGACACCGATCACATCGACCTGCTGGTATTACACAGATACGACTATGACACGCCGGTCAAAGATACCCTGCAGGCACTCAACGAGGAAGTACAAGCCGGTCATATCCGCTATTATGGCGCCAGCTCCATGTATGGCTACCAGTTTGCGGAGTACTGCTACACCGCTGCAATGAACGGCTTTCAGCCCTTCACGACTCTGCAGAATCACTACAATCTGATCTATCGTGAAGATGAACGAGACCTCATTCCGGTCGCCGAAAAATTCGCAGTCTCGAGAACTTCCTTTGCCCCATATGCAGGCGGCCGTCTCTCTCGCAAAAACTGGGATTCGGACTCCGTACGTTCCATCCTCGATCAGAAGGAAGGGACCCGCTATGATGCAACTGAGGAGTATGATAAAAAGATCGCCCAGCGCGTCTATGAATTATCCGAAAAATACAATGTCTCCATGGCCAACATCAATCTGGCCTGGCAATACGCAAAAGGCGTCGCCGCTCCGATCATTGGCATCACCAAAGAAAAATACATCGATGATGCGATCAAAGTCTTCGATTTCAAATTAAAAGAAGAAGACATCGCATATCTTGAGGAGCTCTACATCCCTCACAAGATCAATTGCAACCGTTAGAAAAAGGCGTTCGCTGCCTTTTTTTTCATTTCAGAAATTCGTTTTTAAACAGATGCGGGTACAGACCGACAGTCACAAAACTCGAAAGACAATACCGAAAGCTCCGATACAAAAGAGGAAGCCTTCCTGCCGTATCCGGGATCAGCAGGCTCAACAGATCAAGGACCTGATTGAGACCCAGAAAGATGATGCTTCCAAATATTCCCCTTAAGATCATCTTTTTGATGTCAGTCGTGTTTTCAAAGTGCACATATTTATTCTCGTAAAGATCGCCAAGGATGAAGCCATAGGCGATCCCTGAAACGGAATAAAAATCTTCGCTCCTGCAGAAAAAGACGCCGCAGAAGGAAAGCAGACATAAGCAAAGATAGAAAACCTTTTTCTCCATCTTCCGGTAACAAAGATCGATCAGATATGATCCGAGGATGCCGATCAAAGCACCGGCGATCACATCGCTTGGATAGTGTACACCTAAGGCAAACCTGGAAACACCGACAAAGACGATGAGCGGTGAAAGACAGTACAGCAGTTTCTTATTCTTTGTATAGAGATAAATGCCAAAGACCAAAGATGCGATGCAGGATGTATGACCGCTTGGAAATGAGAAGCCCTGTTTGACGACATCATAGATGTCATAGCCGCTTTCCGCCGCCTTGAGACACTTGATCGATTCACTGACCATATATGGCCTTAAACGCAGGAAGCTGTTTTTGATCATGCCGTTGATGATCTGGGTACCCATGACACAAAGAAGAGTGTGCATTCCCCATTCCTTTTTATATCCCCAGTAAAGAAGGGCAATGACGGCGACCGCAAAGACCGGTTCGCCAAACTGGGTCAAAATGATAAAAAGGCCTTTCAGAAAAGGCCATTGTGTGATCAGTTCCTGTATCCTCAGGATAAGATCTGCTTCAAGAGGAAATTCAAAGGTATTTCCCATCTATTTTCTCTTTTTTAATTGTTCCAGTGTCGTTTCAAAGGCATCTTCTTCGTATGGATAGGAGATCTTACGATACTTGTCTCTGGCAAGCAGTTTTACGATCGTATCCATAAAGGAAGGGTTTTTGACTAAGACCGGTCCGATGATGTGGGTGCCAAACAGGTTATTGAGACGATAACCTTCATAGTCGTTGTCCCTTAGTGTTGTATAGCGGAATACATAATCAAAGAGTTTTTGTTCTTCCCCGCCCTGTATCAGCGTCGATTTGTTGATGAAGCCGACGACTTCGCCGATCTCTTCATTCCTGACGATGACATCGCCGGTATAGCGCTTTTCTTCTGTCTTTACGGAGAAATCAATGAAGTTCAAAGCTTTGTGCTCATCGATGCTTTCGCCCATGAGTTCCATCGCATTGCCGGTAAACAGGATGACTTTTCCTTCATCGATCGCCTTCTTCAGATAATGTCTGTATTTGATCAGGTCATTGAGGGCGGCCAGCTGATTCTTCTCGGTGCCGGAGCCCATATAGATCATATCGTAGCGGGAGAAGTCGATGCTTTCATCGATCTCCTTTTTCTCGATCTCAACTTTCAGACCAAGATCTTCAAGATGTTTCTTTAAGACGACGAGATTTCCATACTCGCCATAGAGGTTCATTAAATTCGGATATAAATGCAGGATCTTCATAACGTAACGACCTCCTTGAGCAGTTTTCCTTCATCGGAGAAGCAGGTCAAAGCGTAAAGCTCGCCCTCAGTCTCGTCTTTGAGATATGCGACTGCTTCCGGTGTTTCCTTGAACAGGTGGACTTTTTCCATGTCGATGCCGGCATATTGCAGTCTGGTCGCAACATCGGAGATGTATTTGCCAGCCACGACGATCTTCTTGACGCTTTCCTTTGAAAGCAGTTCAAAGCTGATGTCCCAGAGCCAGGATGTATCGGAAGTAAAGTATTTCCTGGAAATATCATCGATGATCAGCAGCAGCGTGATCGAATCCTTATTCGTCACATACTCCAGATTGCGGTCATAGGAGATCGTGTTTTCATGTTTCGAGATCAGCAGGGTCCCTTCTGTCTCACCGATCTTGAAGCGCTTGATGCGGCCATTGGCGATCAGATAATCGTTCAAAGCTGAAATGATCACTTCATTGTCAATGCCTAATAAAGAGCCGATCGAAAAAGCGGCGAGGATATTGTAGGCATTGAAGATCGTATGCAGAGCCAGTTCGATCTCGTATTCGCCGTTGATGATGATCTTTCCGTTTTTCAGATCGAGATCGCTGATCCGATACGCCGGTTCATTTCTTTTGAAACCACAGTTTGAACATTCGTACTTGCCGACATGGGCGAACTGGCGGTATTCATAGACCAGCTTCTTCTTGCAGACCGGGCAGTAATAGCCATCGTCATAGATGCTTGAGCAGTCTTCGGAGACTTCATCATTCTCATCGATGCCAAAAAAGACGACATCATTGTCAAAGTGTGCGGACAAAGATGAGACCAGCGGATCATCGCTGTTGAGCACTAAAGTCGTTCCTTCATGGATGGAACGTTCGATATCTTTTAATACATATTCCGGATGGCCGTTTCTGGTCATCTGGTCACGGTAGAGGTTGTTGATGACATAATACTTCGGCGTGATGTAGGAGAAGATATACTTGGCATACCTCTCATCCGCTTCGATCAGAAGCACATCCTTCTGAAATACACCTCTGTTGTCACAGTTTGAAAGGACCAGGGTCGTAACGCCTTCGATCTGATTGGACCCCTCAAAGTTGTAGGCCAGAGACATGCCAGCCTTTTCGATGACCGTGTGGATCATCTCGACGGTCGAAGTCTTGCCATTGGAACCGCTGACGGCGATGATATTCTCCGGCAGCCTGATCCTTGAAAGGATATCCGGGCAGATCTTCAATGCCAGCTGGCCCGGGAAGCTGGAACCTCTTCCAAAATACTTGCAGATCTTTTTGGTGATCTTGCAGATAATGATCGCTAAAAACTTTCTCATAATTTAATTATAAACAAAGAAAAAGAGTGAGACACCCTTTTTCTAACATACAACGGATCCGACTTCCATGTCGGAGCTGAGCAGTTCGAGGACTTCCTTGCCGTCCTTTTCCTTCACAGCGGATAATAACGTGCCGTTTGACTCGAGACCTCTGATCTTGCGCGGTTTCAGGTTCATGACTGCGATGACCTTTCTTCCGACGAGCTCTTCCGGCTTGTAGTAAGCAGCCACACCGGAAAGGATCTGTCTTTCTTCATAGCCGAAGTCGACTTTGAAGACCAGGATCTTGTCGGCATTCGGATGCTTGCTGCATTCTTTGACCTGACCGACGACCATCTCGACCTTTTCGAAATCAGAGAATTCGATGTCAGCCTTATGTTCGACTTTTTCTTCCGGTTTGCCAAGATAAGCGTGAACTTCGTCCATCGTCTTGATTGGGTCAAGTCTTCCGAATAACGGTTCCGGTTTCTCGGTGACCTTATTGCATTCATATGCACCAAATTTGCCAAGAGAATCGTAGGAAGTCTCTTTCGTATTGATCTGTGCATAGACCTTCTGGCTTGTTTCCGGCATGAACGGTTCCATCAGGACCGCACCGAAACGGATGCCTTCAAGAAGGTTGTATAAGACGGTGTTGAGTCTTGCCTTCTTGTCTTCATCTTTCGCTAAGACCCATGGTGCTGTTTCATCAATGTATTTGTTGCAGCGTCTGAACAGTTCCATGATCGCCTCGATCGAATCGCCGACTCTTAACTGATCCATCTTTTCATCGACTGTCTTGACGGAATTTTCAATGAAGGAGATGAATTCATCATCGATGTCTTCCTTGACGAAGTCTTTATTGAGCTGACCGCCAAAATACTTGTTGGTCATTGCGACCGTACGGTTGACCAGGTTGCCATAGACGTTGGCGAGATCGGAGTTGATCCTTTCGATGACCAGTTCCCAGGTGATCGTGCCATCCTGGGCAAACGGCATTTCATGCAGCGTGTAGTAACGGATCGCATCGACACCAAAGAACTTCACTAAGTCATCGGCATAGATCGCGTTGCCTCTGGATTTGGAGATCTTGTCTTCTCCTACCAGCATCCACGGATGACCGAAGACCTGCTTTGGAAGTGGCACATCGAGTGCCAGCAGCATGATCGGCCAGTACAGAGTGTGGAAACGGATGATGTCCTTGC
>DESX01000020.1:35668-39854 GCA_002362065.1 Solobacterium sp. UBA3303
TCCTTGCCGATCAGGTGCAGATCGGCTGGCCAGTACTTCTTGTATAATTCGCCGTGATTGCCGTCGACGTCATAGCCAAGGCCTGTGATATAGTTGCTTAACGCATCGATCCAGACATAAACGACATGCTTCGGGTCGAAGTCGACCGGGATGCCCCATTTGAAGGATGTACGGGAAACGCACAGATCCTGAAGTCCCGGCTTGAGGAAGTTGTTGATCATCTCGTTCTTGCGGGATTCCGGCTCGATGAAATCATGTTCCTGAATGTATTTTTCCAGAGTCTTCTGATACTTGGAGAGCTTGAAGAAGTAGGATTCTTCCTTTTCCTTATGCACTTCTCTGCCGCAGTCCGGGCACTTGCCGTCGACCAGCTGCGAATCTGTCCAGAAGGACTCACAAGGTGTACAATACCAGCCCTCATATTCGCTCTTGTAAATGTCGCCCTGATCATAGAGCTTCTTGAAGATCTTCTTGACCTGTCTTTCGTGGTCTTCATCGGTCGTTCGGATGAAGCGGTCGTAGGAAGTGTTCATCAGATCCCAGATCCTCTTGATCTCGCCGGCCTGCATATCGACGAACTGCTTTGGCGTTACGCCGGCTTCCTTGGCTTTTTCTTCGATCTTCTGGCCATGTTCGTCCGTTCCGGTCTGGAAGTAGACATCATAGCCAAGCATCCTCTTGTAACGGGCTATGGCATCCGCCATGATGATCTCATAGGTATTGCCGATGTGCGGTTTGCCGCTGGCATAAGCGATCGCTGTGGTAATGTAGTATTTTCCTTTGTTCTCCATAATACTTGCCTCCAAAAAATAAAAAAGGTGATATTAAGGGCGCAGACGCGCGGTACCACCTTTATTTGTCTCTTCATTCTCTTTAACGCAGATCTACGTCCCTGCCTACCTGTCGACAGGAATGTTCAGGATCCATCTTCGTCCATTTCCCCTGCCGCTTTTCACCATACAGCGGCTCTCTTTGAGCTTCCATGAACGATCTATCCATCAAAACAACTCTATTCTAACATATTGTCAGATCAAATCATATCTGTTTCTTCAAATGATCCAGGATCACATTGGCAGAGATGTTTCCGGTAACATTGAGCGTCGTATATAACATATCAAGGATCTTGTACAAGCCGCTGTAGAAACCGATAAAATCAAGCGGAACGCCAAGCAGCGAGAGATAACTTGCGCCGATCACCACGCCGCCGTTAGGAATGCCAGGTGCCGACATGTTGATCAGTAACGCATACACTAACATCAGTATATAATTGACAAAACCGATCTCAACGCCATACATCCTTGAACAGAACAGTCCCAGCAAGGCAAAGGAGACTGCCCCGCCGCACATGTGGATCGTACAGCCCAAAGGCGAGACGATGTCCACGATCTGCTTGGAGACACCAAACTCCTCTTCGCAGACCTTCATCGTCGTCGGCAGAGTCGCCGCGGAAGAACAGGTCGTCAATGAGACCAGCCAGACCTTATAGACTTTTTTAAGATAAGTCAAAGGCGAGATCTTGCAGATGATGCTCACCGGTAAGATCATGACCACAAAGACCGTCAGGATGCCGCACAGATATGCGGTGGCAATATACTTCAAACCCACGCCGATGATCACAAGACCATAGTTGGCCACGGTATTGCCGATCAGAGAAAATACGGCAAGCGGCGTCAGATACATGATGTATTCAAGGATCTTGAAGAAGACATCACGGACCACTTCGATGAGTTCGATGAGCTTTTCTCCCTTTTCGACTTTCGCTGCGCAAAGCCCAAGCATGTAGGCAAACAAGATGATCGCAAAGAGTTTGGTATCCGCAAAAATGGAGATCAGATTGCTTGGAAACAGGTTGATGATGACTTCCTGTATCGACAAGGCCTGCACGCTGCCATTCCATTCCGCTGCCGGGAAACTGAAGCCCTTTGCCGGATCAAGGATGATGACGACAAGCGATGTCAGAAGATAGGTCGCCGCAAACATCACCATGTAGGTAAAGACCGCCTTGGAAAGCGTGTCGTCCTTACGGTTTGCGGAACGGTAGATCGTCGAAGTGATACTGGAAAAGACGACCGGTGCGATCATGAATTTCAACAGATTGATATAGATCGTTCCCACAAATGACAGGCCGCTTACCAGCGGTTTGACAAAAAGTCCTGAGAATATACCCAGGACAAGACACAATAAAGTTAATAAAGATATGTTTCTTTTCATTTAGATCTGTGATTTCAGATATGCGAACAGGAAATCATTGATCTCCCCGTTCATGACCTTATCGACATTCCCTTCTTCATAATTGGTCCTGTGATCCTTGACCAGCGTATAAGGACAGAAGATATAGGAACGGATCTGTGAACCCCACTCGATCTTGCGCTGTTCGCCTTTCAAAGCACGCTTTTCATTTTCCCTGTCTTCGATCGCCTTCTGGTAAAGTTTTGCCTTCAAGATCGCCAGACACTTTTCACGGTTGAGGATCTGTGAACGTTCGGACTGGGAAAAAGCCATGAGTCCGGTCGGAATGTGTTTCATACGGACGGCGGAGTCGGTCTTGTTGATGTGCTGGCCACCGGCACCGGAGGAACGCATCGTATCGACTTCCAGGTCTTCATCCCTGATCTCGATCTCGATCTCGTTGTTGAATTCCGGAAGCACTTCAACGGAAGCGAAAGAGGTATGTCTTCTGCTGGATGCGTCAAACGGTGAGATCCTCACCAGACGATGGACGCCGCTTTCGCCCTTGAGATAGCCATAGGCCATATCGCCCTTGATGGCGACAAGACAGGACTTGATGCCCGCTTCATCTGCTTCTTCATAGCTGATCACTTCAAAACCATAGCCGTTGTTCTGCGCATAGCGCTGATACATACGGAACAGCATCTCTGCCCAGTCCTGTGACTCGGTACCGCCGGCACCCGGATGGATCTCGAGCAGTGCATTGGAATGATCGTAGTCGTTGGACAGAAGGACCTTGATCTCGAATTCTTCGAAATTCCTGTTGACCTCTTCGTATTCTTCTTCCAGCAATTCGAAAAGTTCAGCATCATAATTTTTGTTGAGTTCATCCACTTCCTTCAGGATGCCTTCGATGCCTTCCTTGTTCTGATAATACCTGGTCCTGAGATCCTTGAGCTTGTTGAGTTCCTTGATGGTGCTCTGTGCCTTTTTCTGGTCAGACCAAAAATTCTCGGCGTTTTGCGCTTCCTCAAGTTCTTCGATCTGTGCCTGGATCTTTTCCAGATCAAGTGAATCGCCCAGATCCTTCAGCTTTTTGGCCGAAGTATTCAGGCTCTGTTTCATTTCGTACAGTTCCAAAATCTACTTTTCCTTTATAACGATCTTCAGGTTGTTGCAGAATGTCACGACATCGGAAGATATCGTGTTCATCATATTTTCAAATAACTCGTAGCCTTCTTCAATGTAGGCCTGCAGAGGATTGTTTTGCGCATAGGAGCGAAGGTGTATGCCTTCACGAAGCTTCGACATGACGTCGATCTGGTTCTGCCATGCGCGATCCATCAGACGTAATACCATCGTTCTTTCGACTGGCATGATCTGATTCTTGACCGGCTTGATCTTATCTTCATAGGCATTGAAGGATGCATCCTTGCATATTTTGATGATCTCTTCCTTGTTTTTGCCTTCGATGTCGCTTTGGGCAAATTTGTTAAGGCCCATGTTGTTCATACGCTTGACGATCGAATCAAGATCGATGACTTCCTTCTTGCCATCGGTCATAGTATTGGAATCAACGATGTTCTCGCTGACTCTTTCAAACATGTTCTCGACGACGGAATGGATATCTTCGTTCTCCAAGATGTAGTTACGCTGCGCATACATGGTCTCACGCTGCTGACGCATGACATCATCGTAGTCCAGCAGGTTCTTACGGATATCGAAGTTGAGTCCTTCGACACGCTTCTGTGCACTCGAGATCGCCTTGGATACCGTCTTGTTTTCGATCGGGATATCGCCCATCTGTTCGAACAGAGACGAGATACGCTCCGAACCGAAACGGACCATCAGGTCATCTTCAAGTGATACATAGAAACGGGAATAGCCCGGATCGCCCTGTCTTCCGGAACGTCCGCGCAGCTGGTTATCGATACGTCTGGATTCATGTCTCTCCGAACCTAAGACGACAAGACCGCCAAGCTCCCTTGACCTTTCGGTCAGCTTGATATCGGTACCA
>DESX01000020.1:39916-45329 GCA_002362065.1 Solobacterium sp. UBA3303
GCCATGTTGGTCGCGATCGTGACTGAGCCTTCCTTGCCGGCTTTGGCAATGATCTCAGCTTCTCTGGCGTGGTTCTTGGCATTGAGCACTTCATGACGGATCCTGGCCTGTTTGAACATCCTCGAGATCAGTTCGGAAGTTTCAACGGAGATCGTACCGACTAAGACCGGCTGGCCCTTGGCATAGAGCTCCTTGACTTCTTCAAGCAATGCGTTGTATTTTGCCTTCTTCGTGCCGAAAACGAGATCCGGATAATCCACTCTGGCGACCGGTTTGTTGGTCGGGATCTCAACGACACGCATGTTGTAGATCGAAAGGAATTCTTCCTCTTCGGTCTTGGCTGTACCGGTCATACCGGCGAGCTTGTTGTAAAGACGGAAGAAATTCTGGTAGGTGATCGTCGCCCAGGTCGTCGTCTCCTGTTTGATCGCGACGCCTTCCTTGGCTTGTATCGCCTGATGCAGACCATCAGAGTATTCTCTGCCCGGCATCTTACGGCCAGTATTCTGATCGACGATGATGACTTCGCCTTCTTCCACCACGTATTCGACATCTCTTGTCATGATGTAGTTGGCCTTCAAAGCCTGGGCAATGTAGTGGACTAAAGAAGTGTTGTCGATATCGTAGAGGTTTTCAACACCGAAGGCCTTTTCACCTTTGTGAACGCCTTCTTCGGTCAATTGAACGTTCCTGTCCTTGACATCGATCACATAGTCTTCGTCTTTCTTTAAACGTTTGACGAAGCGGTCCGCATTGATATAGAGGTTGGCAGTCTTCTTTTCGCCGCCGGAAATGATCAGTGGGGTCCTTGATTCATCGATCAGGATCGAGTCGACCTCATCGACCAGGGCATAATTGAGCGGACGCAGAACGCGGTCTTCAACTCTTGTGACCATGTTGTCACGAAGATAGTCGAAACCGACTTCCGAGTTTGTCGTATAGGTGATATCACACTCATAAGCTGCCCTTTTCTGTGCCGGGGTCAAAGCTCTCAGGTTCAATCCGACAGTTAAGCCAAGGAATCTGTGGATCTGCCCCATCCACTCACTGTCACGCTGTGCGAGATATTCGTTGACCGTGACGACGTGAACGCCCTTGCCTTCCAGGGCATTGAGGTAGACAGCCATGACGGATGTCAGGGTCTTTCCTTCACCTGTCTTCATTTCAGCGATATCGCCTCTGTGAAGCACATATGCACCTTCCAGCTGGCAGAAGAACGGGAACTCACCGATCACACGCTTCGCCGCTTCTCTGGCGACCGCAAAAGCTTCCGCCTGAATGTCATCGAGCGTCTCACCATTCTTAAGTCTTTCCCTGAATTCGACGGTCTTGTGCTGAAGCTCTTCATCGCTCAGCGCAGCCATCTTATCTTTGAGCTGATCGACTGCCGTAACAGCCTTTTCAACTTCATTCAGGATCTTTTTATCGCTATTGAATAATCTATCAAATAAACCCATTATTTTTTCTCCAATACCATACTATTATAATACAACACCTACAGCACCACAAAAAAAGCTGACGCGCGGCCAACTTCTTTTGTGTTTCTCGATTATTCTTGAATCTCTTTTATATTATGAGCTTGAAGACCTCGATCACCTTCAACTAAATCGAATTCAACCGGTGCTCCCTCATTGATAGTTTTGTAACCTTCCATGAGTAATTGAGAATAATGGAAAAAGACATCACGACCGTCATCTGCTGTAATGAAGCCAAATCCCTTAACCTTGTTGAACCTTTTTACTTTGCCTAGCATTTCATTATTCTCCTTTTTATGACTTTTATTCTATCACACTTTATTTTAATAATGTAAAGTAATGTTTTTGTAAGCCAATGATAAAACTTTCACTTTTTTTGAATGCTTAGGCATGCACGAAAATGCCCCTTTTAGGGTCGAACCGGTGGTCAAAACGTCGTCTGCGATCACAATTTTGTCAAGAAACGGTCCATTATAGGTGAAATTATCCCTCATCAGGGCTCTTTCTTCAAGCTTTTTGCCCTCCTGTGTAAAGTCCAGACGCATTTCAAGGCCCTCCGCACGATGCAATTGTACCAATCGGAACATCTCTTTCAAGTGGTCAAAGCCCCTCTCTTCCCGCTTTCCTGCGGTGCTCGGGATCAGAAGCAGCCGGTAACCGTGATAGGCGGTCTCGATATACTCTTTCAATCCATAGAGGAAAACATCCTTCAGGGCTTCATCGTGGCACTCCTTGTACTGTAACAGCAGGTCTCTGAAGATGCCGTCATAGTCATAAAAGGTCTCAACTTCAAACTCACCAAGGTTTATTTTCCTTCGTTTGATCTTCAGTTTTTTGCGGCAGGATGGGCAAAGTTCATCCTCCTTGAGAAAAAGCGAAGAAAAGGTATAGGTTTTGATCGTCTTGTCACAGTAAAGACATCTCATAAAGACGCATTGGCCCTCTTGAGATAGGAAAGCGTCTCTCTGACTTCCCCGTTATAATGATCGCTCAGCAGATAGGACCTGCCACAGTCCTCCTTCACCCCGCGTCCGACTCTTCCCAGCATCTGCACGAGACTTGCCGAATCAAAGACCCTGGAGTAGTGAAGGATGATCACCGAGACGTTGCGGATCGTGATGCCCCGCTCCATAACGGTCGTGGAGATCAGAAAGTGATATCTGCCGCTTCGGAAAGCTTCGATGTTTTCTTTTCTCTCCTTGAGGTCGGAATAGACATAGGTACAGGAATAGAAATGCCTGCAGAACCGATATAAGGAAATGCACTTTCGAATACCCGAAACAAAGATAATGCACTGGTTGGCCGTATGTCGCATCAGATGAAACAGGTAAAAGAAAGAAAGCAGCTCCGGAAGGACGATAAGTTTTGGCACAGACAGCGGACGGCGGGAAGGCCGGCTCAGCAGTTCGATCGTCACGACATCGCGTTCATCGATGACCTTCTGAAGCTGTTCATCGAGTGTCGCTGTTGAAAAGATCAGCCTTCCCCTGCAGGAATTGAGTGCGATATTCATCAGAGTCTCATCGCCTTTCAAAGGAAAGGCGTCGACTTCATCGAGGATCAGCAGATCAAAGCTCCTGTGATAGCGGTAGAGCTGATGGCAGGTGCACACGATCAGGTCGCCTTTCAGGCATTCGTGATGGCCGCCATAGACTGCCGTGACCCTGGCTTTATTGAAGATCTTTTCAAAGCGCTGTGAGAGTTCGATGACGACTTCCTTGCGCGGGATGGCGTAGCAGACCTTAAGCCCTCTTGCAAGATAGGAAGCGATACTTTCAACGGCGATCTCTGTCTTGCCTGCCCCGCATACGCAATGAAGAAGCACATCGTGATCCTTCAGTGCTTCCACACATTCATGCGATGCCTTTTTCTGTTCCTTGCTGAGTTCATAGGAAAAGGCATATTCATCCACGCCTGGTGCGATCTCATAATCAAAGCTTTTCAGCTCTTCATCGAGCAGGACTCTGGAATAGCGGATGCACTTCCGGCAATAGATCCCCTTTGCCCCTTTATAGAAATAGGAAGGATCTTCATTTCCGCATCTGGCACATTTCATAGTGGTCCTCCTGAACATTATTTCCGAAAAAGGAGGCTGATTCCTAATTGTTTCAATAAAAAAGTACAATTTTGTTACACTATTGATATGGAAAAACTGCCTGAAGATTATCTTCGACTGATGAAAGAGCTTCTCAATGATGAGTTTGATGCCTATTTAAACAGCTTTTCAAAGGAACGAAGCTATGGATTGAGGGTCAATACTTCAAAGATCTCCGTGGACGATTTTTTAAAGATCGCACCGTTTGAACTGGAACCGATCCCCTGGACGGAGGATGGCTTTTATTACAGGGAAGAAGATAGACCTGCCAAACATCCGTATTATTTTGCCGGCCTCTATTATCTGCAGGAACCGAGTGCCATGCTGCCGGCCCAGGTATTGCCGATCGAAGAAGGTGATATCGTTCTCGATGCCTGCGCTGCCCCGGGCGGCAAATCCTCGAAGCTGGCAAACAAGCTTCAAGGCACTGGCTTATTAGTCTCCAATGACATATCCGCCAGCAGAGCGCAGGTCCTGTTGAAGACGCTGGAAAACGAAGGTGTCTCCAATGCCTATGTGATGGCTGAAGACATCTCAAAACTGAACGGCTTTGAAGAAAGCTTTGACAAGATCCTGATCGATGCCCCATGTTCGGGCCAGGGAATGTTTCGAAAGGAAAGCGAGCTGATCAGTTCCTACATCGAACGAGGAAGCGATCACTACGTGCCGATACAGAAACAGATCATCGCATCTGCGTTAAGGATGCTGAAGCCCGGCGGCATGATGGTCTATTCGACCTGTACCTTTGATCCGAAGGAAGATGAAGAGGTCATCGAATATGCGTTGTCGCTTGACGAAGATCTGAAACTCATACCGATCAAAGGATGTGAAGGTTTCATGCCCGGCATCAGTGAAACGACAAAGGAATGTGTCAGACTCTATCCTCACCGCATAAAAGGAGAAGGTCACTTCGTCGCCTTATTAAAAAAGGAAGGCGAAAGAAAAAAGACGCTGCCGCGTCCTTCCATCACAGACAAGAATCTGAAAGGATTGATCCCGAAAGGATTTCATTCCATATTAAAAGATAAGGATCTGATCCTTCGCAAAGATAAGCTCTACCTTGAACCATCCTATGATATCCCGCTTCAGGGCAAACGGATCTTACGATCAGGACTTTACCTGGGTGAGATCCGACATGACCGTTTCAAGCCTTCCCAGGCTCTGGCGATGTCCTTAAAAGAAACGGATTATGACAATCTCTTAAATCTGGATCTGCAGGATGAAAGAGTGATCCGCTATCTCAAATGCGAGACCCTCGATGTAAAAGACAAGGATCTGAAAGGACTGGTCTTAGTACTGGTGGATCATTTCCCGCTTGGTTTTGGGAACATCAGCAGCGGTATCCTCAAAAACCTCTACCCTGCAAATTATCGCTATCAATGAAAAAAAGCACTCCGACTGGAGTGCTTTCAAACGCAATTCGGTAAATTAACGCTTTGAGTACTGAGGTCTTCTACGAGCTCCTCTTAAACCATACTTCTTACGTTCTTTCACTCTGGAATCACGAGTTAAGAAGCCTGCTTTCTTAAGTACAGATCTGAAATCTTCGCCGACCTCGAGAAGTGCACGGGAGATACCGTGTCTCATCGCACCGGCCTGACCTGTCATACCGCCACCGTGAACATTGATGAAGATGTCATACTGACCATCTGTTCCTGTTTCAACCAGTGGTGATTTTACGACCATTCTCAAGATCTCCTGAGGCAGATATTCTTCGAGAGTTTTTGCACCGACCATGATCTTGCCGGTACCCGGAGTCATATAGACACGGGCAACGGAAGATTTACGTCTTCCTGTTCCAAGGTAACTTACATTTGATTTCTTTTTAGGCATTGATTTTCTC
>DESX01000049.1 GCA_002362065.1 Solobacterium sp. UBA3303
ATCCGGCAAAGTTCTGGGCGGAATGTGGTGAGTTTTCACATAAACACAATTGCGATGGGATCCTTTCCTACATGTACCTGATGGTCTGCAAGAATCGGGGCCTGACCAGGGATCAGCTGATCGAAGAAGGGAAATACGTCAAGCTCTACCGGGGCGTTTCGACCTGGTTTGAGCGGATCAACGAATACGGCAAGAAGCACCACGTCGATGTGGAGCACTATGTCATCTCTTCCGGTCTGAGCGATATCATCAAGGGTACCTCGATCGCTGACAAGTTCAAGAAGATCTACGCCTGCACCTATGCCTATGACAAGGATGGAAAGATCTTGTGGCCTTCAAGGGTGATCAATTACACGATGAAGACCCAGTATCTGTTCCGTATCAACAAGGGCGTATTGTCCGAGACCAACGATGAAGATCTCAACTCTTCCACGCCGGAATCGGAAAAATACATCCCTCTGGAGAACATGGTCTACTTTGGCGATGGAAGCACGGATGTTCCTTCCATGAAGGTCGTTCAGCAGAATGGCGGTATTACGATCGCCGTCTTTGGTGATGATTCCAAGCGCAATCGGGCCGAACAGTTGTATACTGATAAGCGGGCAACGTTTTTCGTGAAAGCCGATTATTCCAAAGATTCGAAGATCGAACGCATCGTCGAAGGGATCATCGATTCGATGGAAGCCAAAAACAGACTAGAAGATTTGCGATAATGATCAAATATACTGCTGATGATTTTGAGATAAAAAAGCTGGGAAGCTTTTATGATTCGAAACAGACTTTGTTTCGTGTCTTTGCGCCAGATTATAAAAAGCTGGACCTTGTGATCGAAGATAAGATCGTTCCGATGTTTCGTAACGGTCTTTGTTTTGAAGCTTACGTAAAGGGCGATCACGAGGGCAGAAAATACCACTATGTCGGTGATGATGGGATCGTCTTTGGCGATCCTTTTGCCTATCTGAGCAAGGACCATGAATCATACATCTTGGACAAAAGCAGGTTCATCAAGACAAAATACTTCCCGAAAGAAAATGACACGACAGTGATCTATGAATGTTCCGTTCGTGACTTTTCTTCCGATGGTTCTTTTTCTTTGCAGGACAAGGGAAAATTCCTTGCCTTTACAAGGACCGGTTTAAAGACTTCCAAAGGTCATCCGATCGGCATCGATTACATCAAGCAGCTTGGCGTCAGCCACATACAGCTCATGCCGGTCTTTGACTTTGACAATGACAGAAGCCGCTACAACTGGGGCTATAATCCGATCGCCTACAACTGCGTCAAGGATGACTATGTGGAAAACAGAGAAGATCCTTATGCCTATATCAATGAGTTAAGGACTTTGGTCAATGTCTGCCATCAGAATGACATCCGGGTCAATCTCGATGTCGTCTTCAACCACGTCTACCGGGAAAAAGAATTTGACTTAGGAAGGATGCTTAGGGGAAGGCTTTATCGCTACAAGAAAGACGGCAGCCTTGCGCAGGGCACGTATTGCGGCAATGAGGTGGCTTCGGAAGATGTGTTTGTGCGAGCCTACATCATCGAGATGGTCGAGCGCTATCTTGAACTCTTTGACATCGATGGCATCCGCATGGACTTAATGGGCATATCGGATGTGCGCACGGTCAAGGGGATCTATGATGATCTTTCTTTGAAGAAGAAGGGTTTCATGGTCTATGGCGAAGGCTGGAACATGGGCGATGTCCTCGATGAAGGACATAGAGCCTGCATCATCAATGCCTCAAAGATCCCGAACGTTTCGATGTTCAACGACTATTTCCGTGACATCATGATCCACTACATCTCCGGCAACGATATGATCGACGAAGATGTCAAACGCTGTCTCAAGGCCGATCCGACCTATCTTGATGACAAGCAGTCCATCAACTATGTCGAGTGCCATGACGACTACACCTTCTATGACCGCATGATGATCTACAAGCCGGAAGATGACAAGAAGATCAATCGCTTTAGAGCACGCATGGCGATGGCACTTGTGCTTTTGGCAAGAGGCATTCCGTTCATCCATATGGGCGAAGAATTCTTCCGCTCCAAAAAGGGCGTACGCAATTCCTACAATTCCGGTGACCTGATCAACAAGATCGACTGGAAGCGGATGGAAAAATATCATGAAGATACGATGTATCTGAAAAAGCTGATCGAGGTCCGCAAAAAGTATGACTGTTTTACATGTGAGAAGACAAGGATCAGCTTTGAAAAATTTGAAGGGGCATTGATCTACCTGATCGGGCCTTTGATGATCTTCATCAATCCGACCGGGGAATACCTCGAATATGACGATGGAAGCTGCCACAACATCATCTGTGATGAAAAGGGTACTTCATATGTGAGTGAAACGATACCGGTTTCACCATATTCTGTCGTGATATGCGAAGACTAATGTTGTATAATGTAAGTACATATTAATAACGAGGGGTATTATTAATCATGAAAAAGAATAATATGGTAGCGATGATACTTGCCGGAGGAAGGGGATCTAGACTTTTTGACCTGACTAAAAAGGTCGCCAAGCCGGCGGTCCACTTTGGCGGTAAGTATCGCATCATCGACTTTGCGCTGTCCAATTGCGCAAACTCGCACATTTCGACGGTAGGTGTACTTGTACAGTATGAGTCGATCTTACTTAGCTCATATTCCGCAAGAAGCTCTACCTGGGGCCTTGATTCCAAGGGCGGCGGTGTCTATGTCCTTTCTCCGCGTGAAAAAGATGAGACAGGCTTAGGCTTATACGCCGGCACAGCTGATGCCATCTATCAGAACCTGGACTTCCTTGATCAGGAAGAAGCAGACTATGTATTGGTCCTTTCGGGTGACCACATCTACAAGATGGATTATGACAAGATGCTGAAAGTTCACCAGGAATCCGGCGCTGAAGCAACGATCGCCGTCATCGAAGTTCCGATGAAGGAAGCGAGCCGTTTCGGTATCATGAACACCGACAAGAGCGACCGCATCGTTGAATTTGAAGAAAAACCAAAAGAGCCGAAATCCAACCTGGCTTCCATGGGTGTCTACATCTTCTCTTACAAGACACTCAAGAAGTATCTCAAGGATGACGCAAAGGATCCAAATTCCCAGCACGACTTCGGAAAGAATCTGATCCCGGCATATCTGAGAGACGGTCTCAAGCTGCAGGCTTACCGCTTCAAAGGTTACTGGAAGGATGTCGGTACGATCTCTTCACTCTGGGAAGCGAACATGGATCTGCTGAAAGACAATTCCGGACTCGATCTGTTTGATCCGGACTGGAAGATCTACACGGATGATGCATCCGCCACGCCGCAGTGCATCGGTGAGAATGCCAAGATCGATGGCGCCTTCATTACACAGGGTGCGATCGTCAATGGTGAAGTCACACGTTCCGTCGTCTTCTCCGGCGCTGAAATCGAAGAAGGTGCCAAGGTCGAAGACACTGTCGTCATGAACAACGCCGTCATCGGCAAGGGTGCAAAACTTGTCAGATGTTTGGTCGCAGACGATGTCAAAGTTCCGGATGGAATGAAACTCGGCAAGAAGAATTCGGAGGATATCCTCTTAGTTTCCAAAGCATTAATCGCAAAGGCAGGTGAAGATCATGAGTAAAGTGTTAGGTATTCTGAATTTTGAACCGTCCTATGTCCATGTCAGAGGTCTCGAGGACTTCCGTCCGATCTCCGCGACATCGATCCTTGGCAGATATCGTATCATCGACTTCATGCTGTCAAACTTCACCAACTCCAATATCGAATCGATCAAGGTCTTCATCAAGAACAGACCTCGTTCCACAGTCGAACACATCTCCCATACCAGCTACAATCTCAACTCCAAGAGAGGAAAGATCCAGTTGCTGCATGGCGATGTCGACTACAAGAACAATGAACTGTTCAATGTCGATGTACAGGCCTTCAAGACCTATATGGATTTCATCGATCAGGAAAACGCATCCTATGTCGTCGTTGCACCGTCCCACTTCATCTTCAAGCAGGACTTCAACGAGATCATCGATGAGCACATCAAGGCAAAGAACGATATCACGATCTTATGCCATTCCACGACCAATGCCGACAAGCGTTATCTGATGGGCGATCTGCTGACACTTGATGAAAACAGGCGCGTCACAGAAATGCACAAGAACCGCGGCACGAACAAGAAAGCGGTCGTTTCTCTTGAAACATACGTCATGTCTGCTCTGACCTTCAAACAGCTGGTCGAAGAAGCGACGACGACTTCAAGCTTATACTCACTCTCCGACATCATCGCTGACTGCGTCAGACCGATGAAGATCGGAACCTTCCAGCACCGCGGCTTCGTCGCCTGCATCTCCACACTCAATGCATACTATGATGCGAACATGGAGATCAAGAACGAAAAAGAGATGCTGAAGCTCATCAATGAAGACTGGCCGATCTACACGATGACCAACGACTCCTGCCCGACACTTTACAAACCGGGCGCAAAAGTCACCGGTTCCATCGTTGCCAACGGCTGCCAGATCGAAGGCACAGTCATCAACTCGGTCATCGGCCGTAACGTCGTGGTCAAGGAAGGTGCTGTGATCAAGGATTCTGTCATCCTTCCGGATACCTTTGTTGACAAGAACGTCAAACTTGAATGCGCTGTCGTCGACCGTCTGTCGATCATCACGCACATCAAGGAGCTCAAGGGTACAAAAGAAGAACCTATCTATATCAAGCGAGGAGATCGTATCTAATGATAAAAGTACTGTTTGTTTCTTTTGAATCACTGCCATTCGTCAAGACAGGCGGCCTGGCTGATGTAGTATATGCGCTTCCAAAAGCTCTTGATAAGAATGATTTTCAAGTCAGAGTTGTGATGCCGATGTTCAAATCCATCAAGGAAGAATACTATCAGGGTATGAAGTATCTCGACCATATCTACGTTCATAGTGGTTTCATCAACGAAGAGGCAAACATCTACTCTTATATCAATGAAGGCGTTGAATATCTTTTCATTGAAAACGATACATATTTTAACCGTGACGGCGTCTATGGCTATGCCGATGATGCCGCACGGTTTTCTTTTTACAATGTAGCCGTCGTTGAGATGATGATCAAGATGGATTACTATCCTGACATCTGCCATGAACATGACTATCATGCCGCTGTTTTGCCAGCCTTATGCAAGGTCAGATACAACGCGATCGAAAAGATCCGTTCCATCAAGCACATCCTGACCATCCACAATCTGGCTTACCAGGGCGAATATGACAAACAGGTCTTATTCGATTACCTTGCCTTTGAATACAAGTATTATGAGAATGGCGACCTTCGTTTCAACGATTACTGCAACTTCATGAAGATCGGTATCGTCTATGCGGATTTCGTGACGACGGTATCGAAAACTTACGCCAAAGAGATTCAGACACCGGAATACGGCAACAAGCTCGATGTGATCTTGCGCTATCGGGCCAAGGATCTCTATGGCATCGTCAACGGCATCGATACGGAATCCTTCAATCCGGCAAATGACAAGGCGATCGAAAAAAGCTATTCGCTTCGAAACTACATTTCCGGCAAGAAGGCCAACAAGGCTGCCTTGCAAAAGCAGTTAGGCCTTGAAGAAAAACCGGATACCCTGCTTGTGGGTATGGTCTCCCGTCTGACATTCCAGAAGGGGACAGACATCTTCCTTGGCGCGATACAGAATATCCTGCGTCAGGATGTACAGGTCGCCATACTGGGGACGGGTGAATCCAAGCACGAGTATTCCTTCAAGATGCTGGAAAACGAAAACAAGAAGCATTTCGTCTATTATTGCGGATACAATGAGGGACTTGCCCACAGGATGTATGCAGGACTCGATATGCTGGTCATGCCATCTTTATTTGAACCGTGCGGCATCTCCCAGCTGATCGCAATGCGCTATGGAACACTTCCTTTGGTCAGAGAGACCGGTGGTTTGAAAGACACGGTCGAGCCGCTCAATGAGTATGAAAATACCGGAAACGGCTTCTCCTTTGGTCCTTACACTGTCCATGACTTTGAGAGGGTATTCAATTATGCCTATACGCAATACTATGAATATCCTGAGCGGTGGAAAATGCTTGTGCGCAACGCGATGAAGACGGATGTCTCCTTTGAACGTTCTGCAAGAGAATATGAGAATCTTTACAGGAAGGTATTGGAAAAATGAACCTGGATTATTTCTTTTCCGGACTGGATACACAGGCTTACAGGTATATGGGCGTTCATAAACTCGGCGATGGTGTCGAGTTTTATGTGTGGGCTCCGCATGCGAAAAAAGTGGAAGTATTCATGTCAAAAGATGACTTTAAGGTCTTTTATGAATTCCAGAAGGTCGATGACCGCGGTATCTGGCATCTGATCATCGAACATTGCGAATGCATCTACTCTTACCGCTATCGCATCACCGGCCGCAACAACAAAGTCGTCTACAAGTCTGACCCGTATGCGTTTTATTCGGAGCTGCGTCCGGATAATGCCTCAGTCATGTATGATCTCAGCCAGTATAAATTCAGCGATGATGAATACATGACAAAACGTCATTTCTCCTATGAGGATCCGATGAATATCTATGAGATCCATGTCAACGGCTTCAAACATGAGGGGCGTCTGACGACCTATCGTGAGCTCAAGGAAGAACTCATCCCATACGTCAAACATATGGGCTACACCCATATCGAGATGATGCCGATCGTCGAACATCCGTTTGACGGCTCCTGGGGCTATCAGGCAACGGGCTTCTTCTCAGCGACCAGCCGCTATGGAACACCATGGGATCTGAAGGATTTCATCAACGAGTGCCACCTCAACGGCATTGGCGTTATCCTTGATGTCGCCTATGTCCACTTTGCGACGGATGACTTTGGTCTGGGCTCCTTTGATGGGGAACCATGTTATGAGTATTCCGATCGCAAGCTCGAACGTTCGCAATGGGGTTCCTACCAGTTCGACTTAGGTTCGGGTCCGGTCATTTCCTATCTGATGTCTTCCGCCAATTTCTTCGTCAATGAATACCACTTTGACGGATTGAGAATGGATGCGGTATCCAACATCATCTTCTTTGAAGGGAACAAGAACATCGGTGAAAACGGCAATGGCTTATCCTTTGTCAAACGCTTTAATTATTCCTTAAAGAATGAACATCCGGACATCATCCTGATCGCCGAGGATTCAACGGATTATCCGAAAGTCACCGTCCCGACGGTGTATGATGGCCTTGGTTTTGACTACAAGTGGGATCTTGGCTGGATGAATGATACGCTCAAGTATTACGCGATGGATCCTGAATACAGGCAATACCATCACAACATGCTGACGTTCTCGATGGCTTACTTCTATTCGGAGAAGTTCATACTGCCTTTGTCCCATGATGAAGTCGTCCACTCCAAAAAGACGATCGTCGACAAGATGTGGGGCAATTATGAGACACAATTCGCCCAATGCAGGAACCTGTTTATGTACATGTTCACGCATCCTGGCAAGAAGCTCAACTTCTTAGGCAACGATATTGCGATGTACAGGGAATTTGATGAGACAAGGGGTCTCGACTGGGATCTTCTGAATTATCCGGCACACGACTCCTTCAACCGTTATTTCCGTGATCTGTGCCAGATCTACAAGTCCTACAGGGTCTTCTATGCCCAGGACTACGATCAAAGCACATTCCGCTGGATCGATGCAGACAACTATCGTCAGTCGGTCTACATCTATTGCCGCTATGGCGAGGATTTCTGCTTCTTAGTCGTCCTCAATATGAAGCCGATCTCTTACACCAATTACAGGATCGGTGTTCCATACCGCGGCATCTACACGGAAGTCATCAACTCGGAAAAGGATATCTACAACGGCTGCAATATGTGCAACTTTGAGCCGATCCGTTCCCGCAAAATAAAAGCACACGGTCTGCCAAATTCGATCGCGATCGATCTGGCACCGTATGCGGCAGTCATGTTCTCAGTCAAGACAGGCAAGAAAAAACCGGTCTATGAAGATCCGGATCTGATCAAGAAGACGCAGTCAAAGGCTGCGTAAGAGAAGTTTCTGCTCATCACTTAAACGATAGGAATCCAGCGCTTTGCGGATTCCTTTTTTTCGCACGAAATCATTGAGTTCAGTGTTTTCAATGTATTCAACTGTTCTGTCAAAATAAAACATGAACAGATACGACAAAAGCCATGCCCCGGCCATCAAGGAATAATAGCCGTTATATCGTTCTTCTTTGATGATGCGATAGAGTTCATCAAGGTATTTGTCTTCAATATAGTAGTCCAGCAATACGACCAGGCCAAAACGCTGTATGAATTCCTTATCGGATGCCAGGTATTTCAAAACATAGGGGTAGTATTCTTCCTTGTGCTTTTTAATGTCCTTGAAGGAAGGGATGAAACTGTCACAGATCCCCCAGGAATCGATCTTGGGAAGAAAGGCTTCAGCTTCTTTGACTTTATCTTCAAAAGGGACCTTGCGGGAAACGATATATATGCCATGAAGGAGCACCTCTTCATAATAGACATCTTCAAATTCAGGAGATGTTTCCTGCTTTAAAAGTTCCTTTGCAAAGGCTCTTAAAACCGGCATCCGGATGCCGATGACGGGGTAGGATGTATTGAGCAGTTTTAAGGAAAAATCGCGGTATTTTTCATCCTGCAAGGCAAGCAGTCCGGAATGTAAATCGCTTATCATAGCCTTATTATAAATGGTAAAATAATGTTTATGAAAGAACTCGCAGTCCGTTTGAAAAAAGGCGATGATTTAAAGGAATCCATCGAATCCCTGTGTGTTTCAAACGGGGTCGATACGGCTGCCGTTGTTTCAGGCGTGGGCTGTCTTTTCAAGGCAAGGATCAGACTTGCCAGAGCAAAGGACTTCTATGAAAAAGAAGCGGACTTTGAGATCGTTTCCCTAACCGGGACGGTGTCAAAAGGAAAAGCCCATATTCATATCAGCCTTTCAGATGACAGGGGGAATGTGATCGGCGGCCACTTAAGCAAAGGGTGTCTGGTCAATACGACCTGTGAACTGATCCTGGCTGTACTGGAAGAATACCAGAGCGTTCGTCAGTATGATGAAGCGACTGGCTATGATGAGATCGTATTTGAGAAAAGAGGTAGATAAAATGATCAATGTTTATATCATTTCCGGTTTCTTGGGTGCCGGAAAGACGACGTTTATTCAGAAGCTTTTAAGCGAAAAGAAATTTGAGAAAGTCATGCTGCTGGAGAATGAATTCGGCGAAGTCGGTGTTGACGGAGCGTTCTTTGACAAGTCGCTCAACATCAAAGAGATCAACAACGGCTGCATTTGCTGCTCTTTGCAGGGTGATTTTGAAGATGCTCTTGAAGAGATCGAAGAGATGGGTGTCAGTGACCTTTTGATCGAGCCATCAGGTGTCGGCAAGCTTTCCGAGATCATCAATGTCGTCAAGGCAGATCCGGATTTCCGTATCGTTTCCCATATCTGTATCGTCGATGTCAAAACCTGCAGAAAATACCACGTCAATTTCAAGGAATACTTCAACGACCAGGTCAAAGCGGCCAATGCCGTCGTGCTCTCCCATACCGATGTAGCGGATGCAGAGACGATCGAAAAGGCAAAGCAGATCGTAAGGGAACTCAACGAAGATGCGGAGATCGTCGATGAGCCGATCAATGATCTTCCGATCGATGAAGTCCTTGATATCATCGTTTCCGGCGGTGACATCCTTCCGGAATTCGAAGAGGAAGAAGAACATCATCACCACCACGATGATGACGAAGAGGAAGAACACGAACATCACCACCATCATCACGACGATGAAGATGAAGATGACGACGATGACGACCACGATCATGAACATCATCATGAAGAAGAAGGTGAACATCACCATCACCATCACCATCATCATCACCACCATGGCGACGACGATGAGGATGAACTCTTCAAGAACCTGATCCTTGAGCCGACATATCGCTTCAGCAAGGAAGAACTTGAACAGATCCTCACGAAGATCCCTGAGGACATCATCCGTGTCAAAGGCTATGTTTTATCCGATGAAAAGACTTTGTATTTCAACTATGTCTTGAATGAATACAACATCTTTGAAGGTGAGATGAAAGACAAGGCTTTGGTATCGATCATCGGTACGCAGATCGATGAGCACTACTTTGAGGAACTCTTCCATGATTAAACCTGTTTATGTATTCTCCGGCTTCCTGGATTCCGGGAAGACGACGGCGATCATGGGTACCTTATGCAATCCCAACTTCAATGAAGGCGAGGAAACTTTGATCATCTGTCTGGAACAGGGCGATGTTGAATACGATGAGAAATTTCTGAAACTCACGAATTCAAAAGTCCTGTATCTGGATTCCGTCATTGATCTGACGATCGAAAAACAGAAACAGATCGATAAGGAATACAAGGGGATGGAAAGGGTCTTCATCGAACTCAACGGCATGGAGGATGACAACATCCTCTATCAGACCGGCTTCATTTCAAACTGGGAGCTGGCTCAGACGCTGACGACGATCGATGCATCCAAGTTCTCTCTCTATCTGGCAAATATGCGCCAGTTCCTTTACAACCATGTCGTCAATGCGGAAGTGGTCATCCTGAACCGTTCCGACAATGTCGACAAGCGTTATCTTAGAAACAACTTAAAGTCGATCAACCAGTATGTCGAACTGATCTATGAAGACAAGGACGGCAATGTGACAAACAAGATCGAAGATGAGCTCTTCGATGTATCGAAGGATCTCGATATCTCCGATATGGACTATGGTCTCTGGTTCATGGATGCGGTCGACAACCCAATGAAATACAACGGCAAGAACATCACGATCAAGGCCAAATATGCCGGTTCGATCGATGATGAACAGAATGTGCTGATCATGGGCCGCAAGGCGATGGTCTGCTGTGCAAATGACATCACGGATATCGCTTTGCCGGTCATCGGACTTAAGGAAAAGGATATCGATAAGGACAAATACTATACGTTAAGCGGTGTCGGCCATGTGGTCGAAAATGACGAAGGCATGAAGATCTGTGCTTTAAAGCTCAGATCCTACAAGCCGGCGGAAGCACCGAAAGATGAACTGGTCACGTTCAACTAGGAGGTTTTCATGAATGTATTGAAAGCGATCATATTTGGCATCATTGAAGGTATCACCGAATGGATGCCAATCTCTTCCACAGCGCACATGAAGATCCTGAATGCCTTTCTGCCGCTTGAAGTCTCACCGGAGTTCTATAACGTCTTTGAAGTCGTCATTCAGCTTGGAGCGATCTTAGCTTTACTGCTGGTCTTCTGGAACAAAGTCTGGCCGTTTGGCAAGTCTTCGATGCCTTTGGGCGAAGGGGTCTTGTCTTACGTCAAGAAGGACAAGTTCATCCTCTGGCTCAAGATCGTCGTCGCCTGTCTTCCGGTCATCATCTTTGAACTGGTTCTGGAAGATTTGTTTACCTTCATCAATGAGAAGAATGAGATGATCTTTATCGGCATCGCCTTGATCGTTGTGGGTATCATTTTCATCGTCGTGGAAACGATGCTGAAGGGAAAACAGTTTGCCATACGTTCAACAAGACAGATCACTTATTTACAGGCTTTGATCATCGGTCTGACCCAGCTGATCGCTGCGATCTTCCCGGGCGTTTCCCGTTCCGGTTCGACGATCATCGCTTCATTGTTATTAGGTATTTCCAGGCCTACCGCAACCGAATTTACCTTTGAACTGGCCATCCCGGTCATGTTTGGTGCCAGCCTTATGGAAGTACTCAAATTCTCAGGTGCAGTCTCCTTTATGGAGATCCTGACACTTTTAGTGGGCTGTGCAAGTGCGTTTGCGGTATCCTTATTCATGATCCGCTTCGTGCTCAACTATATCCGCAAGAATACCTTTACGATCTTCGGCATCTACAGGGTACTGATGGGTATCATCATTCTGATCTTTCTGAGGTGATATGGATCTGAAATTACTGGCAACGACCTTCTTAGAGGGTCTGTTATCCTTTTTCTCACCGTGCGTTCTTCCTTTGATCCCTTTGTACATGTCATATCTTGCAGGGGACAACAAGAGCACGGACGAAGAAGGAAACATCAGATATCAGACAGGAAAAGTGTTCATCACAACACTTTTCTTTGTTTTGGGCATCTGTATGACCTTTGTGCTTCTGGCACTCTCCTTAAGCTATATCTCAAGATTCCTTGAGGATTATAAGGAAGTCATCTCGATCATCGGCGGCGTCTTGCTGATCTTGTTTGGTCTACATGAATGCGGGATCATCAGTATCGATGTCTTAAACAAGGAATTCCGTCTGAAGATCGACCAGAAGCTGAATGGCATGAACCCGTTCAAGGCGTTCTTACTGGGCTTTGTGTTCTCACTTGGCTGGTCACCTTGTATCGGACCGTTATTGTCAGGTGCACTTTTGCTGGCAGCGACATCGGCAAAAGGCTATCTCTATATCATTTCCTATGGACTGGGGCTGATCATTCCATTTCTTCTGACGGGTTTATTTACCGGGGCGGTCCTAAACTTCATTTCAAAGAACAAGAAGATCGTATCCTATGTATCAAAGATCACAGGCGTCATTCTGATCTGTTTTGGTCTGTATATGATATGGAATGCATCCAAGGATATAAAGGCTGCCAAAGAGCTTAAAAACGCCGCAAACAGCAAACAGAGTGAAGATGCTTCGTCTTATCTGTTTGATCGTGAATTCAAGGATATCGAAGGAAACAGTGTTGTCCTGTCAGATCTGAAAGGGGAATACGTCCTCTTAAACTTCTCGGCGACCTGGTGCGTGTATTGCGATATGGAACTTCCGGATCTGACGGAGTTTTCCAATGAGGGACTTGCGAAGTGTTATGTCGTCATGACACCGCTCAATGAAAACGGCGGCATGGAAGATATTGAAAAGTTTGCGAAAGAAAGAGATCTAGAGATACCATTGCTGGTGGATGAAGAGGGAGTCCTATTCTACTATTGTGGTGTGAGTTCTTATCCGACGACCTATGTGATCGACCCGGATGGTGAATTCCTGTGCTATGCAAGCGGGGCAATGTCCAAAGAAGGTTTTGAAGGGCTGCTGGATTACGCCAAAGGTTTATATGAAGAGAAGGCAAAATAAAAGACCTCTTAGAGGTCCTTGTTGTCCGGCATCCAGGAATCAAAGATAAAGCACTGATACAGGTGCTTTTTTTCTTCAAACTGCTGCCTGGATTTGACAGTCCAGGCGACGCATTCGGCTTTGAAGAGCCTTGACATCAGCTGGAAGGAAAGATTATCTGAGCCATTTACATCATAGGCGATGTAATCCGGTCTGGTTAAGAAGTTCATCAGCAGATAGGTCAGCACAAAGCACAGGACTTTACTGATCTTTGCATTGGGATCACTCAGATAATTGTAAGCGAGCTGGCCGCGGATGATCTGCGGTTCGTTCATGCGCAGGTAGCGTACGACCATCGGATTGAAGGATTCCATGTTGTACAAGCCATTGTAGCTTTTCATCATCTCGACGGTCCGCTTTGTCGTTTCGATGTATCTTCCTTCCGCCTTGATCTCAATGACCAGCGGTGTATCCGGATTTAATACGCTTAAGACATCCGAGAATAAAGGGATCTGTTCCTTGGTATCAAGAAGGGGATAGCCACACAGTTCTTCATAGGAACAATCCGTCAGGTTCTTGTCGATACCGGTCATCCGTTTTAAGGATGCATCATGGAAGACGACGAGCTTATCATCGGTGGTGAGCTGCACATCAAGTTCGATACCAAAGTTGTTTTCGACCGCCTTTTTAAACGCGGGAAGGGAATTCTCCGGTATGTCTTTATTGTTGAACAGGCCGCGGTGAGCGATGAAGCACTTTTCATAGGGCTCCATCTTCTTTTTGCGGGACGTATCAGGATAGATCGCAATCAGATAGAATACGATCAATAAAATAAGTATTTTGATCAGCATACTTTCATTATAGACCTGAAGCCATAAAAAACCTTCCGCAAGGGAAGGTTTTATAGAATCAATCGTTCAGTTAGTAATTATTTAACGATTTCGACAACGGAACCGGAACCAACTGTTCTGCCGCCTTCACGAATAGAGAACTTAGTACCCTGTTCGATAGCGATCGGAGCGATCAGTTCAACGGACATGACAACGTTATCACCAGGCATGCACATTTCAGCACCACCTAAGTCTTTAACGATACCAGTAACGTCAGTTGTACGGAAATAGA
>DESX01000022.1:0-17745 GCA_002362065.1 Solobacterium sp. UBA3303
GCCGTTGAAAAGCTCGATTTTGAAAATGCAGCTTATTACCGCGATCTGATCGAAGACGTCCGTCAGACCAGCCTCAAACAGGATGTGCAGAAAAACAACCGTGAAAGCTTCGATATCTTCAATTACTATGTGGAAGACGGCTATATCGCGATCACCGGTCTCTTCGTCAAGAACGGAAGACTTCTGGCATCGGATAAATTCATTGATCATCTTGTATCCGATCCGGAAAACTTCGTGACGTCCTACATCTATCGTTTTTACGAGATCAATGAGGCACCAAAGAAGCTCTATGTGCCAAAAGAGATCTATGAATATCTTAAAGATGTCTATGAATGTGCAACGGTCACCAGAGGCTATAAATACCAGCTCCTGAAGCAAGCCAAGACCAATTGCATCGAATCCTTGAAACAGAACAAGAGCATCATCGTGCGCAAGGAGACTTACACGGATAAGCTCGATGAAGAATTCAAACGCATCTTCCACAAGCCGATCAGCACGATCGAGCTCTTTGATAACTCACATACGGGCGGTGTCAATACGGTTGGCGCCATGGTCGTCTACAAGGACTTCAAGCCTTCCAAGAAGGATTATCGTTTGTTTAAGCTTGAAGATTCGGCAGATGATCTTTCTTCCATGCGTGAGATACTCTATCGCCGCTACTTCAGAGTCTTGAAAGACGGCCTTCCCAGACCGGACTTACTGATCGTCGATGGAGCAAGGATCCAGATCGATATCGCCAAGGAGATTCTTTCTTCATTGAACATGGATATCACGATCGTCGGCCTGGGCAAAGACGATCACCACAACACATCCTATATGATGGATGCGGATTATCAGATCGTTGAGATCGAAAAGGATTCCGACCTCTTCTTTTTCCTGACCAATATGCAGGATGAGGTCCACCGTTTTGCGATCACTTACCATAAGAAATTAAGACAAAAGGCGATGTACAAGTCGGTGCTCGATGATGTCAAAGGTCTGGGTCCGAAGAGCCGCATGAAGCTGCTTCGCAAATACAAGACCATCGCCAATATCCGTACTTTGTCCTTGGAAGAGCTCAAAACAGTTTTGACTTCCAGCACGGCCGAAGAATTGTATAATAAACTGAGAGAAGAAAATGCTTAAAAATATTTCCGATTACTTGTCATTGATGACGCTCATATTCATATCTGTATACGCGGTATACGTGTTTTTGCTGTCAATCATCAATCGGGAAGAGGATAATAACCAGCTCAGCCGTCTGCAGCTTCTGAAAGACTACCTGAACAACGAGGAAGAATAATGGATAACAATACATTACTGATCCTGATGGCAGCACTTTTTGTCGTTACGGTATTGATCATCCTGATCCTTGTTTTGAACAATGCCAAGAAGACCAATGACCTCAACAACGAACTGAGCCGTTCGATCTACGAGATCCGCTCCTCGATCAACCGTGATTTTGCGGATCTCGGAAGTTCTTTGAACCAGGAATTCTCCAACTTTTCCGAACGGGTCAATTCCAATCTGATACAGTCGCACAAGTCTTCCGGTGAAGTCTTTGAAAAGATCTCCGAGAAGATGTCCATGATCTCCAAGGCCCAGCAGGATCTCGATGAATTAAGCAAGGACATCATCTCCTTAGAAGATATCCTGACCGACAAGAAGAGCCGGGGCATGTTTGGCGAAGTTGAGCTTTATTCACTGCTAGACAGCGTCTATGGAAACAATGCGGCCTTCTATGAAAAACAATATAAACTGCCCAATGGTTTTATCGCCGATGCGGTGATCAAGGCGGAAGGCTCCTTTGGGCTGTTGTGCATCGATTCGAAGTTTCCGTTGGAGAATTACCGCAATATGCTCGACAAGCGACTCGATGAAAAAAGCAAGGAACTCTTTCAAAGGAAATTCCGCAACGACATCAAAAAGCACATCGACGATATCGCAAGAAAATACATCATTCAGGGATATACAGCCGATCTCGCCTACATGTTCATACCGGCAGAAGCCGTATTCTCAAGCATCTACGGTTCCTTCTCCGACCTTGTCGACTATTCTTATACAAAGAAAGTCTACATCGTCTCACCAACCACACTTTTAGCCTATATCACAGCGATACGTTCGATCTATTTAGGCAAGAAGAAGGATGAAAAGGCCAGGGAGATCCTCAAACTGCTTTCCGATCTCTCCGTTGAATTTAGCCGCTATGAAAAGCGAAGCGAGGAAGTCTATAAGGCTTACGAAAGCCTTGGAACTTCCTTCCACGACTTGTCTGTGACGTCAAAAAAGATCATCTCTTCTTTCAAGAAGATCGATGAAGGGGACTTTGAAGAATGAAAAAACGCCGTGTGGCGTTTTCTTTGTTTACTGGTATTTGATCTCAAGACCGATCTTGCGTTTGACTTCTTCGAGCTTGGCGTCCGCGATCAACGCAGCTTTCTTTGCGCCTTCTTCAAGGACGGCTTCGATCTGACGGGATTCCATGATCTCATGGTATCTTGCCTGGATCTTTTCAAGCTCTGCACAGACGACATCGGCAACATAGCCCTTCAGCTTGCCATAGCCCTGACCCTTGAATTCTTCAGCGATCTCTTCCATCGGGCGATTCGATAAGGAGGAAGCGATCTCGATGAGGTTGTATAAGCCCGGCTGATTTTCCTTGTCCAGTTTGATCTCGCCGAATGAATCGGTCACGGCAGACATGATCTTCTTGCGGGCGGCTTTTAGATCATCAAGCAGATAGATGCATCCTTTATTGGTCTCATCGGATTTGGACATTTTCCTGGACGGATCGGATAAAGACATGATGCGGGCACCGACTTTGGCGATCAATGGTTCCGGTACGACGAAGGTATCGCCATACTTGTTGTTGAAACGCTGTGCGATGTCTCTTGTAAGCTCGACATGCTGCTTCTGGTCTTCACCGACCGGTACATAGTTGGCATCATAAAGAAGGATGTCCGCAGCCATCAGGCAAGGGTAGGTGTAAAGACCTGCCGTCATGTTCTTTTCGCCTTTTGCTGTCTTGTCCTTGAACTGGGTCATACGGTTGAGCTCACCCAGATAGGTGTTGCAGGCCATGATGTAGCCAAGTTCTGCGTGGGAGTGCACATCGGTCTGAAGGAAGATCGTCGACTTGTTCGGATCTAGACCGCAGGCCATATATAAGGCGACCGCATCCGTCAGGTTCTTTCTGAGATCTGCCGGATCCTGGTATTCCGTGATGCAGTGCAGGTTGGCAATGAAGACGATCATCTCGTAATCATCCTGGTAATTGACGAAGTTGCGAAGTGCGCCGATATAGTTTCCTAAAGTCAGCTGGCCAGTCGGCTTGATGCCGGATAACATTCTTTTCATAGCGATAATCCTTTCCAAAAAATAAAAAGGTGATCTCAAGGGCGCAGATGCGCGGTACCACCTTTGTTTTTCACTTTTCTCCTTAACGCGGAAGACGCAGAAGACTCATGCCTTCTGAACAGCCAGGTCCCAATTCGTCCTGCGGGCAAATGACTGTTTTCAGCATACACAGTCTCTCTTTGAAATGCTTGCGCAGGCTACTTTTTCCTGTAAATATGATAATACATTCGTCCGCTTAAAATCAAACTGATTGGTGTTATAATACTAGCATGATAGTCGTATATACTTCGCCAGGATGTTCTTCCTGCCGTAAAGTCAAGAATTATCTGAAAGACAATCATCTTCGCTTCATTGAGAAGAACATTTTCAATACGCTTCTCAACAAGGAAGAGATCAAGTATCTCATTTCCAGGACGGAGAACGGAACGGATGATATCATCTCCAAACGTTCCAAGATCATCCAGGAAGACAAGGTCGATATCGATGAGATGTCTTTGAATGAATTGTGTGACTTTATCGTCGAAAATCCTTCCATACTGAAGCGGCCGATCATCATCGATGACAGGAACCTGCAGATCGGTTATGACGAAGAAGAGATCGAACTGTTCAAGAAACTCAAGACGATCTCGAAATGCGAAGGCGAATGTCCGCATTTTGATACATGCGGTCAGATCCGGAAAGAATGATTAAAGTACTGGTTGGTTTATCAGGCGGCGTTGACAGTGCTGTCGCTGCGTATCTTTTAAAACAGGCGGGTTATGATGTGACCTGCTGTTTTATGCGTAACTGGGATTCAGCTCTGAATAACGATACGCTTGGCAATGATACCCTGAACAACGATATCTGCCCGCAGGAAGAAGACTACAACGATGCAAAGGCGGTTGCCGACAAGCTCGGCTTAAAGCTCTTGCGAAGCGATTATATACAGGAATACTGGGATGCGGTCTTCACCAATTTCATTGAAGAATATGAAAAGGGAAGGACCCCGAATCCGGATATCTTATGCAATAAATACATCAAATTCGACCATTTTCTGCGTTTTGCCGAAAAGAACGGTTTTGATAAGATCGCGACCGGTCATTATTTCAAATCGGTCGAAACGGACGGAAAGATCACTTATTACAAAGCCGCTGACCTCAATAAGGACCAGTCCTACTTCCTGGCTCAGGTCAATAAGAATGCTCTGGACAAGAGTCTTTTCCCACTTGGGGATATCGATAAGACGGAAGTCAGACGAATTGCCCATGAACTGGATCTTTCGATCGCGGACAAGAAGGATTCCACCGGGATCTGCTTTATCGGTGAACGCAATTTCCGCGAATTCCTAAAAAACTATATCCCGATGAAAAAAGGGAAGATCATCGATATCGATACGCTTGAGACGGTTGGCGAACATGAGGGCGTCTACTACTATACGATCGGCCAGAGAAAAGGTTTTGGCGTCGGCGGAAACAGAGGGCCTTATTTCTGTGTCGGCAAGGATGTCAAAAACAATGTCTTATATCTGACTTCGGTCAAGAATGAGGAATATCTGTATTCGGACAGTGCCTATATCGACGAGATCAACTGGATCGGCGAGCTGAAAGACGATCATATACAGTGCAAGTTCCGCTACCGGCAGTCTGATAATGAAGTCATCATCAAAAAGGTTGATGAGACTTCGGCAATGCTGTATTATCCGCAGAAGATCAAGGCCGTCACACCTGGCCAGCAGGCAGTCTTTTATAAGGATGGACAGCTGCTTGGCGGCGGTGTCATCGAAAAGACTTTTATTGACGGCACGGATCTGAATGAAACGCTGATGAACAGGGTCAATGGAAAGTAACGAAGTTATTGAGATCCTTGAAGGTGAGTTCACCCATACGATCTATAAAAGTGATTCTTATATGGTGTCCCGTTTCAAGACCCAGGATGGGGTTTTGACGATAACGGGACCTTCTTTTGATTATGAAAAAGGGGAACGCTATATCATATCGGGTTTCTATGTGGATCATCCCCGCTACGGATTTCAGTTTTCTCTGCTGAGCATCGAAAAATACATTTCAACGCAAAAGGAAGAGATCATCTCCTATCTCAAAAGTTCCGCCTTCCCGGGTATCGGCAAGAAGGCAGCCGAGAAGATCTACGATCATTTCGGCAATCAGACTTTGAAGATCTTAAAGGATGATCCGGAAATGATCTTTCAGGTCTCTTTGAATGAGAAACAAAGTGAAGCGATCCTAAGTGGCTTTGCATTCTTAGCTGATCCGCAGAATGAGACGATACTCTATCTTGTATCAGGCGGTTTCAATTCCGCGGATGCCCAGAAGATCTTTTCAAGATTCAAGTATGCGACCAAGGAAGTGGCAGAAGATAATCCGTTCCGTTTTTATAATGAAGTCTATGGCATCGGCTTTGACAAGGTGAAACGCTTTGCCTCACGTTTTGAATTTTCCGATGCGGAAAACAAATACAAGGAAGCCTACCTGATCTATCTGATCTCCGAATATACGTTCAACAGCGGTGATCTCTATCTGACCTATGACAAGTTATTGTCTGTTCTGGATTACTATGGCAAGATCAGCAATATCGACGAGATCATCGAACGCTGCCTCGACAAGCGCTATTTATACAAAGATGGCGAAAAGATCTATCTGTATGCCGATTATTACGATGAAAAGTTCATCGCTGATTTCATTAACAATTTTGCGGGCGGTCTCAAAGTCGAAGAAGACATCGTCATGGAAGGCATCGAAAACTCGCAGATGCAGAATTCGATCACCTATCACGAGAAACAGAAGGAAGCGATCCTGAACTTTTTTGAAAACGATATCTCGATCATCGTCGGCGGACCGGGTACAGGCAAGACCACGACCGTCAAAGCCCTTGTCGATATCTTCCGGGATACCTATCCCTTCGGCAATCTGATCGTTGCCGCACCGACCGGCAGGGCAGCAAAGAGGATCAACGAGATCTGTGATGTCGAATCCAAGACCATCCATTCACTTCTGAAGTGGAACAAGGAAAACAATACCTTTGTCTATGACATCGAAAACCCCTTGATTTACGACTGCGTGATCATTGATGAGTTTTCGATGGTCGACAATTCTCTGTTTGCCTCATTGTTGAAAGCCTGCGCCAGGGTCAAAAAGATCTGCATCATCGGCGACAACAACCAGCTTCCTTCCATCCGGCCGGGCAATCTGCTAAACGATATGATCGCATCGGATATGATCGTCGTCAGCCATCTGGAATTCAATTACCGGCAAAAAGAAGGCTCTGAGATCATATCGCTGGCGGATGATATCCGCAATAACCGAGTCGATCTCGAGAAATATACAAAGGATATCCGTTTCTATGACATCTATCATGACCGTTTCGATCTGATCGATCTGATCAGGAAGGATATCGATGAAGGCTGCAGTCTTGATGAGATACAGATCCTTTCGCCGATGTACAAGGGCGAATGGGGGATCGACAATCTCAATCTGATGCTGCAGGAAGCCTTCAATCCTTCGGATTTCAATAAAAAAGAAAAGAAGTCAAACAAGTTCACCTTCCGTGAAGGGGATAAGATACTGCAGCTGAAAAACAGGCCTTCGGACGATGTTTTCAACGGAGATATCGGTATCTTGGAAAATGTTGATGACAAAGAGAAGTCTTTGATGGTAAACTATTCCGGGACCTATGTTTTTTATCCGTACGAGGAACTCAGCGATATCTCACTGGCCTATGCGCTTTCTGTTCATAAGGCTCAGGGTTCCGAATACCAGATCGTGTATTTCGTCTTCAACCGCAGTAATATTCACATGTTGAACCGGAATCTGATCTATACAGCTATATCCCGTGCAAAGAAAAAGCTGGTCATCATCGGCACGAAGGCTTTATTCAATGAAGGCCTTGGCAAGCAGATGCGCATGCGAAATACCAGCTTGAAGGAGGAATTGATGCATGAAGAATGAAAAGACCAAAGAGATCGCTTCCTTAGGTATCCTTACAGCGATCGTCATCGTTTTACAGCTTCTGGGATCGTTTATCAAATTTGGTCCGTTTTCGATCTCACTTGTTCTGATACCGATCGTTGTCGGTGCAGCTTTATATGGCCCGGCCGCAGGTGCGTGGCTCGGCTTCGTATTTTCCCTTGTCGTTTTGCTTTCAGGTGATGCGGCAGCATTCCTGGCGGTTTCCGTTATCGGAACGATCCTGACCGTACTTGCGAAAGGTACACTGGCTGGTTTTGTCGCAGGACTTGTCTATAACCTGCTCAGACAGAAGCCATTGCTGGCGACGGTTCTTGCAGCGATCGCCTGCCCGGTATGCAACACCGGCATCTTCCTATTAGGCTGTTTCCTGTTTTTTATGCCAACGATCTCAGCCTGGGCAAGTGCATTCGGTTTTGCCTCAACCGGCTCTTACATCATCTTTGGTTTAGTGGGCGGAAACTTCTTGTTTGAGATTTTGAGCAATATCATCCTTTCTCCTGTCCTGGTCCGCGTGATCTCGATGGGTAGAAACCGTTAAATGTGTTAATATATTGAAAGAAGATCAGTAATGTGTATCGGTGTTCATAGAGAGTATCCGCGGCTGGAAAGGATATAACACGCACACATGAAAGCTACTTCTTTGATTCAGGGCAATGCCTGACGTATCTCCGCGTTAAGGATCCAAGGGCAAATAGAGATATTTGAACTAAGGTGGTACCGCGTTTTTATGACGTCCTTAGACAGGACGTTTTCTTATTTTCTGGAGGACTAAGTATGAATTATCTGACTGGCAATGAAGTACGCAAGAAATTCCTTGATTTCTTCGTATCAAAAGGACACATGATCGAACCGGGCGTATCTTTAGTACCGGTAAACGATCCGACGCTTTTATGGATCAACGCCGGAGTTTCCGGTCTGAAGAAGTATTTCGACGGCAGAGAAAAGCCTAGATGCAACCGCATCACCAATGCGCAGAAGTGCATCCGTACCAACGATATCGAAAACGTCGGCAAGACAGCCCGCCATCATACATTCTTTGAGATGCTGGGCAACTTCTCGATCGGTGACTATTTCAAGGAAGATGCCATCAAATGGGCATGGGAATTTTTGACATCCGAAGAATGGATCGGCTTTGACAAGTCGAGGATGTACGTCACGATCTATCCGGATGATACCGAAGCATATCGCATCTGGACGACGGAAACGGATCTTGATCCATCCCACATCCGCAAAACGATGGACAACTTCTGGGAGATCGGTGAAGGCCCGGGCGGACCGGACTCTGAGATCTTCTATGACCGCGGTGAAAAATATGATCCGCAGCATTTAGGCGACAAGCTCTTCTTTGAAGACATCGAAAATGACCGTTACATCGAAGTATGGAACGTCGTCTTCTCCCAATACAACTGCAAGCCGGATGAAATGCCTCGTTCTGAATATAAAGAACTTCCGCAGAAGAACATCGATACCGGTATGGGCTTAGAGCGTTTAACAGCTTTGATCCAGGATGGTGAGACCAACTTTGATACCGACCTCTTCCTTCCGTACATCAAGGAAACGGAAAAGTATGCGGCCAAGTCCTATGCAGAAGATAAGATGGCATATCGTGTCATCGCCGACCATATCCGTACCTGCGTCTTTGCGCTTTCCGATGGTGCGACCTTCTCCAATGAAGGAAGAGGCTATGTATTAAGACGTGTCCTTCGCAGGGCAATGCGCTATGGCAAGAACATCGGCATCGACAAGCCGTTCTTATATGAACTCGTCGACATCGTCTGTGAAAATATGAAGGACTTCTATCCATATCTGATGGATAAGAAAGAATTCGTCAAAAAGCTCATTTTAAAGGAAGAACAGTCTTTCTTATTAACGTTATCCAATGGTGAGAAACTCCTCGCAGAAGAGCTGAAAAAGGCCTCAGACGGCGTTTTAAGCGGCGAAGTGATCTTCAAACTATACGATACTTACGGCTTCCCGAAAGAGATGACGATCGAGTCTGCCGAAGAAAAGGGCATCAAGTGTGATATCGAAGGTTTCAATGCCTGCATGGAAAGACAAAGACAGATGGCAAGAAATGCCAGGGATGTCGAAGAATCCATGCATGGCCAGTCTCAGGATCTTCTCAACTTCACTGAGCCGTTTACATTCACAGGCTATGAGCTTGAAGAAGATGAATCGAAAGTCAATGGTCTTTTCAAGGCCGGCACAGCGATCGATGTCCTGAGTGATGAGGGCGAAGTCTCCTTTGAACATTCCTGCTTCTATGCGGAATCCGGTGGTCAGATCGCCGATAAGGGCAAGATCTGTTCCGACAGCTTTGAAGCCGATGTCCTCGATGTCAAGAAGGCACCAAATGGGCAATACCTGCATCATGTCAAAGTCAACAAAGGGGAACTTCATATCGGTGATACATTGAAACTGTTCATCAACAAGGAAGACCGCCGCATGATGAAGGCTAACCACTCCTCAGTCCACCTCTTGCAGGCGGCTTTGATCAAGGTCTTAGGCTCCCACATTGCACAGGCCGGCTCTTACGTCTGCAAGGACTATGCACGTTTTGACTTCTCTCACTATGAGAAAGTTTCCCGCGAACAGCTCAATGAAGTTGAAGCTTTAGTCAACTCTTATATCGCAGCACAGCTTCCGATCACGACCCAGGTCTTAAGCATCGAAGAAGCAAAGAACACCGGTGCGATCGCTCTGTTTGATGAAAAGTATGGCGACAAGGTCCGTGTCGTTTCAATGGGTGATGTCTCCAAGGAATTCTGCGGCGGCACACACGCCTCAAATACAGCTGATCTTGGCGTCTTCAAGATCAATTCCGAAGAATCCATCGGTTCCGGTATCCGCAGGATCGAATGCTGCACGAAACTGAAAGCATACGAAGGATTCAAGGATTACGAAGCACGTCTCGAAGCGATCAAGGATGAGCTCAAATTAAAGAACATCGATATGATCTTTGACCGTTTACTGCAGTTAAAGAACGAAAATGCTTCACTCAACAGTGAACTGAAGACGATCAAGGAAAAACTGATGAATGAAGAAGCCAATGCTTTGGTCAATAAGGCGAAAGACAACGGCAAGTTCAGATATCTTTGCCTTGCTTTGGATTCCTATTCCGGGAACCTCAAGGATTACGCCAACGGCATCAAGAACAAGATCGACAACGGTTTTGTCTTCATCGTCAATTCCAAGGACGGACGTCTGTCCATGGTTGCGGCAGCAGGTGACAAGGCGTTGTCTGCCGGCATCAAGTGCGGTGAAGTCATTTCCAAGGCCTGCGCACTGGCAAACGGCAAGGGCGGCGGAAGACCTGACCTGGCACAGGGCGGCGGCAGCGGAACCGATCCGCAAGTGATCCTTGCTGAAGTCGAAAAACTGCTTTCCTAAGTACCGGATAGTGTATAATTAAGGTTGGGAGGTGTTGAATATGGCATCAAATAATTCCAGAACGATGTTGTTTACTTCTGAAGAGATCAAAAGAGAGAATATGAAGCAGCTTCTCAAGGAAGTTTCGAAAGCTCTTGAAGAGAGGGGATACAACGCTGTCAACCAGATCTCCGGCTATCTCATCAGCAATGACCCGGCCTATATCTCATCTCACAAAAATGCCCGGAATAATATCCAGCAGGTCGAACGATACGAGATCATCGAGGAACTTGTCAGATATTATCTTGAAAGCAAGTAAATATGATTATTCTTTAAGAACTGATTCACAATAAATAGCACTCTCCGTTTTACGGAGAGTCTATTTCGTTAAAAGACTCCTAGAAAGAACCGATTTTATGAAAGAAAACTCCATTTTTATCACAGATGATGACGGCAAAGAAGTCGAAATGAAGATCTATATGACCTTCGATGCCAACGAAAAACAATATGTCGTCGTATATGAAGAGGGCATAGAAGATGAACTGTATCCTTTGATCTATGACGAACAGGGAAACCTCTACCCGGTCGATGATCCCGAGGAACTTGCGATGATCGAAGAGGTCGTGAGCGCTTATGAAGAAGAAAAATAAGATCCTGATCGCGATCCTCGTCGTGCTTCTGCTGATCTTTTCTCTGATCGGCGGTATCGTCTTTTATGTGCGTTTCTCATTAAAACTGACGGATGCTTTTTTGAACGGACAGATCTGTGAAAATGGAGAGGTCCCATGTGAGACCACCGTCTTCATCGTCGATGAGGGTGCCTATGGCAAATCAACGCTGGATAAGCTTGAACAGACCGGCATCATCAGGAATGCGAACATCGTATATTACTACAACCGTCTGATGACCGGTTATTCCTTTGCGGCAGGCTACTTTGAAATACCACATGAAGTCACGGATGAAAACGGAAGCGTCAGGAAGATCACCCTGGATGAGCTGCTTGCCTTCCTGGCCGATCCCGCCAATGCGCATCAGGATACGGTGATGCTTGCCTTCGATGAAGGCGACTTCATCCGCTCCTATGCCAAGAAGATCGGTGAGAATACGACAGTCTCCGAAGAAGAACTGCTGGCTTACTGGAACGATCCGGAAGTCATCAAAGGCTATATGAATGATTATCCGTTCCTTACAGACGCAGTTTTAGCAGAAAACGTCAAATATTATCTGGAAGGCTACCTCTTCCCGGATACCTACGAATTCTTTGAATTCACGAACTGCGACGAAGTCACTAGAAGGTTCCTTGATCGAACACTTGAGATCTACAACAAGCACATTGATGAGTTCAATGCATCCCGCTTCTCGATCCACGAAGTCTTCACACTGGCTTCGATCGTGCAGTGGGAGTCTGGCGATATCGATGATTCCAAACTGATCGCCGGTGTCTTTGTTGATCGACTTGATGCGCCAGAGATCCTAGGCTCGACCGTCACTGCCTGCTATGCATTCGATCTTTCCAAGGATGAGTGCTATGAAGTCGGTGATACGCTCGATTACACATGGCGTGATGATCCATATAACACTTATACTAATCAGGGCTTGCCGCCAGGACCGGTCTGCTGTCCGAATGAGATCGCCATTGAAGCGGCACTGCATCCGGATACTTCCCAGGGTTATTTCTTCTTCTGTGCCGATATGTGCAACGGCGGTACCGTCTTTGCCAGGACATACGAAGAACACGAATACAATATTCAGCATTACTATCTTGCGTGTGATAACTGATAAAGGAGACCAAGCTTATGTCTAGAAACAAACCTGTTGTCATCGGTATTGCCGGTGGTACCTGCTCTGGCAAATCATCGATCGCCGGAATCCTGATCGATGAATTCCGTTACACGAAGTCGATCAACATCATTCGTGAAGATGATTACTACAAGGATCAGTCGCACATGCCGATGGAAGAAAGAGCGAAGACCAATTACGACCATCCGCTCGCTTTCGATTTCGATCTGATGATCGAACACATCAACAAGCTGATCAACGGCGAAACGATCGAAAAACCGACCTATGATTACACGGTCCACAACCGTTCTGAGATCACCGAGATCGTTCATCCGAGCGATGTATTGATCATCGAAGGACTGTTCGCCTTATACAGGAAAGAGATCAGAGATCTTGAAGACATCAAGATCTTCGTCGATACGCCGGCCGATATCCGCTTCATCCGCCGTCTGAAAAGAGATGTCAAGGAAAGAGCGAGAACGATCGAATCGATCACCGATCAGTATCTCAGCACGGTCAAACCGATGCACGATCAGTTTCTGGAACCAACCAAGCAGTATGCGGACATCATCATTCCGCAGGGCAAATCCAATACAGTTGCGATCGACCTGCTGAAAGTCAAGATCAACAGTATACTGAATGATTCAAATAATGGTATAATTCTCTAGTTGGAGGGCAAAATGGAAGAAAAATTTTATGTGACCGAAGAAGGTCTGAATGATTTAAAAAATGAGTTAAGTACTCTGATACATGTAACAAGAGAAGAAGTCATCGAAGAACTGAAGGCTGCCAGAGCCCAGGGTGACCTTTCCGAAAACGCTGATTACGATGCGGCAAGAGACCACCAGGCTAAAGTTGAAGCCAGGATCAAGGAACTCGAACATCAGATCAAGAATGCTGAAGTCATCACTGAAAACAAGAAGACGAGCTTTGTCAGGATCGGCTCGACGGTTGACCTGCAGGAAATGGATACCAATAACAAACTGACTTACAAGATCGTCGGTTCCGTTGAGGCAGACCCGCTCAATGGCTTGCTGTCAAACGTTACACCTTTGGCTGAAGCGATCCTTGACCAGCGTGTCAACGATGTCGTCACGGTCAAAGTTGATGAACCATACGATGTCAAGATCTTAAAGATCTATTAGGAATCAACACCAGTTTCGGGAAACAATGAGTAGGAGACTACTCATTTTTTTTATGCGCAAATATGTATTCATCATCTTCATACTGATCATCTCGATCATTTTCAGTTTTCAATATCTTTCAAAGATCATCCATTCCAAAAAGGCATATCCCTTTGAACCGTCAGACCATGCATTCCTGCTGCAGAAAAAAGACATCTCGATTTACGAGGAAGATGCCTTTGTTTTTGAAGACTACTTTGAGATCTATACCAAGGGAAGACCGTCCTACAATTACCGTTTTCAGGATGGAGAGATCAATATCGATATAGCTGACAAGAGCTTTTCTTATCCTTATGAGATCAAGGAAAAAGAGACCGTTGAAAAGATCGTCTACGAGCAGGTCATCAAGGAAGTACAGGTTCCTGTCTACACAGGATCATCATCTTCTTCAGCATCAGAACAAAATGAAAGCATTGCGGAAGAGGAATATGAACAAGAGTATTTCACGATAAACAAAGAATGTTTTTCCTATCCTTCCGGAACGGAGCTTTCCTCCATCATTTATGACATACAGTCCAATATCGACAGCAATATGAACATCAGCGTCGATTATTCATTGCTGAATCCGAATCAGATCGGCCAGTATTCACTGTTTCTGATCGCAAACGGCGAAAAAAGAGAGATTCTGGTGAATATCGTCTAGGAATCAATCGCTTTTTTGAAAAACATGATATGGAGGGACTATTTATGAAAAAAGTATTTAAGATCCTGATGATATGTCTGTTTCTGTCGAGTCTATGGAAACCTGCAAGAGCTGAAGAAGAAGGCTTTGATATGAGCATCTGGTCATTCAAGATCCTGCTTCAGCATGCCGATCAAAGCGACGAGCTCAAAGTCGTCCGATTCAAAAACAAAGAAAGCGGAAGGGATGGCTTCTGCATGGAACCACTTGTTGACTATGTGCCGATCGGGAATGTCTATGCCAAGGAAGAAGTGAGAGACAAGGCTGTCTTTGACATTTTCCGGGCATATGAACTTCTTGGTGAAGATTACTACATTGCAGCCCAGCTGATGATCTGGGAAAACAACACGGGTGTTCGTTATTCCTTTGAAGGAAAGGATGCAGCGGATTATGGCGAAGCCGATATCCTGGAAGCGATCAAAGGCTTTAATGATCCGATCATTGAAGAAGAATACACGATCGATGTGATCCGAAACAAAGAAAATTCGATCACTGTAGAAGGTCTGTCCGATTATGAGATCGAAAGCAGCGGTGTGCAGATACTATCCACAGAAAATGAACAGATCAAATTTCAAATGACAGAAGGGAATTGCGACATCATCCTTCGCTCAAAGAAGAATATTGAAACCGGTTCATACCGATATCATTCGGATACATCTCAGGACCTCTTCTCCTATGAAGGCGATTATAGTCCGGCAAAGCGGATCATCTATCACCTGAACGGCATCGATGAGCGCTTTTCGGTCTCTTTTACCAAGACCGATGAAGACGGAAGATCACTGGAAGGAACTGTCTTTTCTGTCTATGCGATCGATGAACAGGGTGATCGGGAGATCCTTTTGATTAAAAAGGGAACACCGATCGATTTCAACGAAGTCTATCAGGAAGAACAATCTTCCGTTGAAACGAGCGAACGCTACCAGCGCTATTTTGACGGCACTTACTTTCAAAGTAAGGAGATCGGCTTTTTCCCATACAGCTATGGAGACCATGAAGGAACAGCCTTTGTCTGCGATGACGATGAACTGGTCAAAACCTTTCAGCTTTTGAATGCAAGATACATCAAAGACTACGTTGCCAGGGATTCTGAGGTGCAGACGATCGATGACCTTGACCCTGATCAGGCCTATCTGATCGCTGAAACGAAGCCTTTGAATGGCTATGAATTCTACAGTGATCCGCTGATCAAAACGGATGCACAAAAGGCAAAAGAGCACGTATACAGTTTCATCAATCACAAGCGTCACTATGACCTCAAACTCTATAAAGAGAATGAAGAACACACGATCCTTCTTGATGGGGCAAGGTTCAGCCTGACCTATGAGAAAGATGGTGAAGAGAAGTCCTATGAATTTGTGACGGGTGCATTAAACATCTTTAAGGATGAAGAGGGTGCCTATGTCTTGTATCGTCATGAGAGTGATGAAAACGTCTATATTGGCGAATTTAAGGGCAACAGCTTCATCAAGGAAAACATGCGGCCGGGAAGATATTATTACTGCATCGGTGATGATACAAATATAAACAACTGTTCATTATACAGAAGTACAGAAGTTTCTTCCGGCAGTTTCCGCATCGAAGATCTGCCATATGATGCGAAAGTCACCGTCAGGGAACTCAAAGCACCGAAAGGCTACTTCATCGATGAGAACGAATATGAGCTGCATGCGGATATCGATTATTCTTCACTCACATTTAAAAACTATCGGGTCAATCAGTTTGACATCTTTGCCAACAAGCGGCATAAGATCCCGAAGACATGTATTGGAAACTGATATTATTGGGGATCATCACTTCGCTGATCATCTTTGACAGCATTTCCATCACTTCTCTTGATCTGAAGGAAAAGGAAACGATATCAGTCGAAGTCAAAGGAGAAGCTCTGCAGGAAGGCGTTTATGAAATGACAAACGGTGATGCGATCGAAGACCTGCTTGAAAAGTGCGGCGTAAAGGAAAACGGCGATATCTCCGATCTTTCCCTGCAGAAGAAGCTCTATGATGGCCAGCTCATTGTGATCGGCGAAAAGAAAGAGGAATCACTCATCTCGATCAATTCCGCCAGCAAAGAACAGCTGATGTCGCTTCCCGGCATCGGGCCATCGATCGCAGATCGGATCATCGATTACCGGGAGAACATCTCAAGCTTTGCATCGCTGGAAGATATCATGAATGTCAAAGGGATCGGAAAGGCGACCTATGAAAGGATCAGGGAACATATCACTCTTTAGGATCGGGCTTTGCATCACTGCGGGTCTGTACTTCAAAGACTGGGCTCTGATCCTTTTTCTGTTTCTGTTTCTTTTGAGCTCCCACAGGAAAGAAGCGATCCTGTTTCTTGTTTTGTGTGCTTCTTTATTGTTTGTCAATGCGAAACGAAGCGACCTTATCCCTCTGGGGATCGTTGAATCTTCAAAGGGTTCCTATTGTATCGTTGACAAGTTCTTTTATAAAGTCATCGTTTTTGATGAAACCATTTTGCCTGGCGATATCCTGTATTTCGAGACGCCTTATCAAAGAAATGAGACGTTCTCGCAAATTAAAAAGAATATCCTGTTTAAAGGAAGCTCTTATCAAAAGATCGCCACTTTTTCTTTGCGAAACATCTTCCATCAGAAACTGCAGTTCATGGATCCGGTAAGCAGGAGCGCCATAAACCGGCTTGTCTATAACACCTACAGTGAGGAGAGTGTGTCCCTGGAACTTGGCTATGGCCTTGCATCGTATCGCTTTTTCCGTCGACTCAAACGCAAAAACCGGATACTTTGTCTTTTATTCCTTCTTCTGTTTTCTCTTTTCTTTTGTTTTCCGATCCGTTATTATCTGCTGCTTATGGATCTGATCTTTGAGCGCTTCACTGATTCCAAAGCACAGAAATGCGGTCTGAAACTGATCCTGATCTCACTGATGAATTTTGACTTATTGCGTAATCCGTCTTTTCTTCTGCCGTTTTTGTTCGATCTCTACCAGATCTTTGACACGGAGATCGGATTCAAAACCTACCTGGTCCTGTTGTCTTCATTTTTATTTGGGGAAACCAATATCCTCAATATCTTTTTCTATGATCTCTACAGTTTTCTTTCGATCATTTTGTTTCTGTTTTCAGTGATTTTGCTGGCAATCCCTTCACTTGAGGCGGTGTATCTTCCTTTGATCAAAGCCTTTTCCTTCCTGAACCATTTTGACTTATCTTTGCGCGGGCAGATCTCCTTGTGGGGCCTTTGTCTTTTTGTATATCTGTGTAAGAAGATCTCATATAAAAATGAGCTTGTTCGTATCGGAATCCTTGCCTTTGTCATACTTTTGCCGATCCACAGGCCGTTTTTTCATATCAGCTGCATCGATGTGGGACAGGGCGATGCGATCGCTTTTGTCTATCCTTATACGCACTCCTGCATCCTGATCGATACCGGTTCGCCATTCAATTACTACAA
>DESX01000022.1:17881-18951 GCA_002362065.1 Solobacterium sp. UBA3303
CCTGCACGAGGATTTCAACGTTAAAGAGCTGGTCCTTGAAGGAGGAGATATCGATTACCATGGCCTTAAACTGTTGTACCTGGATGCAGGAGAATTTGACAATGACAACGACAATTCTCTGATCTATTATCTCGATATCAACGGGATAAGCTTTCTTTTTACCGGTGATATCTCTTCTCTTGTCGAAAAGAAGCTGATCAAAGAATACCCGCAGCTTGACATCGATGTTTTGAAAGCATCCCATCATGGTTCAAAGACCGGATCCTGTGAGGCTTTTATTTCAAAGATGCTTCCAAAGATCGCTGTTTTATCGACTTCGGGCATGTATGGCCATCCCCACAAGGAAGTTCTGGAAATACTGGGCCGTTATCGCTGTGATATCCTTTCCACTGCGCAGTCCGGTGATATCAGCTTTTATATCAGTTCTCTTTTCTCTTTTGTGAAAACAGCAAAAAACGAATTTGTTATAATTAGGTCGTGATATATATCGTTCAGGGACAGGAACAGTGTTTCATTAAAGACAAGATCGATGAGATCATCGCACAGAATGAAGGTGAGGTCATCCGTTTTGACGGATCCGACAAGGATTTCGATATCGCTTCTTTGATGGAAGCCTGTCAGAGCAACTCCTTATTCTCACAGGCTAGTATCGTTTTGGTGGATCAGCCTTTTTTTCTGATCCGCAAATGCGATGAGAAACAGCTGCAGCCTTTATTCGATTACGTCAAAAAACCGTTGTATAATACGCATCTGATCTTTTATACGTATCTCAACAATTTCAATACAAAGCTCAAAGCCTACAAGACGATCCTTGAAAATGCGCAATTGTTTACGCTGAACAATCTTGATTACAAGAACTTTTCCAGTTATGTGCGTTCGAGGATCTCGGAAGAAAAGCTCGATATGACTTCCGACGCGATGTATCTGCTTAACAGCATCTGCAAGCGAGATGCGACGCTGTTTAACCAGAATCTTGAAGTTTTAAAGCTCTATCCGGGAAAGATCGATCCGAAAGTCATCAATAAACTCTGCACCGCAAGTGAAGACAACGATTCCTTTGAACTGATCAA
>DESX01000083.1 GCA_002362065.1 Solobacterium sp. UBA3303
ATATATGCCATGCCCGGCACACATAAAAGGGCTTTTGTTAGATAAACACAAAAGCCCTTTATTGATCTGTTTCAATTTTTTCCCAACGATAACCATAGGCTGTATTTGAAAGCCCCTCACAACATTTTTTTATCGCTCTATAATCACCATCAACGCTACCGGCTGCTTCGTCATAGGTATCAAACAATTGGCCTGTTTCTACATTTTTTATTCTAATCATCCCCGCGAACTTCCAGTGATAACCGTATGATGTGTGATTTATTCCTTTACAACAAGTGATGATATTATTCCCTTTTGCCTTCCCACAGGACTTTGCCGCTTCAAGAGCATTGTCATAAATAATGCCAGTATCAACATTCATTATTCTATGCCTGTCTTTCCCAAATCTTCCTTTTTGAGTTCCATAATACTCCCAGTGAAAACCGCCAGTGGTTTTTCTTTTTCCTTTACAGCAAGCAGATATCTTCGAAATACTAATTCCAGTGGCGTTTGACGCATCGGTAAGGCTGTCATAAATAATACCAGTATCTACATTTTTAACACGAATTAGATTGCCCTTTTTGATTTTCAGCATAGAACAATGCGGGCATTCGTGATGTTTTCCTCTGCCAATATCAATCCGCGAATTTGGTGAGGCTTGCCATTCTTCGCCACAAACACGGCATTTCCACCATATTCTCTTTGTATAACCTGCTGGGATATTTTCTGGTTTAAGATTTCCGTTTTTTGTTGGGTGCCATTCTTTTGCGATGTCAGGAAATCTATATAATAAACTGTTTTCTCTTTTTTCTTTTTGATATTGATTGATTATTTCGATTAAATCGCGATTGATATCTACATCTACCTTCTGATGAAGTATTCTCATTAATTCGCTTATAGCATCAACAAGAGACCTGTTGTTTCCATCCTTACAGAAAATACATTCAGCGTAATCTGTATTTCCTAAACTGACATCTCTCACCCTTATTAAACGAATACCATTTTTTTCGCAATAATCGTCTTTGATTTTTTCGTTTTTAATTGCTTTATCTTTTGAATGCCAAAAGACACCATCATACTCAATCGCTGTATTTATTGAAGATATAAAAATATCAAACTCTAAACCTTCAAGATAATATCTGCTTTTTGCGTCTGGATATGCCTCTTTAATATAAAAGAATAAGGTTTGCTCTGGGAAAGATGTCTGTTTTCCCTTAACGCATTCGGGACATCCACTTCCACGGTTCCTATTATTTACGTTTGAAATCCATTCATTTCCACAATTTAAACATTTCCACCAAACCTTATCTGTGCTATTCACCGCCAAATCTTGCGGTCTTAACGTTCCGTTTTTTGTTGGGTGCCATTCTAAAACCAAGTCAGGTCTTACTTCTGCGAGATTATTGTTATTTGCTTTTGTGCGTTTATATGTTTTTATTCTTTGCTTTTTCGCACATTCCGGACATCCACGTCCGCTAGACCTATCACCTACTCTTCTAAACCATTTATTATGGCATTTTAAACAATTCCACCATATTTTAGTATCGGATCCGTAAGATACATCTTTTGGTGTTAGTGTATTCAGGCCGTAATCCCATTCTTGAAGTATATCAGGTCGATTATTCTCATTACACCAATCAAATAGTGTTTTAAACTTATATTGATTTCCCATATTTCTCTTTATTCATTATATATCTCATACGCTTTTCGTTTCTTGTTTATTCTGGATGGTATAATTCATTTGAATTATGCCAAAGAAAGAAAATCAAAAGTTTAAATCTCTTCTTGTCGCAAAAATACTGATTGAAGAAACCGACGACAATCATCCATTAACCACAGATGAAATACTTGAACGTATTGAGAGAGTAGAAGAAAACCCGCCAGAATATCGTTCTGTATTAAGAGATATTCATCAATTAGATGAATTCTTTCAGACGCAAGAAGACAATAAAAATGAGTTTGGATACGTTTTAGATAGAAGCGATGAATACTACAATCGAGGATGGAAGATAATTCAAAGGCCCTTTGATTATGAGGATATTCAATTGTTGATAGAAGCAATTAACTCTTCAAAAGGTATATCACACAAGAAATCTAATGAGTTAAAAGAAAAAGTTGCTTCTTTACGAAGCATTCACGAAAAAGAAAAACTTCTTGATATAAACGTTTATACGCTCGGCAGAACCAAAACTGACACCGATATTCTTTTACTTCTGGGAAGTATCAACGACGCAATAGAGCATAATCACAAATTATCTTTTGTGTATAAGAATTACACTTTTAACGATAAAGGCAAGATTGAAAAAGTAAGCAGAAGACAAGGCAGAGAATATATCGTATCCCCTTACCAGATTTTAATGAGCGAAAGCAATTACTATCTTCTTGCGTATAATGATTATTTCGACAAGATAATCCCTTACAGAATAGACAGAATGGAAAGCACAAAAGAAGTCGAAGAAGAAAGAGATGGTTTTGAGATTTACAGAAACATTGACTTCAATGACTTTTTCAAAGAAACATTTAATATGTGGATCGGCGACAGAAGAGTTGTAAAGTTGTTATTCACAAATAATTTGCTATATACCGTTATAGACAGATTTGGCAAAGATGGCATCCAAAAATTAGATGAAGAACATTTCACCATAACAACGCGCATAATGATTAGCGATCAGTTTTTCTCTTGGGTGTCTGGTTTTAGAGGGAAAGCGAAGATACTTGAACCAGAAGACATCGTTAAAGATTATAGGGAGTTTATTAAAGACATTAACTCTTCAATAAAAAATTAAAGTTGTTTGAGAATTGTTTAAAGTTGATGGCTTGTGATGAATTGATATGTTTTCCTTTCTTTTAGTTCTATTTATAATGCGTGAGAAGATTTTGAGAAGAAACATCTTAAAATCAGTTGCTTCTCAATAAAAACAATGTAGTTAAAACCGCTTATTTCCCGTGTTCTTCCTCTGTGGTTCGCAGAACCACAGAATTCACGGTGTCGGCACCATTGAATCTGAAGTCCGCTGAAGGACTTTTTCTTTTATATTGATAAGCGCTCGCTTGCTGAAGCGACTTAAAGAGCCTGTTATCCATTATTCCGGATATGAAATAAGCCGCCCCTGTCATTCATGATCGTGAGCGGCTTTTCTTTACTTTGTCTTTACAGGATATACAGTCCGCCGGCAACTGCCCTTTCCTTTTCTTCATAGCTGTCTTTATCCCGGTCGGAGAGTTTCAACGATCTTTGATCATGAATTAAGATCTGTGCGGAACCGCCGCCATCGAGATGCACGCCATTGTATACGCCAAGCTTTTCGCAGATCTCAGCCGTTTCCTTTAAGGAAGCACCGCAGCTTTCCTTGCCCGGTGCATATCCGAATTTGCCGGCTCCTTCAAACCACAGCAGGATCATTTTTCCTTCCTTGTCTGCACCAAGTACGATGCGCGGTGCTCTTGCCTTCTTGTAATTCAGCAGATACATCGAAGGAGGATAGGATATAGTGAATGGCAGATAAAAGCGATAGAAAGGCGATATGAAGCGATCTGTCTTTTTCCCGTTGACCATCACACTGTTTCCGACCTGTATGGCAAATAAGATGTCATCCATGCCTTCATAGGATACCTTACGGCCTAAGATCTGCATTTCCTGATCCAGATGCAGGATGAAACCGGCAGAAGGGACTCTTGATCCCCCTCCCTTTTTCACGGCGACGATCTCATTGTCCAGGACCACGATATCAAAACCACCTTTTGGGCTCTTCCGATATTTTGGCCTCGACAGAAACATCGCATTTTTCTGGTCTTGATACCGTATCCCGTCGATCACTACGGTGATCTCATTGAAAGAGACTTTGCGTATCGAGATCTTATGATCTTTATCCACCAGAAAGGCTTCCCTGTCATACATTGGCGGATCGATAATCCTTCCGTTTTTGGCTTTCAGACCGACAGGTGAACCCACATGGTCAAAGACAGAGTCGACATCAAAGAGATCCATCACAAAGAAGGATGAATTGACTTTCAAAGTTGCATCTTTCTTTGATGAAGAAAGAAGGCCAAGTTTTCTTGATACCGGCAAAAAGGAAAGGTTTTTCCGTTTTCCTTTCACGATATATAAGGCCTTTCTTGAAGAAAGCGTCTCAAAAAACCGTTTTGTCTCAGAATTACGGAATTTAAGATCCCCGTTTATCAGGGTGATATCGTTTTTGAAATTGATCGTGACAAGCGCAAGCGGGTCATAGACTTCCCCATACTTTGCATACCTGTTACTAAAAGGAACCTCAAGGTCTTCAGGAAGCTGGTACAAAACGATCGTCCCCAAAAACGGCGCATACTTCCTGATGATGAAATCCCGATACAGCTGATACAGTTTCAAAAAGGAATCTTTATCGTATTCCGGCATAAAGAAATCAAGGTCATCAAAGCTGTTCGCCTTTACGACCTGCACATTCTGTATCTCACGATTCGGATAGGTATAGGTGACGGTCTTTGAAGTGATCGTTTCGTTCCTGTTTGCTTCGCTCATCACATCCATTATATAAGCAAGTCTTCCGAAAGAAAAAATGACCCGTTGCCAGGTCATTCTTCTTAGTATTTGGAACCGAATCTTTCAAGGAGCCTCTTCATAGCTTCTTCTTCCGAGATCTCCTTTTCTTCAGCTTTTGGTTTTTCCTTGTGGTAAGGACGATTCTGCGCCTTCTTGCGGGAACGGAATTCCTTCTTGTCAGCATCACGCTTCGCAAGAACATCCAGCGGCAGGAGCGAGAGCTGTACACGCTGTTTGACTTCATCAACGTCATAGACGTAGACCTTGACGATGTCGGCAACAGAGACGACTTCGCTTGGATGGTTGACTCTCTTTAAAGACATGCGGGAGATGTGAACGAGTCCATCATCATGCAGACCGATATCAACGAAGGCACCGAAGTCGACGACATTCCTGACGGTTCCGGAAAGTTCATCACCCTTCTTGAGGTCCTTGAGTTCCAGGACATTGGACTTCAGGATCGCACCGTCGAACTGTTCACGGTAGTCACGAAGCGGAGCCTTGATGCAGTCCTTGATGTCGTTGAGCGTATAGGCATCGATGCCAAGTTCCTTGATCTTTTCATCGTTGAATGTGATGTTTGGATCGCCGAGCTTTTCGATACCGGAAACTTCCATGACTTTTCTTGCAAGCTCATAGGATTCCGGGTGGATATTTGTCGCATCGAGTGGTTCTGTGCCATCGATGATCCTTAAGAAACCGGCACACTGTTCAAAGGCCTTTGCGCCAAGCTTCTTGACTTTCAGCAGCTGCTTGCGGTTGGTGAACTTGCCATTCTCATTGCGGTAGTTGATGATCTCAGCCGCAATGCCCTTGTTAAGACCGGAGATGTGCTCCAGCAGTTCGGCAGAAGCCGTATTGACATCTGCACCGACACGGTTGACGACCTTCATGATCGCTTCATCAAGACGCTCATTGAGGGCCTTTTCCGGCAGGTCGTGCTGGTACTGGCCGACACCGATGGATTTCGGGTCGATCTTGATCAGTTCAGCAAGCGGGTCGAGCAGTCTTCGGCCGATCGAAACGGCAGATCTTTCCTCAACTGCGAGATCCGGGAATTCCTTTCTCGCCTCTTCCTGGGCAGACCATACAGAAGCACCGGCCTCTGATACGATCGCATAGGAGACATCAAGCCTGTTTTCCTGAATGAGTTCGGCAACCAGTTTTTCCGATTCCCTGGAAGCAGTACCGTTGCCGATCGCAACGATCTTGACATCGTATTTATTGATCATGCTTAAAAGCTTTGCCTTGGATCTTGGGATATCGCCGTCTTTTCTGAACGGATAGATCTTGTCGACTGTCAGCATCTTTCCTGTGGCATCGAGGACTGCGAGCTTGCAGCCGTTGTAGAAACCAGGGTCAAAGCCTAAGACGACTCTGCCCTTCAAAGGCGCCTGGGAAAGCAGCTTTTCAAGGTTCATCGAGAAGACTTCGATCGAAGTCTGATGCGCCTTGTCAGACAAGTCGGAACGGATCTCATTTTCGATGGAAGGCATCAGCAGACGGTCGATACCATCATCGATCGCAGTGACGATGGTCTCTTCAAGATCAGTCTTCCTGCCTTTCAGGTATGCTTCATGAGCGAGATCCTTGATGTGGTCAAGGTCATAGGACATGGAGACCGTGATGACTTTTTCCTTTTCGGCACGATCGATCGCCATGACACGGTGGTCTGCGATGTTGGAGATCTTTTCGGAATACTCGTAGTACATCTCATAGACCTTCTTTTCATCGACCGCATCCTTCTTGAGCAGTGTGTTGATGGCACCTGCCTTGACGATCAGATCCTTGAACTTCCAGCGCAGATTGGCGTTGTCGGAAACGTTCTCGGCAATGATGTCCTTGGCACCCTGAATCGCATCTTCAACGCTCTTGACGTTTTCGTTCAGGTATTTTTCAGCCTCTGCCTTGAGATCGCTGTGTTCCGGAAGCGAAAGGATGAAGGTGCTCAAAGGTTCCAGACCATTCTTAATGGCGATACCGGCTCTCGTCTTTTTCTTCTGCTTGTATGGCTTGTAAAGATCTTCGACCTGGGAAAGCTTGGTGCAGTCCATGATCTGTTTTCTTAATTCATCGGTCAGTTTTCCCTGAACTTCGATGAGTCCGATGACGCTCTCCTTGCGTTCCGCAAGATTGAGTTCATATTTATATTGTTTCTCGATGTAAAGGATCTGTTCCTCATCGAGAGCTCCAGTCTGTTCTTTTCTGTATCTGGCGATAAACGGAACGGTATCTCCGCTCTGCAACATCTCCAGGACTGTGTTGACCTGTTTAACGCTGATCTTGAGTTCATCAGCGAGGGTCTTTATGATCGTTTCATTCATGATAAGCGTACCTCACAATGATAGATTGTATCATTTTACACGTTTATTTTCCAAATGGATTAAAATATTGATTAGGAGGTTACTCTTATGGTGATTATCGCAACAGATTCAGCAGCCGATTTTGAGATGGACGAGCTGCAGAAGATGAACGTGACTTACATGCCGATGTCCGTCATCTTCGGAAATGACCAGTATCTGGAAAATATTTCCATCTCCAAGGAACAGTTCTTCGAACGTCTCAGAAGTGATGAACATTTCCCGAAGACCTCCCAGCCTTCACCGGCGGAATTCGAAAAACTGTTTGAAGAAGCGAAAACAAATGGCGATGAGATCGTGTACCTTCCTTTGTCTTCCGGACTTTCCGGCGATTATCAGACAGCCATGTCGGTCAAAAACATGGTCGGCTACGACAAAGTCTATGTCATCGATACCCTCACCTGCACAGGCGGACAGCGTCTGCTGGTCGAAAAGGCTGTGAAGATGAGAGATGAAGGATGTGATGGCAAAACGATCGCCGAAGCGATGGAGAGCTTGAAAAAGAAGACCGTCATCTACACGGTCATGGATACCCTTGAATACCTGTACAAAAACGGAAGGCTTTCCAATGCGGCATACTACATCGCCCAGTTAGGTCACATCAAGCCGATCATGCACTGTGCCTGGGAATCAAACGGCAAGGCCGAGATCGTTTCCAAACACATCGGTCTCAACAAAGCAATCCGCTACATCGTCGACAGGCTCGATGAGGAAGTACCGGATCCGGATTATCCGTTCTATGTCATGTACACCTACGACAAGGTCAACGCCTACAAGCTGGCAGAAAAGCTCAAGGAAAAAGGTGTCGAAGTTTCGGAAGATCGTATCATTCCGGTCGGCGCAACGGTCGGAGCCCACATCGGCCCGTATGCCTGTGCTGTCGCTTACATCAAGAAGTAGAAGAAAAAGCGGTCACCCGCTTTTTTCTATTGCATATCGTTTTCCAGTTCATCGATCACATTCAGGATCTTCTTCCAGGTGATCTTTTCTTTTTCGCTTTCCATCAGATCGAGGTACTTCGGATCATCGTACATCCTGGCCAGCGTGTAGTAATGGAAGTAGCGGCCAAAGGCTTCATACTGGCTCACATCGATCTCAGGTTTGTTGTCCGCATACTGGTTGGAGACCGTATACAGATAGACTTGGTAATATTCTCCGTTGTCAAAACTGCTGTTGAGCGTATCTAAACCATAGCTTCTTGAGCCATAGGAGACATCCCGCTTGACGTTGAGAAACAACGACAACGCGTTCATGAACAGTATCATCATGAAGAAGACGACCAGGATCTTCGTAACTCTTATCCATCTATTCTTCATCATTCAGCCTCTCGTTGATCCTTATCAGGATATCACTTTCCGACATCTGTGCTGCACCATTGAGATCTTCATCGGTGAGCTTCAGATAGGTCTTTGCATAAAGATCGAACTGTTTTTCGATGTCATTGATATAGACCTTCATTTCCGGATAGGAATCCCGCTTTGCGTATCTTGCGCATTCTTCCTTGAAATCGCGGATGACCTGCGAAGCTCTGACCAGCGGGTCCATATACAGATCTTTTCCATAGTAGTAGTCAGTCACTGTATCGATCAGGCGGCTGTACATTTCCGCCAGATAGCTGACTTCATTGTATTTTGCGTAATCCCTGTAGGAAAGAGAGAACTTATTGGTGAAGATATAGAAATCCGCATATTCTCCCTGTTGCAGGAGTGAATCAAGCTTTTCGGTGATCTGCGCCTTTGACATCTTTGAAGCGATGACTTTTTCAGCGATCTCATAGCTTGCGCTGTGAAACGGGATCAAAGCCAGGTTTGCCAGAAGCACGATCGCCAGGATGATCAGTACACCATAGCCCTTCTTGCTTTTTTTGACTTCATCGGCAACTTCAAACTTCGTCTGCTTGAAAGACTCATTGAGTTCCTGAAGTTTCTTGAGGTGTTCGATCGCTTCCGGATTCGGCGTTCCGCAATGTGGACAGACCGCCTCTTCCAGAGACAAAGGAGCACCGCAGTTCTTGCAGTTAACCATTGCCGCCCTCCTTCACGTATTGCGAAAGATCGCTCGCTGAAATATAGCCATAGGTATCACAATGATTCCTGTAGATCTCTTCAAGTTTTGCCTCGGAAAGCCCGATCTGATTGCAAGCCGTAAAGATCGACTGTTTCATCAGTTCGTAGTCTTCTGTGTTGACGCCCTTCATGCCGTCATACCCGGTATAGTATTCCGGATAAAACAGGAAATACAGGATATCTCTTAAGACATATGCATCGATCGGTTTGCCGTCGATCTTCGAAAACTGCTTTTTCAATGCATAATCCGGGTAGTGAGCCCAGGATGAGACGACGCTCGAATTTTCATAATAGAGCTTTTCGATCGTCGCAAAATCCTCATTGCGATAAGCTTCTTCAAGCTTATCGAGGTTTTCATCTTCCCAGAGTATCGTTTCCAGCGTTTCCTGGTCATATTCCTTGTCATCGTATGGATTGACATTATAAAAACGGGAAACGATGAACGCTGCAAGGATGATCAAAGCGACCATCGCAAAGCCGCGCAGCAGAGAAAGCAATATCCCCTTTGACAGCGACTTGTAGGCCTCATCTTTCAGGCCGAGCATCCGGTCGATCAGATCGAAGATCTTCAAACGGAAGCTCCGATAGGAACCTTTTTTATTCATGGTGCCGCAATACGGACACTTGTCCAGTGTCTCATTGAAAACAGCACCGCAGTTTTTACAAGTTACCTGTTTCATACTCCTTTATGATAGCACCCATTTTTACATACCGTCAGAAAAGACCTTATTTTTGTGGCAGACGATGATCGGCACATACATCTCATCATCACAGATCCCCGCGTGCTGGCCACGGTAAAAGACATCATCTCTTTCCCTGTAGATCAGCACCAGGTCGCTTTTGGCAATCGCGATATAATCACCAATGAATTCCTCAAAACGCGGATGGTTCTTGCGGTCACCGAAGAGTTTTGAAGAAAGGACCTGTTTTTTGTTTAAAAGGATGTAGTCTTTCTCAAAACATTCCTTGAAGCGCTTTTCAAAGTCTTTTTCCATACCTTTGCGGATGCTGAAGGCCATGGCCCGCTGCTCCAGGGAAGGTCTTGTCGAAAAGTATTTGTCAAATTCGGAGTGACACAGATTATAGAAGCGTCTGATATCGACCTGGCCATGATCGGCCGTAACGATCAGAAGCGTATCCTCGCTCATATTCTTTGAAAGCTCCTCGATCTCGTAATTGACGAATTCAAGATAGGAATCACAAAGCCTGCTGGAAGGACCATGTTCATGCATATAGGTGTCGTATTTGTCCCAGTAGGCATAGATGTAGTTATACTGATCGCCATTGGAGTAATCTACCAGGCGGCAGCACATCTCATCAAAATCATCACAGCCATCTTCTTCAAACGGCGGAAACAGGATCCTTGAAGGAATGCCGATGGCATTCAGTTCATCTTCGGTCGTTGGCACAGGCACGTACTTCTTAAAGACGTCATCCTCGTACTGGACACCGTTGTAATAGCCGATACTGCGGAACGGAATGATGATGTCATCCACTTCCTTAAGATACTGCATCCAGCCAAGCCAGCCGTTTTCACATGGCGGACGGCCGTTTCGAATGGCTGTCGTGGCAGCTGTCGTCGTGGTTGGAAAGACCGTCGAAGTCCTTGCCAGCATGTTCCTTCGTAAGAAAGAATCTTTTGGCAGCTTCTTGCGGATCAGATCCGCTCCCATTCCGTCCACCAGCAAAACAAAGACCTTCGCAGGTCTTTGTTCATTTAAGATCTTTGTAAGTGACGGATCGCTGTTATAAGCGCTGGACAGACCAAAATATCTTCTGATCGAAGCGATATAAGTCAACACTGATCCATCATAGTTTACAAACATTAATCCATATCCTTTAAGAATGCTTTATAGGCGCGATATGCTTCGTAGATATCGCCTTTGGATGCAGTCTCGTATGGGGCATGCATATTCTGAACTGCGATGCCTGCATCGACGACATCCATATTTTTGTTGGCCAGTACATAGGCGATCGTTCCGCCGCCGCCCTGATCAACTCTTCCAAGCTCTGTGAACTGGAAGCTGACATCGTTGTCATCCATGACCTTGCGGATCTTGGCGACGAATTCAGCCGGTGCGTCATTGGAACCGGACTTGCCTCTTGAGCCCGTGAACTTGTTGAAGGAAATACCCTTTCCAAAGTATGCGGCGCTCTTTGCTTCATTGACCTGCGGATAGTTTGGATCGTAGGCTGCAGAAACATCGGAAGATAACATCCTTGAATTCTCTAAGGCATGTCTGAGCTTGAGATCGTTGTAGTTTCCTTCGGTGTTGATCAGCTCAGCGACCGCATTCTCAAAGAATGCAGACTGTGCGCCGGTCGAACCGATCGAGCCGATCTCTTCCTTGTCTGTTAAGATGCAGACGGAAGTGCGTTCCGGCTTTTCAGATTCCAGCAAGGCAGCCAGGGAAGTAAATGCGCAGATGCGATCATCATGTCCATAGCCCATGACCATGGAACGGTCCAGACCGAGGTCTCTTGCCTTTCCGCATGGTACGAGTTCAAGTTCGGCAGAGATGAAGTCATCTTCATCCATGTCATAATCCTTCTTGAGGATGTCGAGCAGGTTCTTCTTGACCAGATCCTTTTCATCCTTCTTGGACTTGGCAGGCATCGAACCAGCCAGGGCGTTGAGGTCTTCACCTTCAACGACGTTGGAGCCAGGCTTTGTCAGCTGATCTTTTGCCAGGTGGATCAGCAGATCGGAGATCTCGACGATCGGATCATCTTCCTTTTCGCCAATGCAGATATCGATAGTCGTGCCATCCTTCTTGCAGACGACGCCATGGATCGCAAGAGGTCTTGCCGTCCACTGGTATTTCTTGATGCCGCCGTAATAATGGGTATCCATTAAGACCAGGCCGTTGTCTTCGTATAAAGGATTCTGCTTGACATCGATACGCGGTGAATCGATGTGCGCACCTAAAATATTCATGCCTTCTTCGATCGGCTTCTTGCCGATGACGAATAAGGCGAGGGATTTTCCTCTGTTATTGAAATAGAACTTATCGCCGGCTTTGACTTTCTTGACGTTTTTGAATTCCTTGAATCCCGCCTTCTTTGCCAGAGCGATCGATTTGTTTACTGCTTCTCTTTCTGTCTTGGCATTATCGAGGAAGTCCTTGTAGTCTTCCGAAAAAGCCATGACACTCTTTAATGTTTTCGCATCATACTTGTCCCAAACTGTCTTCATCTTTTCCCTTCTTTCTAAAATGACCTGTAGGCTTCCTTGATCCTGCCCACGAACTTTTCCCTGTCCACGTTCAGGAAGGCTGTGCAGTGCCTGTCTTCAAACTTGAAGTCAGTCCACAGATCACTTACGGTTTTCCCAAAGGTAATTGTACCTTGAGTCTCGACATAAATGCCACATTTTTGACCTTCAAACCAGTCAGGATGTACCGTATAGATCAAAGGACAGCAGTCATGTTCGCAAACGCCCTTCCAGTGAAGCTTTTCCCTGTAGTCATAGAGCAGGTGATTGGAATCCACAAAAAGCTTTGAGACCGGATTGTCATAGGAGCGGATCTCATCGATATCCGCATCGTCGAGGTAGGCTTTATGCGTCACATCCAGACCAAACATATTGATCTTAATACCGGAACGGAAGACTGTTTCGGCAGCCTGCGGATCGGTGTAGATATTGAATTCGGCACATGGAGTCACATTGCCTCCGATCAAAGCACCGCCCATGATGTTGAGCTCTCTGATGTAATTGATGATATCGGGATGTTTTGCGATCGCGATCGCAATATTGGTCAAAGGTCCTACCGGAATGACGATCAGCTCGCCGTTTAATTCCTTTGCCTTTTCATATAAGGCATCCCAGGCCTTCTTTTCTTCTTTCGGTGCATCTGAAAGTGGTATCTGTGCGCCGCCCAGGCCATTGGAGCCATGTACATATTCTGCCGTAAACAGGTCGATGAACAAAGGCTTGTCAGCACCCGCATAGACCTTGACGTCCTTGCGGCCGACCAGTGAAAGCACATCCCTGGCATTGCGGAAGGCATTTTCCAGAGACGTATTGCCCGCAACAGCGGATACTCCTTCAATGTTTATCTCCTTTAAAGTTGATGCAGTGACTAAGGCAACCGCATCATCGACACCGGTATCGGTATCGATCCAGACAGGTATTTTATTCATCTTCGACCTCCCATCCATCGTAATACTTGCAGGCTTCCACCAGATAATCGACGAATTTTTCTCTGTTGAGGCCCGTAACACAGGAGAAGTTCGGCGTGTTTCCGCTCTTGTTGTAGTAATCAGCTACCGTTGCGCCACGGCAATAACGGCCTCTCAGTTCGATATCGACATAGTAATCCTCGATCTCAAAGATCTCCGGATGGACTAAAGACATGACGGCACACGGATCGTGGGTGCAGCAGCCCTTCCAGCCCAGTGATTTCATATGGATAAAGAAGAAGTCGAACCACTCGGCGACGACTTTAGCCACCGGGTTGTTCAAAGCCCGGATCCTTTCCCAGTCTTCCGGGTAGACGATGGCTTTTTCCGTCACATCAAGACCGCACATCTGCAGCTTCAGGCCAGAATGCGCGACCGTATAGGCAGCTTCCGGGTCGACCAGGATATTGAATTCAGCACCGGCTGTCCAGTTTCCGTTCCTGAGTCCGCCGCCCATCGTTGAGATCACTTTGATCTTTTCCTTGAGTTCCGGATGGGCCAGCAATAAAGCTGCGACGTTGGTTTGCGCACCGGTGGAAATGATGATCACCTTTTCTTGAGCTTCCCGCAGGACCTTTTCCATCATCTCGATCGCCGAAAGCTTTGAAAGCTCGTGATCGGGTTCCGGGAGCTTTGGTCCGTCAAGACCGGTCTCACCATGGAAGTTCGGAGCTATGATCAGGTCAGAGCACAAAGGACGGTTCCTTCCTTTGGCGACCTCGATATCGAGTTTCAGCAAAGACACGATGCGTCTTGCATTGTATGTCACTTTTTCCAGAGTCTGATTGCCGGCGACCGTTGTGATCGCTTTGATGTCAAATTCCGGGATCGTCGAAGCCAGGACCCAGGCGATCGCATCGTCGTGGCCCGGATCTCCGTCTAAGATCACCGGGATCTTTTTGATCTCGCTCATAAATTATCCTCTCCTAACACTAGACTCTTTCATTCTAACATACCTTCATCAGCTATAATGGTGATATAAGGATGGTAAATGATAATATGAAATACTCATTTCCGAAAGTCGACCTGCATCTGCATCTCGACGGTTCTTTCCGTGCATCCACCATCTGGGAACTCGCCGAAAAGCAAGGCGTAAAAATGCCGGCCGATACCCTGAAAGGCTATGAAGACTGGATGGAAAAGTGTTCCCATTCAGATTCTGTCAACGAGTATCTCAGGATGTTTGCGCCGCCTCTCTCAGTCCTGCAGGATAAGGATTCCCTGGCCCGGGTGACAAGAGAACTCATCGAAGATCTCGAAAAACAGGGTCTGGCCTACGCGGAGATCCGCTTTGCCCCGCAGCTTCATACCTACAAAGGCATGAGCCAGCGGGAAGCCATCGAAGCAGTCCTTGAAGGAAGAAGACAAGGCCTTGAAAAATGCCCTTCCATTAAGATCGGCATCATCTGCTGTATGATGTGCGTCGGGGCTTTATCAGCCAACTACGATGCCAATATGGAGACTGCAACGATCACCCATGAATACCTAGACAAGGGTGTCGTCTGTCTTGATCTGGCCGGCGCAGAAGGCATCATCCCGTTATCGAGTTTCGCACCGTTTTTCAATAAAGCCAGGAAACTCGGCACACCATTAATCTGCCATGCCGGCGATTCGCAGGACTGGCACACCGTCAAAGACGCCATCGATCTGGGAGTATCGCGCATCGGCCATGGCCATCACGTCTATGAAAATCCATATTTGTGCAGATACCTCGCTGAACATGAGATCGCTTTAGAGATCTGTCCGACTTCAAATGTGCACTGCCAGACCAGGGAGTCCTATGAGCTTCATCCGGCCTGGAACCTGTATACGATCGGCGTACCGGTCACCATCAACACCGACAACATGACGATGTCACGCATCTCTCTGGAAGATGAGTATGATCACTGCCTCAACGAGATGGGCTTTGAATATGAAGATCTGATCATAATGAATATCAATTCCGTACGCCATTCCTTTATGAAGGAAGAAGACAAAAAGGAACTTCTCGAGCGTCTGTCGATCGCCCTTGAAGAATGTCTGGAAGAAGGTGCCGCATGAAACAGCCACACATTCAGCTCGATGAAAGCAACACCGCGCCATGTGCTCTGATGCCTGGTGATCCCAAGCGGGTCGACGTCATCGCGAAGTGTCTTGACGATGTGAAGGAACTGACCTTCAACCGCGAATACCGCTCGATCATCGGCTCCTACAAGGGGATGAAGGTGATCGGCATCTCGACCGGCATGGGCGGCTCTTCCGTCGCCATCGCTATCGAAGAACTAAAAAACATCGGCGTTCACACGATGATGCGCATCGGCTCTGCCGGAGCGTTGCAGGAAGACATCGATCTTGGCGATCTGATCCTTTGCGAAGGTGCTGTGCGTGATGAAGGTACTTCGAAGACTTACATCGATCCGATTTATCCGGCAGTCCCGGATTATCATCTGATCGGATACTGTGCCGATGTCGCAAAAGAAAATAATTATCCATTCCATGTCGGCATCGTTTTGTCCCATGAGTCCTTCTATTACGACGAAGATGAAGCCGACAGTCTGAAATGGTCCAAAAAAGGTGTACTGGCCTCTGATTTTGAAACAGCTGCCCTGTACACCGTCGGACGCCTGCGCAAGATCCATACAGCTTCAATACTCAACAACGTCGTCCTCTGGGGAAAAGATACGAGTGATTCGATCGGTTCCTACCAGGGCGGCGAAGACAAGACGGCGGTTGGCGAAAAACGGGAGATCCTGACGGCCCTGGAAGCCATGTATCGTCTTGAATCTGAGCTTTCAAAAACCTGAACATGATCGTTCAGGTTTTTCTTTACTTCAATACTTCTTTGTAGACCCTTAGGACGTTCTTGTAGAAGATCTTTTCGATCTCCTCCTCGCTGAAGTATTCTTTCAATGCTTCATAGAGCTTTGGAAGTCCTGAGGCATCCTTGATCTCAAGCCTGCTTTCGATGCCATCGAAGTCGGAGCCCAGACCGATGCAGTCGATCCCGCCGACATCCGCGATATGGCGGATATGTTTCACCATGCCTTCGATCGGGGTGTAGCCTTCATCGTTTTCTTCGATGAATGCGGAACAGTAGTTGAGTCCCATCACACCGCCCCTTTGCGCCAGCAGTTTTATCATCTCATCATCGAGATTCCTGGCCACAGAGCACACCGCTCTGGCGTTGGAATGGGATGCGACAAATGGCTTTGTGGTATATTTGAGCACATCATAAAAGCCCTTGTCGGAAAGATGAGAAACATCGACGATCATGCCGAGCTCTTCCATCTTGCGGACATACTCGATGCCAAAGTCAGTCAGACCGTGTTCTTTGTCAATCTTTCTTAAGATGTCTTCGTTTGAATCTTTACTTGGCGTGAAGTTTGGATAGCCGATCCCGTTTTCAAAGTTCCAGGTCAGGGCGATCATCCGGACGCCCGCATCATAGTAGCGTTCCAGGTTTTTGAGATCGCCGTCGATCACTGCCCCTTCTTCCAGCGTCAGAAGGCCGCTCATCAGACCTTCCTCTTCGTTTTTCAGGATGTCATCGTAAGTATAGACCGCTCTGATCTTATCCTTATTGGCTTCAAGCTGTCTGTAGTAATAATCGATCGCTGCCCAGGTAAAGGCAGAATCCTGTTTCGGCAGGTAAGTGAATACCGCAAAGTTCTGCAGCAGGCACTCCCCTATTTCCATTTTTTCGATGTCGATATGCAGATCGTTTTTTCTTAAGGCACCATTTTCCCGATACAGGTTCGTGATGGTGTCGCAGTGCATGTCGACATATTTCATAGATCGCCGATCTCCGGAATGGATTGGGCAGCGCCTTTGCCCTGCACGGTGATGCTGGAAGCCTTTGCGGCAAGATCCAGTGCTTTTCTGACATCCCCGTCTTTCAGATAGGAAGCCAGGAAGAATCCGGTAAAGGTATCCCCGGCCGCTGTCGTATCGACAGCTTCCGCTTTATAGACATCCTGATGGATGATCTGTTCTTTTTCAATGAAATAGGATCCCTTTTCACCGACCGTCAGAATGATCTTCTTGTCCGGGAACTTAGTTCGAAGGCCTTCGATGACCTCATCGATGTCATCGCCTTTGGCCTGTGCCAGGCCAGCCCCTTCGATCTCGTTGACGATGAAGATATCGACCTTTTCCAAAGGATAGCTGAAAACAGACTTGTCCATCGGTGCCGTGTTGAAGGCGATGGTCATCCCTTTTTCATGAGCTTTATCGATGAGATAGCTCATTGAAGAGATCTCATTTTGAAGAAGCAAAACATCGTCTTTGGAAAAATGTTTCAGGACCTCATCGATCTGTTTCTCGTCAATGCTTCGGTTTGCGCCGCCATGTAAGATGATGCGGTTCTGGCCCTTGCAGATCTCGATGATCGCATGGCCGGTCGCCTCATTGTCATCTTTTTTCAGATAGGTCGTATCGACCTTGTATTTATTGAGATAATCGATGAAATCCTGTCCGTCGCTTCCGACCTTGCCGGCATGATAGACTTCAACGCCCGCTTTCGCCAGAGCGATCGACTGGTTGAGTCCCTTGCCGCCGAAATTGCGGATATAGGAAAGAGAGGATTGTGTCTCCTTGGGTTCCGTGAAATGATCCATCTCATAGACATGGTCATAATTCAGGGAACCGAAATTAAGTACGCGGCTCATTCCTCTTCAACTGCCTCAAGGGCGATCTTGATCATGTCGACGAGCTTGGATTGCCTTTCTTCGGCTGTCGTTTCGACATGAGTGATGATGTTATCCGAAACCGTCAGGATGCAGGCTGCTCTCTTGCCTAAGTTCCTGGCTGTCGCAAACAGACCAAAGGATTCCATTTCAGCAGCGATCAGATCGTTGTCTTTCGCTGTCTGCAAAGCGCCTGGCAGCATCTTTTCATCATAGTAGAAGACATCGGAAGACCAGATGCGTCCTTCGATCACCTTGATGCCAAGCTTTTCAGCAGCAGCTCTGAGCTCTTCATTGAGCTTCTCATCCGGATACTGGAAGCAGTTTTCATCACCGCACATGCATTTAGCGAAAGATGAATCGGAGTATGATGCGGATGCGATGATCGTATCAAAGACATTGATATCTTCTTTGTATGTGCCGGTCGAACCGATACGGATGATGCTTTCAACGCCATAGAAAGCATAAAGTTCATGTGCATACAAGCTGATGGATGGAATACCCATACCGGAGCCCATGACAGAAACTCTCTTGCCTTTGTATGTGCCGGTATAACCCAGCATGTTTCTTACAGAGTTGAACTGGACCGGATCCTCAAGGAAAGTCTCCGCGATGAATTTTGCACGTAGCGGATCGCCCGGCATCAAAACCGTCTTCGCGATCTGACCATTGGAAGCTGAATTATGTGGTGTAGCCATTTATATTTCCTCCTATTATATATTTGGTACCTGTTAACCAAATTATAGCACATGAAAAAAGCTCCTAAAGGAGCCCTCTTCTTTTATCGATCAGATACTGGTAACGATCCAGTACATTGTCGATCAGATCATCCCAGGATACCGGGATCGTTTCTTTTGCCTCGATGCCGATCGAAGCCGTCTTTTCCGGATCAGCGAAAGCCTTCTTGATGACTTCGCAGATGCTGTCGGCATCATCCTCACAATAGAAGCCGTTGATCATGTCATCGATGCCTTCTGCAGCACTTGAACCTCTGACGACGATCGAAGGTGTGCCGGCATTTGCCGCTTCCCTGACGACCATCGGTCCGTTGTCATAGATGGACGGGAAGACAAACAGATCCGCCAGCATGTACAAGCCCGTCAGAAGATCTTCCCTTAAGATGTGTCCGACGATGTAGGCGTCTTCTTCAAAACCGAGTTCCCTGATCTTTGCCTTGATCTCTTCTTCATGCGGACCCTTGCCGGCCATGATCAGATTGAACTTCACGCCTTCTTTTTTCAGTTTGCCGCAGGCTTCAAGGATCTTTAAGATGTTCTTTTTCCAGTTCATCTGTCCGACAAAGAGCAGACAAGGATCATCATCGATATTGAATTGTTTCTTTGCCAGATCCATCCATTCCAGATTGAGTTCCTTGATAATCATGCCATTCGGCATGACTTCAACTTTGCCCTTGTAGCCATATTCATTCAGCGTCTTTGCCGAGCTTTCCGAGACCGCCCAGACTTCATCACAGCGTTCATAGAACTTGACGATGATGTCCGTGCCAAAGCCTGCCAGGTGTCTTGAACCGGTCAGCTGCAGGAAATCATCGTAGTATTTGGAATGGAAGGTACCGACAAGCGGGATATTATGGTCCTTTGCATAGCGTACTCCCTCCATGCCGGCGATGAAAGGCGTATGGACATGAACGATGTCAAAGTCCTTTGCCTTGAGTCTGACATTGTAATGCATATCGACCATCGGAAGACCTGCATCGTATTTGGACATCAGCGGAACGGAACGGGAATAGTAATCCAGGATCTCGAAAGGATACTTTCCGCGATAGCCGAAATCATCCATCGGTACGACCGCCGTACATTCATGTCCCTTTCTTGCGATCGTATCGCAGTAGTTATAAACAACTCTTCCTACGCCATCGATGATGGGCAAGAAGGAATCCGAGAATTCACCAATCTTCATAAACTGATCCAATACCTTTCTATCATTTTCTGATCCGGCGGATAAAAGACTTTGTCTTCATAAACACCGCCATTATTCATGATCACCTTTCTGGAAGCTTCGTTGTCTTCTTCGCAGGTAATCAGCACTTTATCAAGCTGAAACTCACTTTTGCATAATAACAGCGCTTCCTTCAGCATCCTTGTTCCAATGCCCTTGTTTCGTCTGGAAGGACGGATGGAATAGCCGATGTGGCCGCCGTACACCTTTAAGTATACATGCTGAAGAGCCTTTGGTCTTATATCGATCATGCCGATGACTTCATCATCCTCAAGAAAGAGGTATTCATAAGCCTGGGAATAGCCGGGCGGCAATGTTTCTTCTTTCTCAAACAGCAAGGCATTGAGATGCCATTTTTCCATATCGTCATAATCTTCCAGGCGGCAGCAGCCATGCATTTCCTCATGATTATCCTGCATCTCTTTTTTATAATCGGCGATCGAAGGATAATATTCGGGCTTGATCCTGCTCAGCAAAAAGCGATTCATATCACAATTATATACCTTGCGAAATCAAACGCTTTAAGATAAAATAAATAAGCAACTAGGGGAGTAGTATAGCGGTAGTATACCGGTCTCCAAAACCGTTGGTGTGGGTTCAACCCCTACCTCCCCTGCCATTGTTCATAACGCTGCGATCCTGCAGCGTTTTCTTTTTGTCCTGATAATCAAACATAATTAAAACCACCTGCACAAGACAGATGGTTCAAAGATCTTACAATGCTTCAGCGAGTTTCTTCATCAGATCGCCATTGAATGCTTCGATGTTTCCTTCATCAGCATCATTGGCCAGTTCCGGATCGATCGGCAGTTTCGCAAGCACTTCAAGGCCATACTTTTCGGCTGTGGCAGCTGTTTCGTCGTTGCTGTAGATCATGATCTCATGACCGCATTCATCACATTTGACATAGGCCATGTTCTCAACCAGACCAACGATCGGTTTGTTGACCTGCTTTGCCATATTGATGGCTTTGCCGACGACCATTGAGACAAGCTTGGATGGTGTCGTGACCATGACGAACTTGTCGACCGGGATCTGCTGTATGACGGAGATCGCAATATCCGATGTTCCAGGAGGCATATCGATCAGAAGATAATCGAGTTCGCCCCAGTGAACTTCCGTATAGAACTGTTTGATCAGACCGCCGAGGATCGGGCCTCTCCATAAAACGGCATCATCTTCGTTTTCCAGCATCATGTTGATCGAAACGACCTTGATGCCAAGTGTTGAGACAGCCGGGAAGATACCCTCTTCATCGCCATAGAGCTGTTGATGCAGACCAAACATCTTCGGGATGCTCGGACCGGTGATGTCGGCATCCATGATGCCGACCTTATAGCCCTGCTGAGCCAGTTCGACCGCCAGCAAAGATGAGACCATGGACTTGCCAACGCCGCCTTTGCCGGAAAGGACACCAATGATCTTTTTTATTTTTGTATCAGCAGTAGGTACGACTGGCTCAGGTGCTCTTGAAGCGCAATCCTGGCCGCAGCTGCTGCAGTCATGTGTACATTCAGACATATATTCTTACCTCCACCTAAATATCATAACATACGGTACAATGAAAACATGAAAATTGGCTTATCTGCCTGTTTATACGGCAAAAATGTGCGATATGACGGCTCTAACAAGAAAAACGAAGCGATCCTGAAGCTTCTTGAAGGACATGAGATCATCCTGATCTGTCCGGAGCTTTCAGCCGGTTTTGAAATACCGCATGATCCTCTGGAGATCAGTAAAAACAAGGTATTCACCTGCAAGGGACAGGATGTGACGGAAAAACTTGAACAAGGCTGCCTTGCCTGCCTTGAGAAAGTCAAAGACTGTGACCTGCTGATCCTGAAACAGAAATCTCCGTCCTGTGGCAAAGGCAAGATCTACGATGGTTCCTTCAGCGGCAAGCTGATGCAAGGAAACGGCATCTTCACAAAGCTTTGTTTAAAGCAGGGGCTAAAAATCTTCTCTGAAGAAGAGATCTCAGACATCAAAAAAGAACTGTAATCAGTTCTTTTCTTATTCAAACAGATTGTCCGAATCGCTCTCTTTGTTATATTCCGGCAGATCAGGCAGTTCCTTTAAGGTGTAAAGCTTGAAGGAATCCATGAACTCATCGGTGACTTCATAAAGGATCGGTCTTCCGACGGCTTCGGAGCGTCCGGCTTCCTTGATCAGGTTCCTGGCCTGCAGTTTCCTCAGCATCACATCAGCGCTGACGCCTCTGAGTTCTTCGATCTCAACACGGGTGATCGGCTGCTTGTAGGCAATGATCGCCAGGGTCTCAAGAGCGGCTTGCGACAATGTGTTCTGTTTGGATGCACCAAACAGTTCCTGTGCATAAGGATAGACCGCCTTCTTGGAAATGAACTTATAGACAGATCCGTAACATACCAGTTCGATGCCAAAGAGTTCACTGGCATATTTCTGCTGTATGTTTTCCAGAATGATCTTGGTATCTTCAAGAGACTTGTCGATCGAAAGGGCCAGCTGTTCAAGCTTGACGCCGTCTTCACCGACGATGTAAAGAAGTCCTTCGACGATCGCTTCCGGATTGTCCGGCTGTTTCACATTTTCGGCATGAGAAAAGATATCCTCTTCCTCGAGTGTTTCTTCACTCTCTTTTGTTTCTTCTTCGCTTTCTTCTTGCGAAGCAGTTTCTTCCTGAGATTCTTCTTGCGAAACAGTTTCTTCTTCCGCTTCTTCCATTGAAGCTTCTTCTTCTGATTCTGTAGGATCCTGTTGAGTTTCTTCTGTCAGATCGTTCAGATCGTTTTCCGTTTCTTTTGAAACTTCTTGTGAAACTTCTTCTTCGTTTATTTCTTCATCGACTTCTTCTTCAGAAATCATTTCATTCTTGTTTTCATCAATCATTATTGCTACCTCTGCTGAACCAGATATTTTCGTTTTCATCGACACTGAAGGTCAGATAATGGTCCTTTGCCATATCCAGTATGGCAATAAAGGTGATCACGTATTCGTGTATGTTGTCGCAATCCTCGATCAGCGTTTCAAAGCTGAATGTCTCCGGAAGCTGTCTGAGCCTTGCCTTGATCTCTAAGATCCTGTCTTCCGGGGAAAGTTCCTTCTGGGTGAATTTGATATCCAGAGGTCTTGAAAGCTGCAGTCTTCTGAGAACTTTGTTCATGGCTTTCAGAAGGTCATAAGGATCGCCTTCGATCTTCTGTTCGCTGTCACTGCTCAAACGGACTACTTCCTCAAAGGAGACCGGTTTGGACAGCTGATCCTGTCTCTCCACATAGGAATCGTATAAGGTCTTCGATACTTCCTTGTATTTCTGATACTCCAGAAGTCTTCTGACCAGCTTGTCCTTTGGATCTTCGAGGTCTTCTTCAGACTCGTTTTCCTTTTTCGGCAGCAGTTTTTTCGACTTGTATTCGATCAAAGTGGCCAGTTCGACCAGATATTCACTCTCTACCTCAAGATGCAGTTCTTCCATCGCATGCAGATACTCGATGTACTGATCGGTCAAAACAGCCATGTCCAGATCAAAAATGTCCAGCTGCTGTTCGTGGATCAGATGCAGCATCAGGTCCAGCGGACCTTCAAATTTCAATGTTTCGACCTCAAAACCCATACACATCATTATAGCATCAAATCCCGCCTTCTTTGAAAGCAGGAAAAAGTACCTTTGATTTTGTACTCAGCATCATCAAAACGCAGTCTGCCTCAGCCTTTAAATGTTACTATAATAATGATGAAACATCATATATGAATGGAGATCAGACGATGGAAAAAAGAAATATCAAAGTCGGAATATCCAATGATCATTCCGCAGTCGAACTCAAGAACAGCGTCATGAAACACCTTCAGGAAGAAGGTTATGAAGTGATCAATTACGGAACGGATTCCACTGAGTCTTACGATTATCCCCTTGCGGCAACCGCACTTGCCAAAGGCATACAGAACAAGGAAGTCGATCTTGGCATCGCGATATGCGGTACGGGCGTAGGCATCTCGATCGCCTGCAACAAACACAAGGGTATCAGAGCCTGCTGCTGTTCGGAAGCCACATCCGCAAGACTTACAAGAGAGCACAACGATGCCAACATCATCTGCTTTGGTGCAAGGATCATTTCGACCGAACTGGCCAATGACATTGCCGATACTTTTTTAAGCACACCGTTCTCCAATGGCGAAAGGCACAAAAAGCGTATCGCCATGATCCACGAGATCGAACAATAGGCTTATGAGATCATTTTTTGATCTCATTTTTTTAAGGAGAAAAACAAAATGGAAAAAACAATGCTGGATTACATCAAAGAAACACCGCTTGTCGTCAATGACATCATTGATCATTCCCATGAGTACAGCAAAGACCTCGTCGATCTTTATGTCACGAATCAGTTTTCAGGCATCACTCTGATCGCCTCCGGTTCATCCTATAACGGCTGTCTGACCATCGTGCCTTTCATAAAGCACATCTTAAATATTGATGTCTTTCTTTATACGCCATTCACCTTCGTCAATCACGAACTGCCTTTCATCAAGGATCATCTGTTTTTAGGTGTTTCCCAATCCGGCTGTTCCACCAATACGCTCGATGCCCTGAAGGCCCTCAAAGAAAAAGGCCGCAAGTGTGCATGTCTGGTGGGAAGAGATGATTGCGACGCAAAAGATATTGCCGATCTGACAGTTAACTGGAGAGTTGGCGAAGAGAAAGTCGGTTTCGTCACCAAAGGCGTCACTTCTCTGGCAGCTTTCCTGATGTGCTTCACCCTGGAACTGGGAAGAGCCTTAGGCAGCGTTAACGAAAACAAGTATATACACGCCAAAGGACAATTGAAAAAGACACAGCAGATACAGCCTTTGATGCTGGAAGAAACGATGAAGATCTTTGAAAAACAAAAGGATCTCTTCTACAAGCCATCCAGAGTCATCCTCTTGTCTTCCGGTCCGGGACTTGGCGTTGCCAGTGAAGGTGCACTCAAGATCGCCGAAACTTCCTGTATCGATGCCTTTGCCTATGAAGCGGAAGAATTCCTGCATGGCCCGGTCTATCCGTGCAAGCCGGATGATCTGTTCATTCTGATCGACAACAGCGATGCGCCGTCTTCATCAAGAATCATCGACATTGCGCTGGCTTTGGAAGATATCAGCAAGCGCGTCTTTGTCATCACCAATGATGAGCGGATCCGAGAAGATCATCGCTTTTCGGTCCCTGAACAGACTTGCCAGCACACATCACCTTTGTACAAGCTGACATGCCTGCAGACTCTGTCCTATCTGATGACCAGTATGACAAATAACTTTGAACCGCACGACTGCGTCAAGCGTTTCAAAAAGGCCAACAAGGTCGCCAGTAAGTCCAGGGACGGCTTGTATCTGGATCTTCAGAAAATACAATGAGCGTAAAGCTCATTTTTTTATCCAATGATATTGCACAAAGCTCATTTTTATGTTATTATTTTTAAGCGTTCACAAGTTGGGCGAACGCAGTTATAGCCTGTGGAGAGGTAGCGAAGTGGCTAAACGCGGCTGACTGTAAATCAGCTCTCTACGAGTTCGACAGTTCGAATCTGCCCCTCTCCACCACTTTGGGATGTAGCCAAGTGGTAAGGCAACAGACTTTGACTCTGTCATTTCGCTGGTTCGATCCCAGCCATCCCAGCCAAGATCATGACTCGGTAGCTCAGGCGGTAGAGCATCTGACTTTTAATCAGAGGGTCCCGGGTTCGATTCCCGGTCGAGTCACCACTGACGCAGGTGTAGTTCAATGGTAGAACTTCAGCCTTCCAAGCTGACTACGTGGGTTCGATTCCCATCACCTGCTCCATCAGCTTGTAAATAGATATCCCGCTAGTAAGCGGTTTTTTTATACCCT
>DESX01000050.1 GCA_002362065.1 Solobacterium sp. UBA3303
CACGCCTGATTCATGTCTTTTTCATGATCTGAACAGGATACTTTTAAAAAGAAAGCCAAAGAAATTATAATGAAATCAGATATAAGGAGAAACCAATCATGAAAGTTCTGATGATCAACCATTTTCCTTTGGCCGGATCAGGCAGCGGAACCTATACACGCAACCTGGCCGTACATCTCTCACACTTAGGCCATGAGGTCTGCATCATCCTGCCGGAGAACACAAACGATTACGCCAGAGTGGATGGGATCAGACTTCATCCGGTCTTCTTCACGCCGGGCGATATCGTCAAAGATACCGAAGAAAACGACACGATGGGTGATTCGATGGACAATGCGCTTCCATTCAATTTCCCGTGTTTCACGACACATCCGCGTTCCATCAACAACTTCGCCAATCTGAATGAAGCGCAATTGAAGATGTATTGCGATGCTTTTGAGCGGGCGATCGATGAAGAGATCGCTGACTTCAAACCGGACATCATCCATGGCCAGCACGTCTGGATCCTTCCTTCCCTGGCGGCAGGCAAGGGTATTCCTCTTGTCTTGACTGCACACGGCACGGACCTGATGGGCTTTGACAAGTGGCCGGAAATGAAACACTTTGCCAAAAAGGCGATGGACAACTGCTTTGCGGTCATCTCGATCTCCAAAGACAACTGTGCTCTGATCGAGGAACGCTTCCCGGAAGATAAGGATAAGATCGTCATGATGCGAAACGGCTACGATCCTTCGATCTTCTATCCGGAAGAAACGGATATCGATAAGCTCATGGAAGCCCATGGCGTAAGAAAAGATGAATACGAAGGAAGAAAGATCGTGAGCTTTGCCGGCAAGCTGACCGGCTTCAAAGGCGTCGACGTGCTCCTTGATGCAGCGAAGATATACGAAGAAAAAGAGCCAAAGACGATCACCCTGATCGTGGGCAATGGCGAAGAATGGGACAACCTGCACGAACAGGCAAAGCGCCTTGATTTAAAGACCGTACATTTCTTCGGCAATGTCGAGCAGCAGGTCTTAAGAAGCGTCTACAACATCGCCGATGTCAATCTCGTACCATCGAGAAGAGAACCGTTCGGTTTAGTCGCCATCGAGGCAATGGCCTGCGGTGCGCCGGTCATTGCGACCAACCAGGGCGGACTGCCGGACTTCGTCAACGAGGAAGTTGGCGGCCTTGTCGAAGTTGAAGACGCCAAAGGCCTTGCCGACAAGATCCTCGAGGTCCTGACCCGCAAAGAAGGAAAGGAAAGGGAAGACTGGTGCAGGGATATCGCATCCTATGCCCGCAATCACTACGCCCAGGACACCATAATCAAAGAGCTCGACGAGCTCTACAAAAAAGCTGTCCAAGGATAGATACATTAAAGTTCAGGCCCCGGAGATTCCGGGGTTTTTTCATACAGCGGTTTGCACCGTAACGGGGCAAAACTTTGGTCGATTTAAAATGTTGACACATCTATAATGTAGACGTGAAAAGAAAGCTGAATGTTCTTCTGGTCTGCGGATCCGGTGCTTCCTCGAGCTTCATGGCTGCCAAGATGCGCTATGCAGTGAGAGAAAAGGGCCTGGATATCAATCTGACAGCGAGAAGCGAAGGTGAGATCTCGAACTATATCGGGGATGTCGATGCGATCATGGTCGGTCCGCATCTTGCCGGAGACTATGAGAACCTGAAAAAGCAGTACAGCGATGAATGCAAGGTCATCCTGATGCAGAAAGAATATTATGCAAAACTCGATGGTGAAAAGGCCATCGAACACTTACTTAAGGAACTGAAGCCCTGAGGGCTCATTCATAAAAAATAAAGGAGTATAGAATAATGGCAAAACACAACGTATTATTAGTCTGCGGTTCCGGTGCATCTTCCGGCTTCATGGCAGCCAACATGAGAAAGGCTGCTGCGGCAAGAGGTGTTGAAATCACTGTCAATGCAAGAAGTGAATCAACAGTTGAGGACTATGTCGAAGAGATCGACTGCCTCATGATCGGACCTCACCTCGCACATCTGAAACAGGAAATGGAAGAAAGATGCGAAGGTTATGATGTCAAGGTCGCTGTCATTGAAAAGGATGCTTACGCACACCTCAATGGTGACAAGGCCCTTGATCAGGTACTTGCTTTATTCGGAGAATAATATCTCTTCAATAAAGAAAACATGTAAAAAGGAAAGGGGAAAATTCTTACATGAAAAAATTTATGGATTGGCTCGAGAATAAATTCGCGCCAGCTCTGCAGAAAGTCACGAACTACACGTGGATCGTTGTAATCAAAGACTCTCTGATGCAGATCTTACCGTTCATCCTTGTCGGTTCGATCTTCTGCTGCTTGGCAATCGTCTATGGCGGCTTCTGGACACCATTTGGCTGGACGATGTCCAAGATCTCTCTGATGGTTGCGTTCTTAATTCCGTTCAACTACTGTGAAAAGAAGAGATTCAGAAAACAGAGATTACTGGCTGGTATCACCGGTCTGATCCTGTTCATGATCTTCGTCAATCCGGAAACTCTTGAAGAAGCTGGTCAGGGCCATGCATTATACGGCGCTAACGGTATGTTCGTCGCAATGTTTGCAGGTATCATCTCCGGTCTGGTCTTCGGTGCTTTCGCAAAGTTCTCATTCTTCAAAGAAGATTCTGTCATTCCTGACTTCGTCAGACAGTGGTTCGATGCTCTGCTTCCGATCGCTCTGATCGTTGTCTGCGGCTGGGTCTTAGTCGACATCGTTGGTCTTGACATTGCCGGTGGTATCCAGGCTCTGTTCACTCCGTTAGGAACGATCGCTAACTCCTTCCCGGGCTTAGTCATCATCTGCTTCTTATACTGCTTCATCTACTCTATGGGTATCTCTACATGGGTCTTAACACCAATGTCAGAACCTGTTAAAGTTCAAAACATCGCCAACAACTTAGCACTGGTTGCTGCCGGTACAGCTACAACCGCTAATTTGTCCCTGTTTACTGAAACAACTCTTTACACCTGCTATCTGTGGATCGGCGGTATCGGTGCGACTTTATCCTTAGTCATCCTGATGTGCTTATCCAAGTCCTCTGAGCTCAAGGCATTAGGAAGAGCCTGCCTGGTTCCGGGTATCTTCAACATCAACGAACCGGTCATCTTCGGTGCAGTTGCATGGAATCCGCTGCTCATGGTACCGATGTGGTTACAGGGTATCGTCCTTCCGATCATGCTGTGGGTCTTCACCAAGATCATCCCATTAGCTCCGATCCCAAGGATCCAGTTTGAATTATGGTACTGCCCATATCCGATCTCTACATGGATCTCCACGCAGGGTTCGATCATGGGTGTCCTCTTCGCGATCGCTCAGTTCGTCGTATCAGGTCTGATCTGGTATCCGTTCTTAAAGGCGTACGAGAAGGAAAAACTCGCTGAAGAAGCTGCAGCTAAATAATTTGCAATTCTAGTGTTTGAAGCGCTGTCGCAGGCCTCAGTCAGCGGCAGCGCTTATTATTTAAGAAAGAAGGATTAAAAAAATGAGTGAAAAAACAATGACACCTGAAGAAAAGACTGAATATATCGTCGGCAAGGCTATGGAGATCATCATGAACTCCGGTGATGCGAGAAACTTCGCAGCACAGGCTTTCGACAAGATCGTTGAAGGCGACTACGAAGCTGCCAAGGCACTCATCAAGGATGCTGAAAAAGTTCAGACAGCAGCGCATGTCACACAGACTGAAATGATACAGGGCGACATCAGAGGCGGCGATGAAAAGATGGAATACTCCGTTTTGTTCGCACATGCACAGGATACCCTTATGACCATTCAGGTCGAGATCAATATGACAAAGAACTTCCTGAAATACGCACAGGCTCTTGATAAGAGATTCGTATTGAGGGGAGAGTAATATGGCAAAAATGTCAAAGGTAAACGGTCTTCCTAAGGACTTCCTCTGGGGCGGCGCTTTAGCAGCCAACCAGATGGAAGGTGCCTGGAAAGAAGGCGGAAAGGGCTGGTGTCTGGCTGACATCAACCGTGCACAGTACGATATCGATCCGAAAGATCGCTACAACATGGAGATCGACACGGCGTATATCGAAAAAGCGATGAAGGAAGATGATCTGCTTTATCCGAAAAGAAGAGGCATCGATTTCTATCACACCTATGAAGAAGACATCAAGCTGCTTGCCGGATCCGGCATGAACAGCCTTCGTACTTCGATCAACTGGGCACGTATCTTCCCGAATGGCGACGACGAAGAACCAAACGAAGAAGGTCTGGCTTATTATGACCGTCTCTTTGACTGCATGATCGCCAACGGCTTGGAGCCGATGATCACCTTATCCCACTATGAAATGCCGTTGAATCTGACCCTTAAATACAAGGGCTGGTATTCCAGAGAGCTCGTTGACTTCTTCGTGAAGTATTGTGAAGTCTGCTTCAAGAGATTCAAAGGCAAAGTCAAGTACTGGATCGTCGTCAATCAGATCAACCTGATCGTTCACGAATCCTTCAACCACTTAGGCATCGCAGCCGACAAAGTCGACAACCTCTTGGAGGCAAAATACCAGGGCGTTCATAACGAGATGGTCGCCTGCGCAAAGGCAACCAAGATCGGTCATGAGATCGATCCGGAAAACCAGATCGGCATGATGTTCTGCTCGAACCTGACCTATCCGATCTCCCATCGTCCGGAAGATGTCTTCTGGAACATGAGACACAACCAGATGGAATACCTCTACGGTGACATCATGGTCAGAGGATATTACCCGGGCTATGCATTAAGATACTTCGATGATCACGATCTGCACATCGAATTCTATCCGGGTGATGAAGAAGCCTTAAAGGAAGGCACCGTCGATTTCGTATCGCTGTCTTACTACTACACAAGACTTTCCGGCGAGGAGCCATTCCTTCATACAGCCTTAGGCCAGGTACCAAATCCGGATATCCCGGCTTCTGACTGGGGCTGGTCGATCGACCCGATCGGCCTGAGGATCTGCCTCAATGAGTACTGGGACAGATACCAGAAACCGCTCTACATCACAGAAAACGGCTTAGGTGCTTACGATAAAGTTGAAGCTGACGGTTCCATCCACGATGAATACCGTATCGCTTACCTGAGAGACCACATCAAGGCCTTTGAAGAAGCGGTCAAGGATGGCGTCGACTTGAGAGGCTATTATCCATGGGGTCCGATCGATATCATCTCCTGCTCATCCAGTGAGATCGAAAAGAGATACGGCTTCATCTATGTCGACTATGACAACTACGGCAATGGTACCGGCAAGAGATCCCTGAAAGATTCCTACTACTGGTATCAGAAGGTCTGCGCTTCCAACGGCGAAGATCTCGGTGAATAATTCAGTTTAAGATCACAAGAGAAACAGCAGCCCGATCCGTTCGGGCTTCTGTTTTAGAAAGGACACTATGAAAAAGATCCCAAACGGTTTTCCTGAAAACTTCTTATGGGGCGGCGCAGTTGCGGCCTGCCAGATCGAAGGTGCCTGGGACACAGACGGCAGAGGACCTTCGACTTCCGACATTCATAAATACAACGACAAACAGGATATTTCCAACATCGAAAAAGAAGGCGGCGATACTTTGGAGGGCATCAAAAAAGCCCTGGCAGACAAGGAAGGCTACTATCCGAAACGCTATGGCATCGACTTCTATCACACTTATAAAGAAGACCTGGCTTTAATGAAGGAGATGGGCTTCAAGGCCTTCCGCACTTCGATCTCCTGGTCAAGGATCTTCCCGAAAGGAATCGAAGATACACCAAATGAAGCCGGTTTGAAATTCTATGACGACATGATCGATGAGATCATCAAGGACGGCATGGAGCCGGTCATCACGATGTGCCACTACGATATCCCTTTATATCTGGTCACAGAATATGGCGGCTTTGCGGACCGCAGAGTCGTTGACTATTTTGTGAAATATGCCTTATTCCTGATCGAACACTTCAAAGGAAGAGTCAAGTACTGGATCGTCTGCAACCAGGTCAACCTGCTTCCGACCGTCATGTTTGGCTGCCTTGGCATCTACGATGATCAGGTCCCGCCTGAGCAGATGGAAGAGACGATGTACCAGGCTGTCCACAACCAGTTTGTCGCCTGTGCTCTGGTCAAGAAAGAAGGCTCAAAGATCGACCCGGAGGCAAAGCTCGGTACGATGATCGCCGATGGCATCATGTATCCGGCGACCTGCCATCCGAAAGACATCGTCATGACTTTAAAGAAGAACCGCATGCAGGAATTCTTCTTCCCGGATGTGCAGTTAAGAGGCGAGTACCCGGTCTATGCCTTAAGGTACTTTGAAGAAAAAGGCATCCATCTCAATATCTCAAAAGAAGATGAGCAGCTTCTGAAAGAAAACACGATGAATTACCTCGCGATCTCCTACTACGCAACGAAGACCGTCGATCATACAAAAGACGACATGACACCGTTTGCCGGCCAGCAGAACCCATACCTCGAGCCGACACCTTGGGAGTGGCGTGCCGATCCGCTGGGACTTTATAATTGTCTCTCCCAGCTCTGGGATCGATATGAGATCCCGCTCATGATCGCCGAGAACGGCTTTGGCGCATACGACAAGGTCGAGGAAGACGGAAGCATCCACGATGACTACCGCATCGATTACTTGAGAAAGCACATCGAACAGGTGAAGTATGCGATCGAGGATGGCGCAGAAGTCTTCTCTTACCTCTCCTGGGGACCGATCGATATCGTATCCTCTTCTTCCGCCGAGATGTCCAAGCGTTACGGCTACATCTATGTCGATCTCGACAACTATGGAAAGGGAAGCGGAAAGCGTTCGAAGAAAGATTCCTTCGACTGGTATAAGAAAGTCATTGCCTCCAACGGCGAAGAACTTTAACGTAAACGAAACAGGGGAGCTCAGCCTCCCCTGTAATAAAATAGTGTAAAGAAAGAAAAGGTGTCATATGGCAAACAAAGAACTTACAGGAAACTACAAAGATACAAATACCTATAAAAACGCAAACGGACAGACCAGAACAAAGATCGAGCGTTTCAAAAAGGAAAACAAGATCGACAATAACCAGATGTATCTTCTTTTATTGAGAGAAGATTACCGTGATCTTCCGAAGGAAGAAAAACAAAGAGGCAACCGTCCGGCTGAGATCATCGTGATCTCCGGTATCGTCACCTTCCTGGCGATGACGGCAGCGGACCGCAGGGACCTTCTTCCTTACGCGGCGGTATTCATGATCTTTGCGGCAGTGATCTACTTTTCCGGTATCTTAAATCCGGTGGCAAGACAACTGTCCAACATCAATAAGCTCTTAAAGAAGTTTCCAAAGACACCTTCCTTAAAAGAATACCTGGAAGGAAAGAAAGAGGATGAAGAATGATCTTCCATGTCTGCAGGAAAACGACCTGGGAAGAAGAAAAGAAGAATGACTTCTTCGGCAAGGAAGAGATGAACGACTTTGGCTTCATCCACAGTTCCACAAAGAAAGGTCTTTCCAAGATCCTTTCCCGTTTTAAAGAAAAGGAAGACTATGTCGTATTATCAATCGATGAAACAGATCTGAACGAAGACATCGTCTACGAAGAAAAAGACGAGGATCATCTCTATCCGCATTTTTACAAGCTTATACCTGCAAGTTCCATCAGGGAAGTCTTTGACCTGAACACTTATCTGAATCAGAACAGACCGAAAATCATCTTCACCGATGTCGATGGTACACTCTACGACTACAACGGCAACCTGCCTGTCTCCGCTGTTGAAGCGGTAAGGAAGCTTCGGGCCAATGGCCACAAAGTTTATCTGGTGACCGGACGCTCCAAGGCAGAAAACAAGAAAGAGATCTGGGACATCGGCTTTGACGGCATGATCGGCGGAAACGGTTCCTATGTGGAAAGCGAAGGCAAAGTCGTGATGCACCAAAGGATCACTTATGAGCAATGCAGACACATCGTCGACTGGCTGAATGAAAGAGGGCTGGACTTCTACGAAGAATCCAACAATGGTCTCTTCGCATCGGAAAACTTTGTCAAAAACGCAAAGAAAACGATACAGAAATACATGACGGGAAAAGGTGCATCAAAAGAATATGTGGAAAACATCGAAGTGAAGGATGTCATACACGGCCTTGTCGAACACGAAAACCTCTATCGTGATGATCTCAACAAAGTCTCCTTCATCCTTCATTCCTACCAGGACCATCTGGACTCCGTCAAAGAGTTTCCGGATCTTGTTGCCGGTACCTGGGGAGGCAAAGGGGACCTCGCCTTGTTTGGCGATCTTGGTGTAAAGGACATCGACAAAGCCAGAGCGATCGAGACTTTACTGAACTATATCGGAGCTGACCGCAAGGACACCTTTGGCATCGGCGATGCGAAGGTCGATATCCCGATGATGGAGTATTGCGAAGTGGGCATTGCGATGGGTTCGGGCTCCGATGACATCAAGGCGATGGCGGATTATGTGACCGATGACACCGAAAAGGATGGTTTCTATAAAGCTTTTGAACATTTTGGATTGATTTAGATCATTTAGTTAGCAATTGCTAACTTTATTGTGTATAATAAGATTGTCAAAGAAATTTGACCCTTAGACTCTCCCTCTATGTGTTTCCTTTCTGTAATTTTGTTTAGGAAATCATAAACATCCCGTATGACGTATCTCCTGTAGCTCATACGGGTTTTGTTTTGTTCAAAAAACCTTTTGTTTATTAGGGTTTTCGTGTAAAATATCCTTGTCGCTATGAAAAGACGAGTACGTTAAGAAAGATCTCACAGAGAGTTTCGGATGGTGGAAGCGAAACAGATACTCTTGGCCGAATAAAAACTTGGAGCGAATCGTCAGCCGCGTTAAGGCATAATGAAGGGCATGTCTTTGACATGAACTAAGGTGGTACCGCGTGAACAACGTCCTTAGAGATAGGGACGTTTTATTTTAGTCCCGGAAAGGAAAGAAAAATGGAAAGAGAATTCAACGATCAGGAAAAAGTCAGACGGCAGAAGATGGAAGATCTGCGTGCCAAGGGCATCGACCCGTTTGGTCATGCGTATGAAAGAACTGCCAATTCAAAATCGATCAGAGAAGATTACGACAGCTTCAATAAGGAAGAGCTGGAAACAAAGAACATCGAAGTCTCGATCGCCGGCCGTATCATGTCCAAGAGAAGGATGGGCAAGATGTGCTTCATGCATATCCTCGACAAGGATGGCCAGATACAGCTCGTCATCAACAAGGCCGATGTCGGCGAGGAAGTCTATGAGCTCGTCAAGGCAAACGATATCGGTGACATCATCGGTGTCAAAGGCATTGTCTACAGAACCAATCCAAACGACAACAATCCAAAAGGTGAACTGTCTGTCTATGTGAAGGAATATACGCACTTATCCAAGGCTTTAAGACCACTTCCGGAAAAGTTCCATGGTCTGACGGATGTCGAAGAAAGATACAGAAGAAGATACGTCGATCTGATCATGAACGACGAGGCAAGAAGGATCGCCTTCTTGAGACCGCGCATCATCCGTGCCATCCAGCAGAACTTTGATTCGCAGGGTCTCGTGGAAGTTGAAACACCGGTCCTCAACCCGATCTTAGGCGGCGCAAGCGCAAGACCGTTCATCACACACCACAATGCACTGAATAAGGAATTCTACCTTCGTATCGCAACCGAGCTCTACTTAAAGAGACTGATCGTCGGCGGCATGGAAGGTGTCTATGAGATCGGCAGGCTCTTTAGAAATGAAGGCATGGACCTCAAGCACAATCCGGAATTCACAACGGTCGAAGCCTATGTTGCCTACTCCGATCTTGAAGGCATGATGAAGCTTTGCGAAAACCTCTTTGAAGAAGTTTCCACAAAGGTACTTGGTACGACGGAACTACAGACCGGTGATCATACGATCTCCCTGAAGGCTCCGTTCAAGAGAGTCAACATGACCGATGCGGTCAACGAGAAGACCGGCAAGGATTTCCGTAACATCTCTCTTGAAGAAGCGGAAGAAGTCTGCAGGCAATACCACATCGAACTGCAGAAGCACGAACATGACTTAGGTCACATCATCAACAACCTGTTTGAAACGCTTTGTGAAGAAGATATGACCGGCCCAGTCTTCGTCTATGGCCATCCGCTGGAGATCTCGCCTCTGGCAAAGAAGGATCCGGAAGATCCTAGATTTACATTAAGGTTTGAGCTATACATCAACGGCACCGAATACGCCAACGCCTTCACGGAACTCAACGATCCGATCGATCAGTATGAGCGTTTCGAGAATCAGCTCAAGGCAAAGGAGCTCGGCGATGATGAAGCAAACGATATGGACTTAGACTATGTCGAGGCTCTGGAATACGGCATGCCTCCAACAGGTGGTATCGGTATCGGTATCGACAGATTCGTCATGCTGCTGGCAGGAACGGATTCGATCCGAGAAGTCTTATTGTTCCCGACGATGAAGCCAAGAGAAGGTGAAAAGAACACGGTCCGCAAGATCGAAAATACGGAAGAAGTCATTGACTTCTCCAAGGTAGAGATCGAACCGTTATTCGAAGATATGGTCGATTTCGAGACTTTCTCAAAATCCGACTTCCGTGCAGTCAAGGTATTGGCTTGCGAAGCAGTGCCAAAGTCAAAAAAGCTGCTTAAGTTCACGCTCAACGACGGAACGGATACGCCGAGGACCATCCTGTCCGGTATCCATGAATACTACGAACCGGAAGAGCTCGTTGGCAAGACTTGCATCGCCATCGTCAATCTGCCGCCAAGAGCCATGATGGGTATCGATTCCTGCGGCATGTTGCTGAGTGCGGTGCATCATGAAGAGGGTGCTGAAAAGCTGCATCTGCTTCAGGTCGATGATCACATCCCGGCAGGAGCTAAATTATATTAAGCGCTATAAATTCAGTTACAAACACCAAAGACGAAACCTAAGTGTCTCGTCTTTTTTGTTGCTTGCTAAAAGAGAACGAACACGGTATCCATGTCTAATGTTTCCCTGTCTTTTCTGAAGACTTCCCTGTATTCTTCAGGGATCGTGAAGACCACATGCCTGTGAGGGACATCGATACACATGA
>DESX01000068.1 GCA_002362065.1 Solobacterium sp. UBA3303
AAAGCAAAAACTGCCTGCGGGCAGTTTTCTTTTAGCTTCATTGTATTTCCAGGGAATTAAATTTGGTCTTTCTGAAAGACGTCTTTGCGGATGATGTAATAGCAAAGATGGGCGATCGATGTAAGGATCCAGGACATCGGGAAAGCAATGATCGCATGTAAAGGATCGTTGATCGGGAAAAACAGCAGATAGAGTATCCTTGAGACACAGATCGTAAAGACAGCTATGATCATCGGTGCCTTTGTCATGCCGCAGGATTTGAAGACGGCACTGAACGGGTCGATGGCACAGTAGATGACATAGGATACAGCCACCAGCTTCAGCATCTGTTCGGCGATCTGCAGCGGTGCTTCTTCCTTCAAGAATAATGTGAGTATGCTTCGGCCGCAGAAGTAAAAGATCAAACCAAAGCTTGCGGAACCGATCAGCTCGGCGATCATTGAACTGCCGACGACTTTCCTTACCCGGGCTATATTTCCTCTTCCGAAGTTCTGGGAAGCCAGGGTGATCGTCGCTGTCGTTAAGGCATTGGAGAAACACCAGAACAAAGCATCCACACCATTGAAAGCGCTGTAGGCTGCGATGGCGTCCGTGCCAAAGGAGTTGATCTTGAACTGTATCATGGCGTTCGGTATCGCAAACATCATGCTCTGAATTGCGAAAGGGATACCGATCGAAAAGATCTGTTTAATGTCTTCGCTTTCGTGTGTCATATCTTTCAGCGGACGCTGGTAAACATCGTGAGTCCGGTCAAAAATGAACAGGACAACGCCGGCACAGATCAGATGAGAGAGGAAGGTCGCAAGCGAAGTCCCGAAGACCCCCATTTTAAAGACACCGGCAAACAGAAGATCGAGCAGGATCTTTGAGACTGCAGTGATGCCGATCAGCATCAATGGACGTCTGTTATCACCCAGTGCCCTTAAGATCGAGATACCGGTCTGATAGACAAAATAGAAGGTCAATGACCCGAAGTAGAGATACATATAGGTCAAGGAAAGCTTATAGGTATCAGCTGGTTCATTCATCATCTTCAGCCAGAAAGGGGAGATGAAGATCAGAAAGATTGAAAGGATGAGACCCAGGGTGATCGATACGAAGATACCCGTTCTGACCGAGCGGTTGACCTTTTCCATATCGCCCCGGCCATAGTTCTGGGCAACGATGACGGTGATCGCTGAAGTGATGCCGCCGACAAAGTTGAGCAGGATATTGATCAAGGAAGTCGCCGATCCGCCGACGGCTGCCAGTGCCTGTTTGGAGATGAGACTTCCTAAGACGATGTTGTCGACAAAGCTGTAAAGCTGCTGCAGCAGGTAACCCAAAAATAAAGGAAACAGCAATATTATCATCTGTTCCCCGATCTTTCCGTTCAATATATCCTTTTGAAGATAGAGTTTCTTCATGTATCAATCATTGTATGACCAACACATTGACAAAACAATAGTTTTGAATAAGAAAACGCCCTAGAGCAGAGCGTTCATCAGATATTCGATCGTTTCATCTTTGTCCTGGGTCAGGAAACGGATGGCCGCATCCTTTCCAAGATACTTGCCCAGGTAATATTTATAGAGCTGTGCCTGACCGATGATCAGACGCTCATCGGTGTTTTTGTCATGATAGAAGACAAGATCGACGCTCTGTCTTCCCAGACGGTAGAGTTCGTTTTGCGAAGCTCTGACAAATTCAAATCCGTCTTCATTTTCCATGAAGGCTTTCAATTCCTTCTTCGCTTTACGGTATCCTTTTTCGCTGTCCGTGATGTCGCCGATCGATTCATGCGCGGCAAATAAGGCGTAGAGCAATTTTTCACTTTCGATCGCTTTTCTGTTGTCGGAAAGATCGCTCCAGAGATCACTGGAATCTTTCGCAAGATCGAAGAGTTTCATGACGACTTCTTCATCTTTCAGATAGATGTAGGATTCCACGTTGTTGGAGATCTTCATCCCGCATTCACTTAAGTAGACCGGCTGAAAGAAGGTGACATCTTTCAGATAAAATGCGGAGATCTTTCCGGGCAGTCTTTTATCCTTGGAAACTTTGTAGATCGCTTCCTTGAATTCGCTCAGAGATCTGTATCCGTTATAGATGCCATATCTGTCCCACATCGAGCGGATCGATGCGGCAGAGATGGAGACGACCCTTCCGAAACCGACGATGCCTTTTTCCTTTTTCTTGCGGTGTTCCTTGTCTTTGGACAGAAAGAAAACCAGATCATCCTTTCCGAAATCGGAAAAGCTGATGTTGCTGGAAAGGCGCCAGAAGTTCATCGTTTTATGGTTGTTCAGGCGATGAAGCTCAAGCATTTTCGAGTCAGTTACGTAAGCTATCGCGGACATATTACATCTTCATTATAACTCAGTCGACATCGTCGTAAATGTATGTTCCATCCAGGATCGACGCAAAGATCTCACTCACATCGTTTTCTAAGAAGGAGGAGCGGTCGACCAGGTAGATGCCGAGCTCTTCGCCTTTTGCGTAAGTGCTCGGGTACTTGCGGTCAAGTTCATCAAGGACACAGAGTACCGGTACCGACAGGACATTGCCGAAGCGGTGGTTATGGACATAGATCTCGTTGAGTGCTTCCGTGTCGGCCTTTGTAGACTTGCAGGAGACAAAGAGGAGCCTGTTGTCTTTGATGATCATGCAGTCGATCTCGCAGCGTACCGGATGCGAATAGCGTTCGTCCGCAAAATCGATCACGACCGACATCATGACATCGTCGAAGAGTCCCGACTCGGTCAGCCGGATGTAAAGATAATTTTCCAGGAAGGAACCGGATACCGATACCATCTCCCTGAGTTTCTTGTTTTTGAAACGCAGACGGTCTTTCTCATCGATCTCAAAGAGGTCTTTTGAATTCCTGTAACAGTTGTCGGTAACGATGTTGATGCGGTCTTTTTCATCAAGCTTGTACATATTGTAGCCAAGGTACTTGGAATCATTCAGTATCGAATTGAGCTTGGTGATGAAGCGGGTAAAGCTGTTATAGCTGGTGAAGTTCTTTTCGACAAGATCAAGGATCGCTTCCTTGGTCTCCGGATCGGTGGCCGGCTTGTGCATGCAGCTTTTGATGGTACCGCCGCGCAGGTTCAGAACATCTTCGATCGTGAGTTTGAACACATCTTTTGTGATCACGCTGTGACTGCGGTAATCCTTGACACAGTTTTCGTCATCATCGTAATAGACGAGCCGGTTCTCTTTTGCGGAAGCCAGTTCAAACAAAAACAGAGAGAGATACTTGGCACCGCCGACATCAATGATCAGATCTTCGCTGTGTTCAAGGATCTCATTCAGTTCCTTTTCATCATCGTTGAGCTGAATGAAGTGGACCGGTGCACTTGTGTATTTGCCGATGACTTTGCGGATGTTTTCGAAATAGCGGTCCGGGATGTCATGATGGTACACATAAAAGATCTCATCCGCATGAAGTGTCAGTGCGCTGATGATATTATTCAAAGGATCTACATCATCGTATACCGTCAGGATCTTACTCATCTTCGATCTTCCTTCGATTATCCAGTGCCTTGATCAGTGTCAGGTCATCTGCATAATCCAAAGAAGCACCCATTGGAAGACCATGGGCAAGTCTGGTGACCAGTACACCTTTGTCTTTTAAGAGTTTATCCAGATACAGAGCCGTCATCTCACCATCCATTGTAGGGGAGGTGGCAATGATCACTTCCTTGACGGAAGGATCGATGCGGTCCATCAGTTTTTCAATATTGATGTCTTCCGGATAGATCCCTTTGGAAGAGGAGATCAGTCCGCCCAGGACATGGTACATTCCTTTGTAAGAACCGGTCTTTTCGATCGCGGCGACATCCTGCGGATAGGCGACGACCATGATCGAAGTCCTGTTTCGGGATGCGTCCTTGCAGAAGACGCACTCATCTTCATCGCTCAAAAAGCCGCAGGTGCGGCATTTTCTGATCTTGCGTATGCCTTTTAAGGCATCGACCATTTCATCGATCTGTTCGCTTTCCTTGTCCAGCATCGTAAAGGCATAGCGCTGTGCGGTCTTGCCTCCGACGCCCGGCAGTTTTTCAAAAGCGGCGATCAGTTCTTCAAAGTGTTTCGGGTACATACTTATTTGATCGGCAGTCCCATTGAGGATGCCATCGATCCGAATCTGTCTTTCTTCAATGCATCTGCTTTGCCGATTGCATCGTTGACAGCGATCATGATCAGATCTTCGATCATTTCCTTGTCATCCGGATTCAGGATCTGCGGATCGATGGAAACAGCCAGGACTTTATTCTCACCATTGACTGTGACTTTGACCAAACCATTGGACGCCGTTCCTTCAAATTCGGTCGCGTTGATCTGTTCGGTTGCTTTTTCAAGCTGTTTCTGCATGGCCTGGGCCTGCTGCATCAGTTTATTGATATCCATATTATTCCTCAACTTTCACGACATCGCCGAAGAGATCTTTCAGTTTCTCTTCCGGTGTCAGTTCTCTTTTTTCTTCAATGTTGTATTTTTCGACATAGACCGGCCGGTTGCGCATTTCCCTTGGTGTATTCTTGTACATCTCAATGAGTCTGCGCTTCTTGTCCGGATCGATCGCATAGACCATCTTGTCGATACCAAATTCCTTGTTGATGAAACGGTAAAGGTCTTCGTTGGCTGAGCGGGTGTTGATGTTGTCCGCCTGGACGCGGTTTCCGGAAATGATCATCGCATCTTTGTTGGAAGCGAAGAGTTCCGTTCCGATCAGCATCTGGTAGAACTTGCGTTTCTCCGTATCATAGGCGTAAAGATCGAGCTTGTTGTAGATGATCTGGTCAGAGATCTTAAGATCCTTGTTTGCATCAAGAAGGATCGCCAGCAGGAAGTTCATATCGGTATCGATGACCTTGAGTCCCGGGTCTTCTTCGACCGGTTCTTCTTTCTTCACTTCCTCTTTGGCTTCTTCTCTGATCTCTTCTTTTGTTTCTTCTTTTTCTTCTTTAATCTCTTGCTTCGGCTCTGCTTCTTTGACCGGCTCATTCTTTTCTTCCTTGGCTGGTCTTGGCGTTTCTTTCTTTTCTTTGATCAGAGAACCGTTTTCGGACATCTTGATCAGACAGAGTTCAAGATAGATCAGAAAATTCTGGCTTTGTTTTTCCCTGGAAATTAATCGCTCCAGTTCGCCGGCATCCTTGAACAGTGTTTCGATCGAAACGTGGTTGATGATGTCCTGGGCTTCCGCTTCGGTGATCCTGGTCAGCAGGTTTGCCTTGCCCTGATCAGAATAGATCAGTACATCCTTGACAATGTCGAGCAGATCGACCGCCAGACGTTTCGTATCGGCACCGGCTGCATAGATCTCGCGCATCCTGCTGATGACTTCCGAGATCTTCCGGTCGTGTATCTTCAGATAAAGAGAAACTTCCTCAGCGACGGATGTCAGACCAAAGATGTGTTCGACATCTTCAAGCTTCAAGCCATCCGGATTATAGGAGAGACACTGTTCCAGCAAGGAGAGGGCATCACGCATTCCGCCTTCCGCCATGCGGGAGAGTTCTTCAGCTGCCTTTTCATCGTATGGAATCTGTTCTTTGTCGAGGATATTCATCATTCTCTTTTTGATCTCATAAAGGGAGATCTTGGAGAAGTTGTATCGCTGACATCTGGAAAGTACCGTCGGGATGACTTTCTGCGGATCGGTCGTCGCCAGGATAAAGATGACATGAGCTGGCGGTTCTTCAAGCGTCTTTAATAACGCATTGAAGGCCTGCGTCGTCAGCATGTGCACTTCATCGATGATGTAAACTTTGTATTTTCCTAAAAGCGGGGCATAAGGTACCTGTTCGATGATCTCACGGATATCGTCGACACCGTTATTGGATGCGGCATCGAGTTCGATGATGTCCGGATGTGTTCCTTCAAGATATGCCTTACAGTTTTCACAGTTATCACAGGCTTCGTTTTTGAAATTCGGGCAGTTGATCGCTTTTGCGAAAAGCTTTGCGACCGAAGTCTTACCGGTACCTCTTGGTCCGGCAAAAAGATAGGCATGTGCGATCTTATTGTTTCTGATCGCATTGACTAAAGTTTTAACGATATATTCCTGTCCGACGACTTCTGAAAATCTTGCCGGTCTGTATGTTCTGTAAAGTACCTGGTATGCCATACCATCATTATAACGCATCACTTTTGAATTGTTTTATTCAGCTGATCTTATCGTTTTGCCCGAAAGAAAAAACGGCAATGCCGTTTTTCATTAATCTTCAATGACGATATCGAGTGTCTTTTCTTTATGCCATTTGGCGATCTTTAAGATCATCACGATCGTCAGGATAAATAAGAGGATGCTCATGGTCAGCATCGCAAACACGAAAGCGTCCGCATATCTTGACATCATGCCGCAGTAATCGAAGATCGTGTGGATGACCGATGGAACAAGGATCGCCAGAAAATTACAGATCTTGTTTTTCTTCGTCTTTCCCAGTCCATAGTAATAGCCCATGATCGCGGCAAACGTGAAATGGAATGGCGTCAGAGCTCTGAAGATCGCAGTTGCGATATTGCCTGAGGAGTAGCCGATATCTTCGATCAGCTGAAATCCGATCGCAACAACACAGAAGCAGAGAAGGGCATCCATCCAGGTACGCGCGACACCTTTCTTCTTCATAACAGACTTCGCGCAAAGGAATTTGATGATCTCTTCCGCAAAACCGACTGTGATGAAGATACGGATAAAGGCGATCAAAGCTCTCGTAAATGTCAGCTCCGGCTGCCTTTGACTGAGCTGCTGCGCAAACTGCATGATTCCTTCTTCACTCATCAGCTGGCTGATCCCGTCAGGACCGATCTCTATCAGCAGGGTGATTATTGTGCCGGCGATCGTGATGATACTTGAAATAATACCGGATAAAGCGCCGGCGATCAGAAGTCTGATGAACGTACCTTTTGGAAACGGATCATCCTTCTTCATCTTCCCGATCCAGATCAATAAGCCTATGGATACCGGCAATGACAAAACTGCAGCTATCATAACGTTACCTCATTTCTGATATTGAACAGGGAATACCTGTAATATATCCTGGGAAATAATTATCGTTTGTTCCTGAAAAAATCCTTCAGGATCTGAGAACATTCTTCCTTCATTATACCGCCCTTGATCTCCGGATAGTGGTTGAGACCTTTGATGCGTTTGAAACGGATATTGGAGACCAGAGCTCCGCCTTTAGGATCCTTGCAGCCATAGAAGATCCGGTCGATCCGGGAATTGACGATCGCACCTGTGCACATCATACATGGCTCCAGTGTGACATATAAGTCACAGCCTTTCAGATTCCAGTTGTTCAGCTTCTTCGTAGCCTTGATCAGACACTCGATCTCCGCATGAAAGACAGCACAGTCTTTTCTGACTTTCTTGTTGTGTGCTCTGGCAACGATCTCGCCATCTTTGACGATCACACAGCCGATCGGCACTTCATCTTCTTTGAAAGCTTTCTTCGCTTCCTTGTAGGCTTCTTTCATGAATTCAGCGTTCATCCATCTATGTCCTTTGATTTTGGATATAAAAAATGGTACACACAGACAGAGGTTCGTATGGCTGCTTGCTTCCGCACCTGACCAAGTTAGTAACATGAATGTTGTACCACCATTATTTTAAACGAATTTGGTTTTTCTTTCAATCTCCCAGGATGGAGCGGTCGAATTCGTTGAAATTCGTGATCCGCTGGCGGATCTGCCTGAGATCGGGATTGTTGTCCTTTTTGATGACGATGATATTCTCACATCCTGCTTCCGCGGCTTTCCGGATCGAAGCAGGGGAGTCATCAAAGATCAGACAGTCTTTGATGCCGACACCTAAAGATCTTGCGCCGCTTAAGTACATATCTTTCTTATCCGTCATGATGCCATCATCGTAGATCACTTTATCACGGTCAAACCATTTCTCCAGATGCAGCAGTTCAAAGTAGAAATTGACATTCACATCCAGGGAAGCGGTGCACATGTTGATCGGGATCTTTCTTTCCTTCAGTTCATTGAGCAGTTCTTCTGCACCGGGCATCATCATATTTCTTCCAAGCTCTCTGCAGATCGTATGATAATACTTCGTTTCCTTGCGTCTGGCCCAGTACATGATCTGTTCTTCATCATGCGGCAGGCCTAAAATATCGAACATCTTCTCGACGAAAGGGTAGTTCCTGGTTCCGATGAATTCACCATAAAACTTATCCGCATCGATCTTTCCTTTGGATAATTCATTGATCGTGGCTTTCCAGGCCATATCATTGATATCATCATCTGCGAATAAAGTTCCGTTGTAATCAAATAATACTGCTTTAATCATGGTCATCTTTCTATTGTTTCACGTGAAACAATTTATTTTTAATTTCTTTTCAGAAAAGAGGGGACAGGTCTCTCATCTCTTTCCTTATATATATTAAGTATAGGAAAAAGAAAAGAATGTTTCACGTGAAACATTCTCTTTTAAATAATTATTATTTTCTGACGATCTTTTTCTGTCCGCCCATGTATGGCTGTAAAACTTCAGGGATATCGACAGAACCATCTTCGTTGTAGTTGTTCTCTAAGAAGGCGATCAGCATTCTCGGTGGAGCAACAACAGTGTTGTTTAATGTATGTGGCAGATAGTTGCCGTTTTCACCTTTGACACGGATCTTCAGTCTTCTGGATTGCGCATCGCCGAGGTTCGAGCAGGAACATACTTCGAAGTACTTCTGCTGACGTGGTGACCATGCTTCAACATCGCAGGATTTGACCTTCAGGTCAGCCAGGTCGCCGGAGCAGCATTCCA
>DESX01000077.1 GCA_002362065.1 Solobacterium sp. UBA3303
AAGAAGCAAAGACTACGACCGGTTTAGATATCCCGACGATCTACGTTCAGGATCATTGCCCGAAGTGCAAGGGCGCCGAACAGCGTCTTTCGATCAGCGGCATCGAGCACAGGATCGTCAACTGCTCCGAAAACATGGATGAAGCCAGAAGACTGAACCTGACAGAAACACCGACGATCATCGACCCGGATGGAACGATGTTCGTAGGTGCCAATGCGGCAGCTGACTGGATGAAATACCACAACAGCAAATAAAATGAAAAGCCCGCAGCTGCGGGCTTTGACTTAAGAGGAAACGATATGGAAAAAATATATGATGTGCTGATCATCGGCGGCGGACCCGCCGGACTCACAGCTGCGGTCTATGCGCTTCGAAACGGCAACAGCGTCATGGTGATCGAAAAGTCCGTTTTCGGCGGTCAGATCGTCAATTCACCGAAAGTGGAAAACATTCCGGGCTTTGAAACGATCTCCGGCGATGAGTTTGGCGATATGATGCTCAACCAGGTCATGAAGCAGGGCGGCGAAGTCTGTTTTGACGAAGCGGTCTCTGCAACAAGTGACGGCCAGACCGTTACGGTGAACCTTGATATGGGCGAACCGTTAAAGGGAAGGACTTTGATCCTGGCCACAGGCACAAAGCACCGCACTCTGGGCTTGGAAAACGAAGAAGGGCTGATCGGCAAGTCGATCCACTTCTGTGCAGTCTGCGATGGAAACTTCTATAAGGACAAAACAGTGGTCATGGTGGGCGGCGGCAATTCCGCATTTGTGGAAGCATCCCATCTGTTGGGCATCGTCGATAAACTGATCGTCTTGCAGGATATGCCGTTTTTTACCGCAGAAAAGAAACTGCAGGAGACAGTCCTTTCAAGCGACAGGATCGAAACTCACGTCAACACGAAGGTCTTAGGCTATATCCTGGAAGAAGGAAAACTGAAAGGGGTTCGCTACAGCGAAAACGGCGAAGAAAAAACCGTGGATTGCGATGGCGTATTCCTGGCAGTCGGCCTTGTACCGGACAATGGCGCATTCAAGGATCTCGCTCAGCTTGATGAAAGAGGCTATTTCATCGCCGATGAATATGGGACGACGAAGTGCCCGAATGTCTTTGTGGCAGGGGATTGCCGTACCAAATCGCTGAGGCAGGTCGCAACGGCCTGTTCCGATGGGGCAAACGCAGCCATCAAAGCCTGCGAATTCTTACGTTAGAAAAAGACGGTCATGCCGTCTTTTCATTCGATCGCAGAGAGTTCCACTGTTTTGGTGGCCGAGAGATCTTTGAGATCCTTTAAGAGTGTTTCGATGCTGTACTGCAGCTGTGAGATATCCAGGGTGATCATCACAGCCGCCAGGCCGGATAAAGGTTCTGCCTGAAAGATCGTGATGATGTTGCCGTTGTGGTCTCTTAAGCAGTTGATGACATCGGACAAGGTCCCGGGAGAATGTTTCAATACCAAAGAGATCACCGCCCTGGAAGAAGAACTCTGTTTTTCTTCAAAGACATAATCCTTGTATTTGTAGTAGGTATTTCTGGAGATACCTACTTTTTTTACGGCCTGCGATACGGTCTCCGCTTCCTTGTTGATCAGAAGGTTCCTGGCTTCAATGACCTTTTCAAGATTGTCAGGCAGCAGTTTCTTATGGACGATCAGGTAATCAGACTTCATAAGCCATAGCTCCTTTATTGGTGAAGGAGACTTCCTTCACCTGCCAGTGGTGCTTTAAGGCAGAAAGAGCACTGCTTTCTTCAAAATAATCCTTTGAAATGCCGATGCAGGTCGAACCGGAGCCCGAGATCAGGAAGACCCCGTCGGTATCTTTGATGAAGAGCTTTTTGACTTCATCGTATTCGCTGATCAGAGTCCTGCGATAAGGCTCGTGCAGTTCATCCTTTGCGCATTTTTTTAAAAGTTCGAGATCTCCATCGACCAAAGCCTTGACGGTCAGGATGGCTTTCGAGGCATTGGCGACAGCGATCTTTCGCGGGTAGACGTCAGGCAGGATCCTTCGGGCATTGGCCGTTTCGACTTCAAAGTCCGGAATGAACAGGGTGATCTTGAAGTCTTCGCTGAAAGTCAAAATGCGGGTAAAGAAATTTCCTTCTTCATCCCTGAAGGAGGCGCAAAAGCCCCCGTAGACGCAAGGCGCCGCATTGTCGGGATGGCCTTCCATCATTGCCGCCAGCTGGAAGATGTGATCCTTGTCTAAAGCATCGTTGTGCAAAGCCGACGCCGCAAGAAGACCACCGACGATCAGCGTGGAACTTGAGCCTAAGCCTCTGGAGACCGGGACCGCCGTGTGAAAGCTGACCCGGACATGATCGTCCAAACCGATCTGTTTCATGCCAAGGTGGTAAGCCTTTAAAAAGAGGTTGTTTTCATTGTTGAAGGCTTCATCGACGCCGATCAGTTCATCTTCTTCGCTCAGATCGACGTCAAACGAGTTGTATAAGTCCAGGGCAAGTCCCAGACAGTCGAAGCCGGGACCCAGGTTTGAAGTGGAGGCAGGTGTTTTGATCTTAAGCATTATTGATCTCCTTTAATCTGTTTTTAATCGCATCCATGCCTTCATCGATCTCGATCGCCTTGTCAAAGCGGATCGGCAGGTCTTTGAGTTCAGAAAGGCTTTGCGGGATCTTACAGCCGGACAGGTCTGAAAGTTTTTCCATCGCCTTGAATGGATCGCTTTCTTGCTTGCCTAAGGCATGAAGAACATCGGATGAGAACTTGAACGGGGAAGCCGTCGACAAGACGACAGCTTTTCTTTCATTCTTTGTTTCTTCCTTGTATCGTTCATAGGCGTGACAGGCAACGGCAGCATGCGGGTCGATCAGCACGTGTTTTTCAAAGAAGTACTTGCGGATCGTTTCGGCGCAGTTTTCTTCGCTTGCATAGAAGCTGTCAAAATCGTCCTGTATCTTTGAAAGGGTCTTTTCATCAAGTTCATAGATGCCGTTTTCGTCCATCTGTTTCATCAATGAGCTGACTTTGTCACTGTCTTTCAAGACGAAATACAATAGGCGTTCGAGATTGGATGAGATGAGGATGTCCATGGAAGGGGACATCGTCGTATAGAACGGTCTGTGCAGGTCGTAGCTTCCTTGGTGCAGGAAGTCGGTCAGGATATTGTTGGAATTGGAAGCACAGATGAGCTTATGGATCGGCAGTCCGCATTTTTTAGCCAGATAGCCGGCCAGGATGTCACCGAAATTTCCGGTCGGCACAAAGAAATCGATTTCCTCAGAAAGCTGTATCTGCTTCTCTTTGACCAGCTTCAGGTAGGCATAGAAATAATAGACGATCTGCGGAACGAGCCTTCCGATATTGATGGAATTGGCACTCGATAAGATGACATCATCAAGGCCTTGAAGGATATCCTTGTCACTGTAGGCCTTTTTGACGAGCCTCTGGCAGTCATCGAAGTTGCCTTTGACGGCAATGACTTCAACGTTATTGCCGATGCTGGTGGCCATTTGCAGCTTCTGTATGTCGGAAACCCCGATCTCGGGATAAAAGACCGTGATATAGGTATGTTTTACATCCGCAAAAGCTTCAAGTGCTGCCTTGCCGGTATCACCGCTTGTTGCCGTCAATATGGAGAGTTTCTGCTGCAGGCCGTTTTTCTCGTAAGCCAGCTGAAGCAGATAAGGCAAAAGGCTCAATGCGACATCCTTGAAGGCGCAGGTCCTGCCATGCCAGAGTTCAAGGATGCTGAGATCACCCAGAATATTCAATGGTGTGATCTCTTGATCATCAAACTTGGAATCGTAGGCCAGATCGATGGCTTTTTTAAGTTTGTCTTTGTCGAGGTCGTCCAGGAAATAGGAGATGATCTCATAGGCGAGCCCTTTGTAATCTTTGTTTAAAAGCTCTTCCAAATCGAATCGTTTATCTTCGAGTATCGGTGTGTAAAGACCGCCATCCTCGCATAAGCCTTTGATCAAAGCGATGGATGCAGGAACTTCGGTCTGATTGTTTCTGCTGCTTACATATTTCATGTTTTCTCCTTGCAAGTCTTCTCTAAAAATGATACTATGTCTTTAATTTGGTGACAAGTGTTTTCAAAACAGAAACAAAGAAGAGGTGCCTGAATGAATATTGCATTACTGGGACACGGGGTCGTGGGAAGCGGCGTGACTTCGATCCTCAAGGAAGAAAAGGTAACGGATCTGGCAGTCTCAAAGATCCTGGTCGCAAGAAAAGAAAGTATCAAAGATGATCGCTTCTCACTGGATTTTGAAGAGATCATAAATGATGAAAGCATCGATGTGATCGTGGAGTGCATGGGCGGTATCGAGCCGGCGCACAGCTATGTGAAACGGGCGATCGAGGCAGGAAAACATGTGATCAGTGCCAATAAAAAGATGCTGGCAAATCACATGGAACTCTTTGAACTTGCGAAAAGCAGGGGCGTGAAGCTTCTTGTCGAGGCAAGCTGCGGAGGAGGCATTCCTTGCATCAGCAATCTGCAGCGGATCGCAAGAAATGATCCCATCTTTTCTTTTGAAGGTATACTCAACGGCACCAGTAATTTCATCTTAAGCAGCATTTTTGAAAAAGACCTGGGCTTTAAGGAAGTTTTAAAGAAAGCACAGGAACTTGGCTATGCCGAACAGGATCCAAGTGACGACATTAAAGGCTATGATGTCTGTTATAAAAGCGTGATCTTAAGCTATTTTGCCTTTTCGAAGATCATCGATCCAAAGGATGTATTTACGCTGGGCATCGATACCTTGAGTGATGAAGATATCGCTTATGCGAGAAAGAATAATAAAACGATCAAATTGATCGGAAAAGCAGGCTATGAAAGCGATCGATTTTATATTTACGTGATGCCGCATTTTGTCGATGAACGATCACTCTTTGGAAGCGTCGATTCCAATTACAATATATTCCAAAGTTCCAGCAAATATTTAGGCAAGGCATCCTTCATTGGCCAGGGAGCCGGCTCCTATCCGACAGGTCACAGCATCGTTCAGGATCTGCTTGATCTGCAGCAGAAAAAATACACGGAGGAAAGACCAGCTTTCAGGGGGCTGGTGGAAAACGAAAGGGAAGGGATCTTCTATATCCGCTGCAGGGACCATAGCTTTGATGAGTTAAAAGAAGAAATGATCACGGCGGACAGTTTCCTGACAAGGGAATGCTCGTTAAGAAAGATACAGGAATGCATGAAGAATTGTGACGATGAAACGATGTTTATCGGGGAGATGGATCTATGATCAAGGTGGCGAAATTCGGCGGCTCATCCTTAGCCGATGAGATACAGTTTGAAAAAGTAAAGCAGATCTTAAATGAGGAAGAGGAACGAAAATTCGTCGTCGTTTCGGCGTGCGGCAAGGCGAGGGAAGACGAACACAAGGTGACCGATCTTCTCTATCTTTGTGCAGCGCATCTGCATTATGGAGTGTCGGCGGAATCTTTGTTTCAGCCGATCGAAGAAAAGTATTACCGCATCAAGGAAAAACTCGGATTGAGCATCGATCTCAAAAAGGAATTCGAAGAAATACGGAATTCTTTTTCCAAAGACATCGATACCGATTATCTGGTCTCAAGAGGCGAATACCTGACGGCAAAGCTTCTTGCCGATCATATCGGCGGCACGTTTGTCGATGCGAAGGATGTCATCTGTTTTGGTTATGACGGGCAGGTCGATATGGAAAAAAGCAGGAATGCTTTCCTTGCCTTGGCCAAAAGCGATCAAAAGATCGTGATCCCGGGCTTTTACGGAGCCCTTCCAAACGGAAGGATCAGAGTTATGACCAGAGGCGGCTCGGATATCACCGGTGCGATCATTGCCAACCTCGTGGATGCGGATATCTATGAAAACTGGACGGATGTCTCCGGCATCTATGTGGCCGATCCAAGGATCATCAAGGATTCTTTGTCCTGCAAGAGGCTGACCTATCGGGAACTTCGGGGCATGTCCTATATGGGAGCCAATGTCCTTCATGACGATGCGATCTTCCCGGTCAAAGAGAAGAACATTCCGATCAATATCCGAAATACCAATGACCCGAAACATCCCGGCACGATGATCATGAATGACTGCAGTGAGCCTGATGAAAAAGATCCGCCGCGCATCATCACCGGTATTGCCGGCAAGGAAGGCTATACGATCATCACTTTAGTCAAGAATCATTCTTCCACAGCGGTCGGTTTCTTAAGAGAGCTGCTGTCCGTGTTTGAAGAATACAAGATCTCGGTGGAAAGTGTCCCGAATACCGTCGATACCTATTCGATCATCGTCTCTTCAAAGGCGGTATCCAGTGACCTGTACAATATCCTTCATCAGATCCAGAACAGGATACAGCCTGATGAGATGAAAGTGGATGAAGATGTCGCTTTGATCGCCGTCGTGGGAAGGCGCATGCAGGCGCTGCCGGGGATTTCTGGAAGCCTTTTATCGGAGTTTGGCCGCAATATGGTCAACATCAAGGTCATCAGCCAGAGTGCGGATGAGTTAAGTATCGTAGTCGGTGTCGCCAACAAGGATTTCAAAAAAGCGATCGGATGCATCTATGATCGCTTCGTACTGGCACAGGAGGAAAGTGTATGAAGATCGGCATTTTAGGGGCGAGCGGTGCTGTCGGAAGACAGATGATCCGATGCCTTGAAGAGGAAAACTTTGCGATCGATGAGCTGAGACTTTTTTCTTCAAACAGTTCTGCCGGCAAAAAGATCCGCTGTTTTGGAAACGAATATGAACTAAAGATCGTGGAAGAAAGATCCTTTGACGGACTTGATTATGTCTTGGGTGCTGTTTCAAACGATCTGTCAAAGAAATACTGGCCAATGATCCAAAAGGCTGGCGCGGTCTATGTGGATAATTCCAGTGCGTTTCGTCTGCAGGAGGATGTTCCGCTCGTCGTTCCGGAAGTCAATGGGAAAGATGCCCTGAAACATAAAGGTTTGATCGCCAATCCCAACTGTTCGACGATCATCACGATGATGGCTGTCGCACCGATTCAAAGGCTTTCAGCGATCGAATCGATGGTCGCCTCAACCTATCAGGCGGTCTCCGGTGCCGGCAATAAAGGGATTGAAGAGCTCGAAGAACAGATCGAAGAGCTCCGGGAAAACAAAGAGGTAAATCCATCCGTCTTTCCAAAACAGATCGCCTATAACTGCATTGCCCAGATCGGGGATTTCAAAGAAAACGGCTATACCTCAGAAGAAATGAAATTGCAGAATGAAGGACGAAAGATCCTGCACAACGAGGATCTTAAAGTCTGCTGTACCTGTGTCAGGGTGCCGGTCTTCCGCAGTCATTGCATCAGCGTGCGCCTTGTGACAAAGGATGTCCTTAATATGGATGAAGTGATCGAAGCGATGAAACAGCAGAAGGGTCTCGTGTATTGCGACAATGAAGATGTGCCTTCGCCTTTACAAACATCGGATCAGAACGATGTCTATGTGGGAAGGCTCAGAAAGGATCTGATCGATGACAAGGGACTGTGTTTATGGTGCTGTGGCGATCAGATACGAAAAGGCGCAGCGGCCAACGCAGTACAGATCATAAAATATTTAGAAGAAAACAGGCAGGATTGAATCCTGCCTGTCGTTGTTTAATGATTGTTTTGTTTATGCAAAGAGGATGTCCGGATATGTGCCGTTGTCCTTTAATGCCTGGATCTTGGCGACGACGCTTGGTCTGTCTTCCTTGTAAGTGACACCGAACCAGGAATCTTCTGAAGTCAGTACCTTGACCTTGCAGGCATCCTTTTCGACCAGCATGCCGACATGGTTTGGAAGAAGTGCTTCATACTTGAGCGGATTCTTGACGATGCCCACCGGCAGTTCGTAAATGAAGATGTCGTTGAGCAGCGGGATGATGCTTGGCTTGAAGCCCCAGAAGTTCATGGAGACCGGAGTTCCCAGTCCGAGATCCTTGTATTCGTTGCCGTCTTCATAGACGACACCGTCATGGTTGTCATTCCACTTGATGTTCATGACTTCCTTGATGTCAGTCAGATAGCCATCTGCATTCTTCTGGCAAACGCCTCTGGTGACGGTGCCGTTATCGGATAAAGTGTTTTCAACTTTGTAGCCGACCATGCAGTAGTTGTTGACGCCGCTTTCTTCGTGGAAGAATTTCATGACTTTCTCAAAGGCGTCCTTGCCATAGAAGTCATCGGCATTGCAGACGATGAACGGATCTTCGGTCAGGATGTGACGGCAAGCCAGTAAGGCGTGCGTCGTACCCCAAGGTTTGACACGTTCCGCAGGGATCAGGACATCATCCGGGATGTCTTTCATGTCCTGGAAAGCATATTCAACTTCAATATATGGTCTGATCTTTTTGACTAATGACTGTTCAAATGCTTCCTGATGTTCTTTTTTGATGATCAAAACGACTTTCTTGAAGCCGGCGCGGATGGCGTCAAAGATCGTGAATTCGATGATCGGTTCATTATGGTTTCCGACACCGTCGATCTGTTTGAGTCCGCCATATCTGGAACCCATTCCGGCAGCCAGAATTACGAGAGTTTCTTTCATTGCAAATCCTCCTAGTGTACGCAATTATTATATAATGGATTTGTATATATAAGGAGCAAATAATTATGGAAAAATACGTCCTGGCAATCGATCAGGGTACTACCTCAACTAGAGCGATCATCTTCGATTCCAAGCAGCAGGTCATCAAAGTTGCCCAGAAGGAGATCACCAATTTTTTCCCGTATCCCGGCTGGGTGGAACAGGATGCCAATGAGATCTGGCTTTCGACATTAGCCGTCATGGCACAGGTCTTTGAAGGCGGTCAGATCAAACCGGAACAGATCGTTTCGATCGGTATCTCCAACCAGAGAGAGACGACGGTCGTCTGGGATGCCCAGACTGGCTTGCCGGTATATCATGCCATCGTATGGCAGTCCAGACAGACTTCTTCGATCGTTTCCAAGCTGAAAGAAGAAGGCTATGAGCCGATGATCAAGGAAAAGACAGGTCTGGTCTTAGACCCATATTTCTCCGCTTCCAAGATCAAATGGATCAGAGACAATGTGGCTGGCGTCAAAGACAATCCTAACCTCTTATTCGGAACGATCGATACGTTCCTGCTGTGGAAACTGACCTGCGGCCAGGTCCACGCAACGGATGTGACCAATGCCTCCAGGACACTTCTTTTCAATATCCATACATTAAACTGGGACAAGGAACTTCTCGATCTGTTTGAAGTTCCGGAAAGCATGCTGCCGGAGATCAAGGATACATCGGGATTCTTCGGTTACATCGATCCTAGACACTTCTTCAACCGCACCTGTCCGATCACGGCCCTGGTGGGTGACCAGCAGGCAGCCTTGTTTGGTGAATCCTGCTTTGAAAAATCCAATGTCAAGAACACCTATGGGACTGGTGGCTTTATCTTGGTCAACACGGGTGATGAGGCGATCATTTCCAAGTATGGTCTTCTTTCAACGGTTGCCTGGAAGATCGGTACGGAAGTCAAGTATGCTTTGGAAGGTTCGATCTTCGTATCCGGCTCTTTGATCCAGTGGTTAAGAGATGAGATGAAGTTCTTTATCTCGGCAAAGGATTCTGAGGAACTCGCAAGATCGGTGGAAGATTCCGGCGGTGTCATCATCGTTCCGGCCTTTACCGGACTTGGCGCTCCATACTGGAATGACCAGTGCAAGGGTGCGATCTTCGGTCTGACCCGCGGCAGCAACCGCGGTCACCTGGCAAGGGCGGCGATCGAGGCCATGGCTTACCAGTCCAAGGACCTGATCAACGTCATGGAGGAAGATCTCCATGAAAGGATCCGCTTCATCAAAGTTGACGGCGGCGCAAGTGTAAATAAACTGCTGGTACAGTTCCAGTCCGATATCCTTGAGATCCCGGTCGTCAGACCTTTGCTGGCAGAGACGACGGCTTTAGGTGCCGCAAGACTTTCCGGTTTGGCTGTTGATTTTTATTCGATGGATGATTTCAAGGATGAAAGTGCACAGACCTATGAGCCATCCATGGAACACGAAGAAGTCGAACGGCTTTATCGCAGATGGGAGAAGGCCGTCAAGGCGACACAGGAGTTTTAGATGAAAGTTCTGATCATCAACGGCTCGCCGCACCGCGGATCGACCACGGTCCGCTCTTTGCAGGAAGTTGAATCTCAGCTTCTGAAAGAAGGGATCGAGACTGAGTGGCTTCAGGTGCCTTCGGATTGTCCTTCCTGCATGGCTTGCGATTACTGCCACAGGAGCAAGGAGGGCTGCATCAAGAAAGACATCGTCAACAAGGCTCAGGAGATCTTTGCGGATTGCGATGGTCTTCTGGTGGGATCACCGGTCTACTATGCCGGGGCAAGCGGCTCTTTAATGTCATTCCTGGATCGTTTCTTTTATTCCTATCCGGGAAAGATGTCACTCAACCTCAAAGCGGCAGCCTCGATCGCCGCTTCAAGAAGGGCAGGCAATATCACGACCAATGATATGATACAGAAGTTCTTCTCGATCTCTGGCATGTCGATCATCACTTCGACCTACTGGAACGATCCGCATGGCTTTAACGCGCAAGATGCGCAAAAAGATGAAGAGGGCATGCAGACGATGCGCAACCTTGGCAAGAATATGGCATATTACCTGAAGATGCGCGATCTTGCAAAGAAAAACGATCTCAAGGAACCTGAGATCGAAAAGAATCATTCCACACACTTTATACGTTAGAAAAGATCCGGGCTAGTCCCGGATCTTTAACTGTCTGAAAGTCTTTACCAGATCATCGTGTATGACGATATTGCAGCTTGAATCATACGATGTCGCATCGCGGTTGATGATGGCAAGATTCTGTCCCTGAAAATAGCGGATGAAGGAAGCAGCCGGATAAACGACAAGAGAGGTTCCGCATACGACCAGAAGGTCTGCAGCGGCGATCGCGCGGATCGCACCGGTGATGACTTGCTCGTCCAGTCCTTCTTCATAGAGGACCACATCCGGTTTGATCGTTGCACCGCAATGATCACACTTTGGTACACCGGTCGTGTTCATGATGTAATCCAGGTCAAAGAATTTGTGACATCTGCTGCAATAATTCCTTAAGACAGAGCCATGAAGCTCATAGACCTTCTTGGAGCCGGCTGCCTGATGAAGCCCGTCGATGTTTTGTGTGACGACGCTGACGTCCTTGTGATCCTGCAGCTTTGCGATGAATTCGTGCGCATAATTCGGTTTTGCGTCAGGATATAACATCTTTTCCCGATAGAATTCAAAGAAGTCTTCTGTTCTGTACTCATAGAAGGTATGTGACAACATTTCTTCCGCCCGATAGACGTTTTTATAAAGACCCGTCGCAGAGCGGAAATCCGGGATCCCGGAGGCCGTGGACATGCCGGCTCCGGAGAAAAAAACGATTCTGTTTGCGCTGTCGAGCGCTGCTTGAAGTTTGTCGATCATATAACTTTATTTTACACCAAAGCGGTGCTATTATTTTCTTACAGAAACATCAGGGCGAGGTGAGATTCCTCGATCGGCGGTATACCCCGCGAGCGTAAGGCAGAACCTGTGGGATTCAGGTGGCGACTGTATAGTCAGGATGAGAGAGGTTTTTTTATTTTGAACAGAACATTAAATGTCAGAAACATCAGTATCATCGCCATATTAGGCGCTTTGGGAGCTGTTTTGATGCTCATCGATTTCCCGATCTTCATCGCTCCTTCCTTCTACAAACTTGATCTTGGCGATCTGCCTTGTCTGATCGGTGCTTTCGCATTAGGTCCGCTTCCGGCATTATTCATCCAGATCATCAAGATACTGATCAAGCTCATGTTAAAACCGACGTCGACGGCCTTTGTCGGAGAACTGGCAGCTTTCATTTTCTCAAGCGTTTTCTGCGTATCTGCTGCCCTCATTTACCGCATGGACAAGACAAGAAGGGGCGCGTTCAAAGCGATCGTCATTTCAACTGTTTTGATGGTCCTTGCGGCGACGATTGGCAATTACGCATTCATCATTCCGGCATATGTGAATATGTATCACATGCCGCTTGAAGCGATCATTGATATGGGCACGCAGATCTTCCCGATCGTACACGATAAACTCAGCTTCGTATTGTGCTGTGTCATGCCATTCAACCTGATCAAAGCGATACTCGTTGATGTGCTGACCCTCGTGCTTTACAAGCGGATCTCACCGCTCCTGAAGAGGCAAAAAGTCCTTAATTAAAGCCTTTTTTACATTGTGTGAAGCTGTGTTATTTATTTAACTTTACTACCACTTATGGTATAATTTTTAGGTATTAAAATTTTGGAGGTTTTGTTGTGCCTAGATTAACAAGAACACAGAAATTTGCTGAACTGAGAGATTCTCTGGCGAATGACAAAGAATCCTCTTTACAGACAAAAGATCTCAATGATTACCAAGATAGATTAGACAGCATCACAGAGATACTTTCATCACAGAATATCAAAGAAGAAACACCGGTCTATGAAGTGCCGGCTTATGAAACTCCGGTATACGAGGCTCCTGTAAATGAAGCTCCGGCAGAAGTAAAACCAGAACCAAAAGCAGAAGACCCGAAGTATACCTGGAAGGAATTTGAAGAGACACCGATTGAACAGCTGGTCGAGTCTTTCAAGAACAGCGAACTTGAAAAGCAGATCCAGGAGATCTCCAACGAGACAAAGAGCTGGGAAAGCGCACATCAGGTTCGGGAAGAAGTCAAACAGGAAGCACCTGTTGCAGAGAAGGTCGAAGAAGTATCGATGGCATCTTCTGCACAGGTCAAACCTCTGATCGAGACACCGGTCTATGAAGCACCGGTCATCGATACGCCGATCATTTCCAGACCGGAAGAAAACATCAAACCTCTGATCGATGAAACTCCATACATGGCCAACTACAGAGATGTTGAATATTCAATCAAGAATGAACCGGTCTACAAGGCTCCTTTGATCAACGACGAGATCCCGCACTATGAGGCTCCGGTCGTCAAGGAAGAAGTTAAGGAAGAAGAAAAGATCGAATATCCTGGCTACTACAGACCAAGTCCTGAGATCGAAGCTTTATACAAGGAAGCGGAAGAAAAGGCAGAACTTGAAGCAGCCAAGGAAGAACCGGTCGTTGAAGAAGTAAAACCACTCATCGAAGACGCCGTTGTTGAAACGCCGGTCTATGAAGAACCTGTCACTGAAACACCGGTCGTCGAAGAGCCGGCTTACGTAGAACCGGCTGTCGAGGAACCTGTCGTTCAAGAACCGGTTTATGAGGCTCCGGTCGTTGAGGAACCGGTCGTTGAAGAGCCGGTTGTCGAAGAACCTGTCGTTGAGACTCCGGCTGTTGAAGAAGCACAGCTTGAAGAAGAACCGGTGGTCGAAGAAACAGCTGAACCGCTTGCTGAAACGAAGTTCCCGAAGACACCGGTCGAAGAATTTGTCGACAATCATGCAGCTGATCATGAGGCAGAAGTCAATTCCTACCTCAGCGATACGATGAATGAAGTCAGCAAGTACAATATGGCAAACGGCGATATGACGATCTCCCAGCTGACCAACAATATGGTCAACGAGATCAGACATCCGGGTGCGGAAGAAGTCAAAGCCGAAGCTCCGGTCGTTGAAGAAGAAAAAGAAGACGAAGAATTCTCCAACACCGTTTCCATGGAGATCTCCAAGATCATGGATGAGATCGACGCATTCGAAGCCAAGGAAGAACCAAAGGTCGAAGAAGAGCCGATCACAGCTGAACTTGTTGAAGAAGTCGAAGAAGTCAGACAGCCGGTCAAAGAGGAACATCCTGTTCTTGCCAAAGCTTTGGAAGAACCGGAAGAGGAAGTTGTCGAGATCAAGAACCTCAAGGAACTGGAAGCAGAACCGACACGTGATACTTTGTCCAATACCATCCCGTTCGTCGTTGCGACGGATGATGATGAAGAAGAGATCGAAGATGATGATGAAGACGGATCCAATACAATCTTAAACATCATCCTGATCGTTCTGATCA
>DESX01000029.1 GCA_002362065.1 Solobacterium sp. UBA3303
TGGAAAAGGAGCATATCTGCTGTGCCATTTCCAATAACAACGATGTTCAGGTAGCATCGAAGAAATCGTGGCTTGCTGAAAGGCTTGATGAAGGACTTGTCTTTCTCAAAAGTGCAGAAAGGGGCAAGTGTTTTATCGAATATATTCCTGCGGAAAATGCATGGGTCCCTATAAAAGCAGATCAGTATATGTATATCGACTGCCTGTGGGTTTCAGGTTCCTTCAAGGGACACGGCTATTCTACAGACTTATTGAATGCATGTATCGATGACAGCAAAGGAAAAGGGAAAACAGGACTGTGCATCCTTGCATCAGCCAAAAAGAAGCCTTTCCTTGCGGATCCGAAGTTTTTGAAATATAAAGGATTTACTGTATGTGATGAGGCAGACAACGGTATTCAGTTGTGGTATTTGCCGTTTGTAAAAGATGCTGACAAACCTCATTTCAAAGAATGTGCTAAGCATCCGCATATCGAAGAACAAGGATATGTGCTGTATTACACCAGCCAGTGTCCGTTCAATGCAAAATATGTTCCGATTCTGAAACAGACGGCCAAAGACAATGGTATCCCATTCCATGCGATCCATATCGAAAGCAAAGAAGAAGCGCAGAATGCGCCGACTCCGATCACGAATTATGCATTATTCCATGATGGAAAATATATAACGAATGAGCAGATGAATGAAAACAAATTCCTGAAGCTTGTAAATGCATGATCATCTGTAGTTCTGTTGCCTGCATTAAGTAACGAACTGTGATGTTGCATAAACAAATTCTTCATTAGCATTCATATCTACAAGATTGCGTTCTTAATATCCGGATCTGAGAAATGGATATCTGAAATCATTATTTTATATTTGAAACAGGTAAGTATGACTGTTCAGAACCTTAAAATTCAGAAGAATGTAAACTGCCATGTTATATTTTGCGCGTTCTGTTTTCTTTTCACGGCATAAAGCAAGGCATATCATGAAATCATCAAAGAAGTGTGGAGGAACGAAATTATGAACAAACTTGGAATAAAGATCGCTGAAAAAAGAAAAAATCTGGGAATGACCCAGATCGAATTCGCCGAGAAGATGTATGTGACCCGCCAGACAGTCAGCCGCTGGGAAGCGGGAACGGCAATGCCGGATATTGATAAAATTGCTGAAATTGCTGAAATTCTTGGTGTAAGCTGCGATTATCTTCTGAAAGATGACGATAATGAAACTGCTGAAGCAAAGGATAAAGGCATCAGCAGGCTTCTGGAAAGTCTGACCGGCAAGACGGTAAAACTTGTGTTCTATGAAGATGAAGCGGATATCGATCTCTTCAATAAGCCTTGCCGCATCGTGGATTTTGAAGGAAACTGGATGAAAGTCTGTGCCGATATAAAGAAGGAAACGATCGAAAAGCACATACCGGTCTCTTCCGTACTGTCTATAGAGGTCCTAAAGGAGGAAAACTGATGGAGTATATTGGTTTTGTATTCGGCATATTTGGCCTTCTTGCATATATGGAACTTTCATCACTAAAGAAAAAAGTAAACGATCTTGAAGAAGAACTATCGGGGATCGTCGGTACTTCTTCATTTGAGAAACGAAGAGCTCTGCTTTCAGCACTCGATGCCTATATCGGAAAGATAGTGATCCTGAAGCTGAAAGAAGACTGCGAAGACGTCGACATAACGATGTATGGCAATTCAAAACATGGAAGCAATACAATCCTGGATGCGGATAAAGACTGGCTACTCGTAAGGATCGACACAGACAAGGGAAGCAAGCAGAAGCTCATCAGAGCCGCTTCCATACAGCAGATCAGTGTTGTAACTGAAGGATAAGACCTTATCTGAGCCATTAAAGATCAAATTCTGTAAATGTTTTAAGCCTTTCGCTTTATTGAAAGGCTTTTCTATTGATACGGAGATCCTGAAATATCTGACTTGCATTCTGTCTGAAAAAGCGGGGTTTCTTTTTCTCTGCTCAGATCGGGGCTATTGATCTGTTTTTAGTGTAAAATAGTTTTTAGGTTTTAAGGAGGGTTTATTCGATGCGTGATATGACAAGTGGTTCGCCATTTTCTCATCTGCTGAATTATGCACTTCCTTTATTGCTGGCAAACTGGCTGCAGCTTGCCTATAATGCGATCGATTCGATCATTGCCGGAAGGTTCATTGGCCAGAATGCTTTGGCAGCTGAAGGCATAGCCGCACCCGTCATGAACCTGGTCATCTTATCGATATCCGGTCTTTGCATTGGTGCTGGCGTACTGATGAGTGAATACTTCGGGGCAAAGAAGATGCCTTCCTTAAGAAAGACGATCGGTGTGACACTTGTTTCCGGTATCGCGATCTCACTTGTTATCTGTTTCCTGGGTTTTGTATTTTCGGATGTCATACTTCGATTCCTTGAAGTTCCTGAGGATATCTATGCGATCACAAAGACCTATCTCAGGATCACATTTTTAGGTGCACCATTCACATTTACATATAATGCACTGGCGTCAGCCATGAAAAGTGTCGGTGATTCCAAGACGCCGCTACGTTTTCTGGCGTTCTGTTCCATACTTAATGCTTTGCTTGACCTGATCCTTCTTGGCATATTTCATAAGGGGATCTTTACCAGTGCAATGACGACGGTCGTTTCGGAAGCTGCTTCTGCAATTCTGGCGATCAGCTATATGTTCAGACGAACACCGGAGCTTGTTCCTTCAAAGGATGAGTGGAACTTTGAATCAAAGATCTTTTCCAGAGTCGTATCCTATGGAGCTCCTACCGCTTTGCAGCAGGCCATACAGCCGATCGGCAAGCTTCTGATACAGTCACAGGTCAATTTGCTTGGCGTTTCTTCGATCGCCGCTTTCCATGCGGTGACCAAGGCAGATGATTTTGCCTGCATACCGGAGCAAGGCATCTCTTCCGCAATATCGACTTATATCGCACAAAACAAAGGTGCAGATAAAAAGGAAAGGATACGTAAAGGTTTCTTTACCGGTATCGCCATGGAACTGAGTTATGGTGTGTTTATCGCTTTGACGACACTGCTGCTCAGAAAACAGATCGTATCTCTGTTTGTCAGCGGCGAAGCGGCAAAGGATGTCATTTCCATCGGTTCAGATTATGTGAGCATCATGGCGTTCTTTTATATCCTGCCGGCTATGACCAATGGCTTCCAGGGCTATTTCAGAGGCATGGGACGAATGAAGATGACGATCTTAGGTACGACTAGTCAGATCTCTTTTAGAGCTTTTTTTACTTATCTGCTTGCTCCAAGGATCGGGATCAGAGGCATTGCTCTTGCAAGCGCCATTGGCTGGTGTGTGATGCTGTCATTTGAAGTACCGATCGCATTGCATGAATTATCGAAAGTGAAAAAGAAAACTTTGTGAGCATTGAATACGGATCGAATATCAAAGTGATCAAAAATAGATTTATACAGAAAGAAGGTATTGAATATGGCTTGGTTTGATGAAGCCAGGTTCTACCACATCTATCCCTTGGGACTTTGTGGTGCGCCTAAACAGAATGAGTACAAGGATCCGGTAAACAGGATCTCTGCATTAAAACCATGGATCGATCACATCTGTGAATTGGGTTTCAATGCATTATACATTGGTCCTTTATTTGAGTCAGTCGGACATGGTTATGAGACTACGGATTATCGAAAACTTGATTCAAGGCTTGGAACAAACGAAGATCTCAAAGACTTTGTTTCCTATTGTCATGCCAAGGGGATCAAGGTCATATTTGACGGTGTTTTCAATCATACCGGAAGAGATTTCTTTGCGTTTCAGGATATCCGATACAACAGAGAAAACAGTTCATATCTCAACTGGTATCAGAATGTGAATCTGTATTCCAACAATTCCTATAATGACGGTTTTTCCTATGACACATGGGGAGGCTATGATCTGCTGGCAAAGCTGAATCTCTATAATCCGGATGTAGTTAACTACCATATGGATACCGTACGTTTCTGGATCAATGAATTTGATGTCGATGGCATTCGGCTTGATGCGGCGGATGTACTGAATGGCGATTTCATGAAGCGTCTTCGTTATGAGACCAGTCAGATGAAGGATGATTTCTTCCTTTTGGGTGAAGTCATACATGGCCAGTACAACAACTGGGTCAATGATCAGACACTTCATTCCGTGACCAATTATGCAATGCACAAGGCGTTTTATTCTTCACACAACGAACACAACTATTTTGAACTGGCTCATACTTTGAAACGCAGTTTTGAGATGTGCGGTGATAACGCATATAAACTCTATCTTTTTGCGGACAACCATGACGTGGAACGCATCGCCAGCAAGCTTTCAAACAAAAATGACCTGTTTCCTTTATATGTCTTGCTGTATACGCTGCCCGGGATCCCATCGGTCTATTACGGGTCTGAATTTGCCATTGAAGGCAAAAAGGAACGCTATTCCGATGATTCCTTAAGACCATGTCTATCACTTGCGGAAATGAAAAAACAGGGGACTTTTTATCAGGAACTGATACAAAGACTGTCGGACTTAAGAGAAAACGAAAAGGCACTGGTCTATGGTCCTTATAAAGAACTGCATCTGAGAACGCAGACGTATTGTTTTGAAAGAGGTGACATCCTCATCGTTTCCAATAACAGTGATGACATGGTAACATTTGAATTGAATAAAGAAGGTTCCTATACCGGCGTATTTACTTCAAAGAAGATTCAAAGTGAATATTCAAAACTGCCGATCAGTATCGATGCACACAGTGCAGAGATCTATATTCCGGACAACGAAGACAGAAAAGCATATACACCGATAAAGGTCGAACGCAAAGAGATCCGCAAAAAAGAAAAAGAAAGTATTCCTAAGATCAGGATCGCATCCAAGCCGTATGAAGAGATGAGCATTGAAGAACTGCAGTCAGCGATCCTTGCAAAATTATCGGCAAATGGTCCATTGAACGATCGCATGATCAAAGATGTTACGGATAATGTTTACAGAGAATCATTGCTAAACTGGATACGCAGTTTCAGATAAGGAGGAAGAATGGCCTACCCAAAGATCGAAGAAATGACTGATCGCCAGCTGCTGGAAGAATTGGTCAAAGACAAACGTAAAAATGAGATCCTCGGTTATATCGAGATCGCGCTTCTTGTGATCGCTTTGATCATGATCGGCATCGTCATATACAAATATGTGCCATTGATCAGAGAAACGCTTGCACAGGCGAAACAGCTGATGAGTGATCTTGATGCCACCAGGAAACAGATCGATGATCTTGTTACATCTTTGAATGATGGAACAATGGAAGAGTTCAAAAAGGTCATCGAAACATTGAATGATGGTTCTCTTGAAGAAATGAAACAGCTGATCGAAAGAATGAACAGAGTATTCGGAATGTTTGGAGGTTAATATGCTCGAAGTCGGAAGCAAAGCACCGGATTTTACGTTGAAAGATCAAAACGGTGAAGAAAGAAGTTTAAGTGATTACAAGGGAAAGAAAGTCATACTTTACTTTTATCCGAAAGATATGACATCGGGCTGCAGCAAGCAGGCCTGCCGCTTTGCGGAACTTTATCCGCAGTTTCGGGAAAAGGATGCTGTCGTTTTGGGCGTCAGCAAGGATTCTGTCTCTTCCCATAAGAAGTTTGAAGAAAAGTTTGGTCTGCCGTTTACGATCCTTTCCGATACCGCACAGGAAGTTATCAAAGCCTATGATGTCTTAAAGGAAAAATCCATGTATGGCAAAAAGTATATGGGTGTCGTACGCTCGACCTATCTGATCGATGAAGAAGGGATCATTCAAAAGGCCTTTGGAAACGTCAAGGCAGGCGAAAATCCCGATCAGATGTTAAATGAGATCTAAAAAAACCGCATCACGCGGTTATTGCTTTGATATGGCGTGCCTGGCAAGACTTGAACTCGCAACCTTTTGGTTCGTAGCCAAACACTCTATCCAGTTGAGCTACAGGCACATCGCTTATTTAATGTATCACTTAAATCAAAGAAATTCAAATGCATCTCATTGAAAATGAAAATCAAAGATGATAGGATACTGAATGTGTCCATGTAGCTCAGTTGGATAGAGCATCCGCCTTCTAAGCGGACGGTCGGGAGTTCGAGTCTCTCCATGGACGCCACTTTGTAAATGACACCTGAAAAGGTGTTTTTTATATAATCAGTATATGAACTTCAGAAAAGCGACGATCATGGATCTTGAACAGCTGTATCGTTTCTATAACATCGTCATCGATCATCAGAGATATGATCCTTATGGTGCGGGCTGGACAAAGGATGTCTATCCTTCGTATAAGGATCTCAAAGAACATCTTATAAATGACCACGTCTATGTCCTTGAAGAAGAGGGGCAGATCATCAGCTCGGGCATCATCAGCTTAAAGGAAGATGCGATGTATAAAAAGGCGAAGTGGTCAAAGGCGTTTAAAGATGGAGAGATCGCCGTCCTGCATCTGTTTGCGGTCCATCCACAATACCGGGGCAGGGGACTTGGAAGCCTTTTGCTGAAGCAGATCATCGAAAAGACAAAAGATTCATCGAAGGCGATCCATATGGATGTCGTCAAAGGAAATGACAATGCCAGGGCGATGTATCTGAATAACGGCTTTGTTTCGATCGGTGATTTTGAAGTCTTTTATGAAGATACCGGTGATATCATCGTTGAACTATTAGAATACATCTATTAAAAATGCAGGAACTACGTTCCTGCAAATTTTTACTCTTCGTTTTCTTTGACCATGACTTCCGGCGCAGAGACACCAAGAAGGTATAAGGCATTTTTGAGTGTGATCCTGGTCGCTTCACACAAGGCAAGACGCTCGTTGGATAATTCCGGATTGTTCTTGTCGTTGATCTTGCAGGCTCCATAGAAGGAATGGAAGTATGTCGCAAGCTTTTGTACATAGTTGCAGATCTTGTTTGGCGAACGGTTGATCGCTGAATCGGCGACGGTATCCGTAAAGGAAGCGATGTGCTTGAGCAGATCGACTTCTTTCGGATCGGAAAGCAGGGAATAGGAATCCTTTCTTTCAAAACCGTTTTCCGCCTGTTTCAATACGGAACAGATCCTTGCGTAAGCATATTGTACGTAGTAGACCGGGTTGTCGTTGGATTGCGTTCTGGCAAGCGTCAGATCGAAATCCAGGTGCGTATCAAGTGCTTTGGATAAGAAGAAGTATCTTGCACAATCCAGACCGATATCATCGATCAGTTCTCTTAAGGTGATGGCATTGCCTGTACGCTTGGACATCTTGACTTCCTGGCCGTTCTCGACCATACGGACCATCTGGCAGAGATCGACCTGCAGGTTATCCGGATCATAGCCCAAAGCCTTCATAGCGGCTTTCATACGCGGGATGTAGCCGTGGTGGTCAGCACCCCAGATATTGACGAGAAGCTGATAGCCTCTTTCAAATTTGTAGATGTGGTTTGCGATATCCGGTGTCAGATAAGTGTAGTAGCCATCGGATTTGACCAGGACTCTGTCCTTGTCATCGCCATACTTGGAGGAGGCGAACCATAAGGCTCCTTCATTTTCATAAAGAAGGCCCATTTCCTTCATCTTATTTACGGCGTCGTTGACTTTTCCTTGAGACAGGATCCATTTTTCAGAGATCCAGGAATCAAATTCGCAGCCGTAGTATGCCAGGTCATTCTTGATGCGGTCAAGCTCAAGCTTCTTTCCTAAGTCCATGAACTGGGCGACCGCTTCTTCTTCCGGCATATTCAGATATTTGTCGCCATATTCTTCCTTGATCTGCTTTGCGATCTCAATGACATCCGGTCCATGATAGCCATCTTCCGGAAGAGTGAATTCCAGACCGAAGAGCTCTCTGTATCTTCCTAATAATGATTTTCCCAGATTGAGGATCTGCGCACCGGCATCGTTGATGTAGTATTCTCTTGTGACATCATAGCCGGCTTTCTTCATGATGCGGGCAACGGAATCACCCCAGCAGGCACCTCTGGCATGTCCGCAATGTAATGGTCCTGTCGGGTTTGCGGAAACGTATTCTTCAAGTACTTTCAGACCTTTACCGGCATCGGAACTTCCATAGGCATCACCCTGATCGATGATCATGTTGATGATGTTGGCCATCGCATCTTTCTTCAGCCAGAAGTTGATGAAGCCAGGTCCGGCGATATCGATCGAAGAAACGATATCCAGACGCTTCAGAAGTTCTTCTTTGATCTCAGAGGCGATCTCCTGCGGACGTCTTCTTAAGATCTTGGTCAGACGCATGGCGATGTTTGTCGAATAATCACCATTGCTGTTTTCTTTCGGGATCTCGACCATGACAAGACCTTCTTCAGGCTCGATCTGATAGAGGTTTGAGACGATAACTTTAAGCGTATTTACGATCTTTTCTTCTATATTCATATCTGTTTCTCCTGGACTTTCCTATTCTAACATATTCAATAAAACAAAAACCGCATTTACTGCGGTTCATCTTTAAGTGGCGTGCCTGGCAAGACTTGAACTCGCAACCTTTTGGTTCGTAGCCAAACACTCTATCCAGTTGAGCTACAGGCACATCGCTTATTTAATGTATCACTAAAAACAAATTATTTCAATCGATTGCCGATCAAGATCACACAGTTCTTTGAAAAACATGGTATAGTAATTTCAATTTATGAAAAATTCTGCAACTTTACGATATCTGTTTGCGTTATTCCTTTACGGCACGATCGGCTTCTTTCTGCATTTTGTAAAGTATTCTTCGGAATTCGTCGTTCTGGGAAGGAGCGTCTTGGGTTCGCTGTTTATTTTCCTGGTACTTTCTTTAAAAAAGGAAAAGATCGATCTTGATGCGATCAAAAGGAATCTGAAGACCTTGCTGATCTCCGGTTTTGCCCTGGGCTTTAACTGGGTCTTCCTTTTTGCCGGGTATCGCTATGGCATCGCCATATCCTCGTTATGCAACTACATGGCGCCGATCATCGTTGTGGTGATCTCGATCCTTGTCTATAAACAGAAGATCTCAAAACCGCAGGTCCTATTTATCATAATGGCCTTTGTAGGCATGTTGCTATTGATCGGGGTGATCGGCGGCGATCTGAAAGGGGACATACGTTGTGTCATTTATGGCCTCCTGGCGGCGCTTGGCTTTGTGATCCTTGTCTTATGCAATAAACGGCTCACGGATATCAAACCGCTGGAAAAGACGCTTGTACAGTTGCTGGCTTCGGCTGTGATCGTGCTTCCATACGTCATACTCAATGATGGTTTTCCTAAAGAATTCGATCTGACTTCAACTCTGATCGTTCTGGTATTGGGCATCCTTCATACGGGCGTTGCCTATATCTGTTACTTTTCTTCGATCGATGTATTGCCGGCCCAGAGCATTGCCATTCTAGGCTATCTGGAACCGGTATTGAACTTTGTGATCGGTGCTCTGGTATTACGTGAAGAACTTGGTGTATCATCGATCGTCGGCGCTGTTTTGATCCTGATCGCATCGGTGGGAAATGAGATCTCCGGTACAAACGAATAATGAAAATAGTTTCAGAAAGAAAATGTAAATAAATTGTTGACACGCTTACATTGATTTCATAAAATATAAACAAGTTATCAACTTTGAAGTAAACAGTATCGTCATTTTCTTCACTGAAGAGAGGCTGTGATTGGTGCAAACAGCTGTGAGGGATGAGCGAGAATACATTACCGAGTTGGCTGTCTGAACAAAGTAGGAAAGTCCGGGAGGCTCCGTTAAAAGCCGATGCCATGTATGTGGCTGAGAAGATCGATACAGTAATGTGTTGATGAAAAAAGGTGGTAACACGGTGAATTCGTCCTTGCATGGGACGTTTTTTTGTTTAAAGGAGAGATTGCATGAAAAAATTATTCGTAGTTTTATTGTCAGTACTGATACTGCTGGCAATGGCCGGCTGTTCTTCGGGTTCCGGAAACGATGAACCTGCTAAGGAGCCGGCTCAGGAAGGAACAAAAGTCGTTCGTATCGGCGTATCCCAGCTTGTGCAGCATGCCGCTCTGGATGCGGCAACACAGGGTTTCGTCGATGAAGTAAAAAAAGCCTTCCCGGATGCGGATATCACTGTATCCAATGCATCAGGTGATGCTGCAAACTGTTCAACGATCGCCCAGGGTTTTGTCAATGATGGTGTTGATCTGATCATGGCCAATGCAACACCGGCTTTGCAGGCAGCGGTTTCCGCGACCGGCGATATTCCAATCCTTGGCACATCCGTTACCGAATATGGCGTTGCCTTAGGCATCGATGGATTCAATGGTCTTGTCGGATCCAATGTATCCGGAACAAGCGATCTTGCACCGCTTGATCAGCAGGCACAGATGATCCTCGATCTTTTCCCTGAAACAAAAACAGTAGGTATCATCTACTGCTCCAATGAAGCAAACTCCAAATACCAGGTCGAAGTCGTTTCCAAGACATTGAGCGAAAAGGGCATCGAAGTCAAGGAAGCTTCCTTCACCGATTCCAATGATATCGCGATGGTCTGCGAAGACTTGTGCGACCAGGTCGATGTCATCTACATCCCGACCGACAACCAGGCTGCAAGCTGCGCGGAAACGATCGCTAACGTCGTTCTGGCCAAAAAAGTTCCGGTCATCGCCGGAGAAGAAGGCATCTGCTCACTTTGCGGTATTGCAACTTTGACGATCGACTACTACCAGCTTGGCGTTACGACCGGTCAGATGGCTGTCAGGATCTTAAATGGCGAGGCCAAGATCGAAGAGATGCCGATCCAGTATTTTGAAGATCCGGTCAAGAAGTACAACCCGGAGATCTGTGACATGTTTGGTGTGACAGTACCGGAGGATTTCGAACCGATCGAGTAATTAAGGTATATCGTTTCTGTATATGATCACGTTATCTAATTTAATTGGAAGGATCCCGGGCGGTATCGCCCAGGGCATCATCTGGGGCCTGATGGCCTTAGGTATCTACATCACATTCAGAGTGTTAAAAGAGTCAGACCTTACAGTGGATGGCTCTTTTGCCACGGGTGGGGCTGTTACCGTCATGATGATCACAGGAGGCATCAATCCTTTGATCGCCATTTTGTGTGCCTTTGTTACAGGTGTTTTGGTCGGTATCTGCACAGGCCTCATTCATACAAAACTGAAGATCCCTGCGATCTTATCCGGCATCCTTGTACAGTTTTCTTTGTATTCGATCAACCTGCATATCATGGGTATGGTCGCAAACGTTTCATGCAATCCTTCAAAATATAAAGTTCTGATCTCGATGCGCAGCATCCCGAAAGCCCTGATGGTCGGCGGAGCTATCGCTCTGATACTGATCGCCATCATGTACTGGTACTTCGGTACCGAACAGGGCTGCGCCATCCGTGCGACCGGCAATAACGAACATATGGCTCTGGCGCAGGGCATCAACGTTGACAACATGAAAGTCATTGGTTTTGCCTTAGGCAATGGCTTAGTCGCTCTGGCAGGCGGTCTGATGGGCCAGTATCAGGGTTTTGCGGATATCAATATGGGAAGAGGCGCGATCGTCATCGGCTTAGCTGCAATTATCATTGGCGAAGTCTTGTCCGAGATCATCTTCCCGAAAGGCTGTCAGTTCTATACAAGGCTTTTATTTGTCATTATCGGCGGTATCGTCTATTATCTGATCATGATCGTCGTCTTATGGCTCAGAGTCGATTCCAACGACCTGAAGCTGGCAACCGCGATCATCGTTATGCTCTCACTTGCCATACCGAATCTTAAAAAGGGGGTTAAATAAATGTTACGGATCGAAAATATCAAAAAGACATTTAACCCAGGAACGATCAATGAAAAGATCGCTTTGGCCGGTGTAGACCTCGTTCTTGAGGACGGCGAATTCGTCACCGTCATCGGCTCCAATGGCGCAGGTAAATCCACTTTGCTGAATGCGATCGCCGGTGTATGGCTCGTCGATGATGGAAAGATCTTCATTGATGATGTCGATGTCACAAAACTGCCGGAAAACAAGAGAGCCAGATACATCGGAAGGGTCTTCCAGGATCCGATGATGGGTACGGCTGCCGATATGTGGATCGAAGAAAACCTCGCTCTGGCCCACAGAAGAGGCCAGAAACGAGGCTTGAGACAGGGTATCACGAATGATGAGAGGGAAACGTTCAAAGTCCTGCTGAAGGAATTTGATCTCGGTCTTGAGGATCGTCTTTCCAGCAAGGTCGGATTATTGTCCGGCGGCCAAAGACAGGCACTGACTCTGATCATGGCGACCCTGCAAAGTCCAAGGTTGTTATTGCTGGATGAACATACAGCGGCACTCGATCCAAAGACGGCCGCCAAAGTCCTCGATGTCACGGAAAAGATCGTACGCAAGTCCGGTCTTACGACCTTCATGGTCACACACAATATGAAAGATGCCATCATTCATGGTGATCGCTTACTGATGCTGAATAATGGCAAGATCATCCTTGATATCAAGGGTGAAGAAAAGAAAAAGCTGACCGTCGAATCTCTGCTTGAACGCTTTGAACAGGCAAGCGGGGAGCAGTTCAGCAATGACTCTGCAATATTAGGATAAGAAAAAGGCTTCGTGATGAACTGCCCCGCAAAAATGGGAC
>DESX01000096.1 GCA_002362065.1 Solobacterium sp. UBA3303
AAACCTTATAAATATGGATCGATCATAATAATTCAGATCCTGAGGTTTTTGGACAGCCCCCTATAAGTTTTTGATATAGATGCCGTTTTCTTTTCTGAAATCCTGGGAATCAAGATATGCCTTGTGATTTTCATCCGGTCCGCTGTAGGAGACGGTCGTGATGCCACTGTTTTTCAGATGTTCAAACAGGAAGCGACCGATCGAGAAATCACGGAATTCCGGAATGGAATAATCCAGTTTCAGATCAAGCCTGTCACCATCTTTCCTTCCAAGCGATACACCGACCGGTTTGCCCTGACAAAGGATCACATAGGCCTTGTTGATCTGATCCATATCGATCGCAATGCCTGAGAAGATCTTGTCGATATCACCCTTGTAATGCCTAAGCAGATACTGTAATAAGGTATCATCGTTTTTGCATTCAACGATCTCATAGTCCTTGCCCATCTTCGACATACGGAACAGGAAATGCAGGTTGATCATGACCAGACAGAAATTCATGAATGCTGTCGGGTAAGACTTGATGATGAATGCATAGATCGTAAAGATCACGGAACCGATCGTATTGATGATCCTGAGCTTTACGACCGATGTCATCAGCATCGATACCAGCACAAGAAAAGAACCCAGATAACCGAAAGCTTCTATTATAAAATGCGTTGTCATACTTCCTCCAAAAAAAACTTCCTACAGATCCATTATAGTCTTTTCGAAGTGATAATCCGAGTTGATCCAGGCATAAACATCCCGATGGGCTTTCGGATCGATGCCCATCAGGGAGGTCACAACATCTTCAAAACGGTCCGGCGAGATGCATTTGACCCGGCCTGTGATCTGATAATAATCCTTCATCGAAGTCATCAAAGCGACCACGGAGATCTTCATATCCTTTGATGCATCGTGGTTGTGCAGCAGGCGGTGGCGGTACTTCTTGGCTTGCGAAGTCACGTATTTGTAATTCTCATCATTGATGCTGCGGGATTTGAATTCGATGATGCCGATCCGCTCTTTTCCTAAAAGGATGACATCCGGCCTCACTCCATTCTCGTTGTCAAAATCCCAGAGGACATATTCAAAAATGATCGACAGTTTTTCATAGGCACGCTTTATATTTACGGCTTTGTACAGCTGCTCATGCAAAACATCGTATTCATCCTTCCACGCCTCGATCTGTTGTCTGCTCAGCTCATAAGGCGTGACGAAAGGATAGTTTTCTTCCATTGCCGAAAGCCAGTCTTCCTTTGAAATATTCAGAAATTCTTCGACAGTGGAACAAAAACAGAAATTATTGATATAGGACATCAGTCTTTGATGATATAGGCATCGACGATCTTTCCGATATAAGCCGTATGGAAATCGCCTTCATCACTTCCTTTTATGTAATAATGCTTTATAACTTCTTCCGGGATCTTGTCGAGGTCCTGATCCTGGGCGTAGAGGACTTCACATTCGATCGTCAAAGGATACTCCTTGATGCCTGGCGTGTGGTTTACACTTGGTTCCACCAGTGTCACATAATCCGCCTTGTTCACATCTCTTCCCGACAGACTTCCAAAAACCCGGAAGATCTCAGGATCTGTCTCACCTAAAGGGACAGAGATCGTGAATTCTTTCGTCCTGTCGAGCTGCGGTTTTGTATAGCGGCTTTGTCTGACATAGACGACGAAAGTCTCCATCGACCAGATGATGCCTAAATGTCCCCAGCCGATGACCATCGAATTGAACTTCTCGCCATTGGTATTGAGAAGGACACCCTTTTTTATCGCCTTATCGATCGTTTCGGCATAATCGAATACATTGATCTTTTCTTTTGTCATCACTTTATACCTCTCACTCTCATTTTAGCACCTGCATTTCCCCATCCTTTTTTGATGCTTTGTTATAATAACTGAAAAAGAAAGAAGGATCGATCATGGAATTTGATCTCAGCAAGAAATACTGTTACTACTTCAAGCAGATCTCTGATATCCCAAGGGGAAGCCGCAACGAAAAGGCCATCTCGGATTATGTCGTGGAATTTGCCAAGGCGCATGGATACGAATACAAACAGGATGATGTATACAACGTTATCGTCAACAAACCTGCCTCACCTGGCTACGAAGATGCAAAGCCGGTCATACTGCAGGCGCACATGGATATGGTCTGCGAAAAGAATAAGGATACCGTTCATGATTTTGAAAAAGATCCTCTCAATCTCTACGTTGATGAGAAAGGCTGGCTCCATGCCAGAGGTACGACCCTGGGTGCCGATGATGGCCAGGGCGTTGCCTACATGCTGGCGATACTCGACGATAAAGATCTGAAACATCCGGCTCTTCAATGTGCCTTCACGGTCATGGAGGAGATCGGGCTTTTGGGAGCCAAGAACCTCAAAAAGGAAGACTTCTATGCAAAGCGCTACATCAACCTCGATGCAGGCGGTGAAGATCAGACCTGCGTCACCTCTTCCGGTGCCGCAAGAGCCTACATCACAAAAAACCTGCACTTTGAAGATAACAATGATCCATCCTATCTTTTAAAGATCCGCGGACTCAAGGGCGGCCATTCCGCTGGCTGCGCACATCTCGAAAGAGGAAATGCCATCAGCCTCGCCTTCCGCCTCATGGAAGAACTCAAGGAACAGTATGATGACATCCGCATCTGTGATATTGACGGCGGTCTTAAATTCAACGCCATTCCAAGAGAATGTGATATCACCTTCGCTTCCAAAGTTTCTTTAAATGATCTTCAGGCAGCGATCAAACCACTGGCTGATGCGATCGCTTCGGAACTGCAGTATTCCGATGATGGTTTTTATGCAGTGATTGAAGAAACAGATCATTTCGATCAGGCGATCTGTCTTGCCGACAGCAATGACATCATCGACTATCTGTATGTTCTGCCGGATGGCTTGAGGCATCGTTCCATGGCCATCGAAGGACTGTCGATCGCTTCCTCGAATCTTGGCATCATCCATATCGAAAACGGACAGCTCTTCATTGGTGATCTGATGCGTTCCGCCCTCAAATCCCATGGCGATCAGATGATCAGGCAGTTTGACTTATTAAGCAAACAATTTGGTTTTGACTTTAAGATCAACGACCGCTACCTTGGCTGGAACTATGAAAAAGACTCCGAGCTACGTGAGATCCTAAGAGGCGTCTTGAAGGAACGCGGTATCGAAATGAAGGAAGAGTCCACGCACGGCGGTCTTGAATGCGGGATCTTCAAAGGCATGATCGAAGACCTTGACATCATCACCTATGGTCCGATCTCTGAAGGCGAACACACGCCGGAAGAGAAACTCGATCTTGCGTCGTTTGACCGCGCATATGAGAACCTGCTCAAGGTACTTGAGCGCTGCAAATAGAAGAAGGTAAAACCATGAACTGGCCTTATGTGAATGAAGCAGGAAAACTCTTCGAAGAACATTGTGATGTCTTGGTCGTCGGTGGCGGACTCTCCGGCTGTTTTGCGGCGATCGCGGCAGCCGAAAAAGGAAAGAAAGTCATACTCTTAGAAAAAGGCGGGATCTCTCGCTGCGGTTCTGCCGGGACCGGTTTCGATCACTGGGAGATGGCCTGCACGAATCCCGGCTGCAAGGTCTCCCCTCTGGAAATGACCCTGGCTCTGGAAGAAGAACAGGACTATTATTCCAACGCGATCGGCCACTACATTGAGGCAAAAGACGGCTGGGACTGTCTGCAGGACATTGAAAGATGGGGAGGCAAGATCAGAGACACCGAAGATGAATTCAAAGGTGCTGCCTTCCGCGATGAAAAGACGAAGCTGCTTTATGCCTACGACTATGAATCAAGATACACACTGCGCGTCTTTGGCACGACCTTCAGGCCAGCCATCATCCAACAGATGAAAAAGCTCGGCGTGCGTATCTTCGAACGCACCGAAGCAACTACCCTGCTTACAAATAACAATACCGCAAGCGGCGTTCTTGGCTTTGATACAAGAAGCGCAAGGATCACGATCTTCCATGCGAAGTCGCTCGTTTTGTGCATGTCAAGACCTGCCCGCATATGGCTCTTCAATGGCGATATCCCGGGTCTATCCGAATTCCGTCCGTTCCAGTCCATCGGCACAGGTCATGCGATGGGATACAAGGCCGGGATGGAATTTACGATGATGGAGAAATCGATACGCGGCGAATTCTCCGCCTATGGCCGCTCCTTCCCGCCGTATGGTACCGGTAACAATCACAACACCTGGTATGCCGCAACGATGGTCGATTCCCGCGGTGTTGAGATCCCTTATGTAGACCGCGATGGAAATATCCTGAAGACGGTGGAAGAAAGATATCTGCCGGCAAAGGGTCAGAAATTCTTCCTGAAAGGCGGCGTCATCGATGAGCCGAAATACGAATGGCGCGGTCCGGAGACCCTTCCGTTTGACAAGCTGATGGACATGGGCTACAAGCTTCCTTTCTACGCCGATCTTTCTTCGATGCCGGAAATGGAAAGGAAAGCCATATGGGGACTCATGGTCGGCGAAGAGGCCAAGACCAGGATCCCGGTCTACGACAACTACAATAAGCGCGGATTCGATCCGTCAAAACACCTGCTTCAAAGCTATGGCACCGGCTGGCAAAGTGCCGCCTTCCTGGAACAGGAAAGGCAGCTGTTTGGTGCACCGGGCGGCATGATGCACGACTGGAATCTTGAGACCAGCATCAAGAACGTCTTTGCGGCTGGCGATTCCCTGTATGCCTCAGATTGTGCCGGCTTCGCCTGCACAAGCGGACGCTGGGCCGGAAAGCACGCAGCCGTCAGTGCGGATAAAGACTATGAAGCAGTTGATATGGACTATGTCGAAAGCGAAAAGGAAAGGCTCTTGAAACCTCTGAACAATGAAGACGGCCTTGACTGGCGTGAGCTCAATCTGGCGATCTCGAAAGCCATGCAGAACTACTGCGGCGGCATCAAGTGTGACGACACTTTGAAACAGGGCATCGATCTCATCACTTCCTTCAAGAAGGAACAGCTTCCTTTACTGAAGGCCGAGAATCCGCACGAACTTGTAAGGATCCATGAAGTATCCGATATCCTCGAAGTATCGGAAATGATCCTGCAGGCATCCCTTGCAAGAAAATGCGACAGTGCGCCGTTAAGTTTCAAACGCTCGGATTGCGATCCTTCAAAACAGAAGGAAGAAAATGCCTACCTGGTCATTTCAAAGAAAGATGATCAGATCAAAACATACTACAAGCCACATCGCTTCTATGGCGATATCGAAGAAGGCTACAGGAGCCATGAGGTGAAATGATGAAAGACTTCACATATCATAAGGTCTCTTCCTCAACTGTCAGTATCCATTTTGACGAAGATAAGTGCATCGGCTGCAACCGCTGCGTCGAGGCCTGTCAGATCGATGTCCTGATGCCCGGCGACAAGACGCCGAAGGTCATCTGGCCGGGCGAGTGCTGGTATTGCGGTGCCTGTGTCATGGAATGTCCGATCGAAGGTGCCATATCCTTCAGACATCCTCTGATGAATCAGGCAAGATTCATATCGAAAGAAGAGCTAAACAAATAATAAGGAGCTGTCTATACCTCAACTGATCCTCATCAGTTCAGGGAATGACAGCTCCTATTCAGATCAGATCGATGTGTGCCTTATAGATCTGGCTCAGTTTTTCTTTTGCTTCTTTGGCTTCCTTTGTCCAGAAGCGCAGCATGTCGAAGGCATGTACGTTTCCTTCGTAGATGTCGATATCTGCCTCCACACCATCTTTTCTCAGATTCTCCACATAGGCGATCGTTTCATCCAGGAACGGTTCGCCATCGCACACGAATGTGTAGCAGTATGGAAGATCCGAGTAATCCACTTCCCTGGCAGGCGAGGCATACTTTGGCACATCCTTGCCATAGAGTTCGCCAAGGTAGTTCTTCCAGCCCCAGTGGTTGCGTCTGGTGTTCCAGACTCTTCCTTTGTTGGCACGGGAAGATTCCGTATCATAGCAGTCCAGCATCGGATACAGCGGCAGATGCATCGCCACCTTGATCCTTCCTTTGTCTCTGGCATAAAGACACAGGGCTGCAGTCAGTCCGCCGCCGGCACTTTCACCGCCGACGATGATCTTGTTTCTGTCGATCCCAAGTTCATCGGCGTGATCCCACATGTATTCCAAAGCCGCATAACAATCATGCAGAGCTGTCGGATATGGGGAACGGAAAGCCAGCGTGTATGCAGGGGAAAGGACGACTGCGCCATATCTTTGCGCCAGCAGTTTTCCACAGGAAAAATGCACCATGGAAGCCATGCCCAGCATATAACCGCCGCCATGGATCCATAAGATCCCCGGCAGTTTTTCCGTTTGTTGTTTCGGAGAAAGGACGATGGTCTTCATCATCCTTCCTCCGGATTTGATGTAAAGGTTTCTTGAATTCATAGGTCGCATCCGATCTATATCTTCAGACCGCTGTGATCTGAATCTTTTGTTTATCCTTGTTTATTGTTTCTTTTTAGTTGCCTGATAAGAGGAGGTCACGGCTGATCGAAACGATGATGTGCTCGTATGTCGGGAAATCGTCCGCATCGCTGAGTGAATGATCACCTACGATGACATACAATAATGTTCCATCGTAATACTTCTCAGAGTATTCTCCCCAGATCTCGTAATCCGTGAAGCCTCTGTCCTTCAGATACTTTTCAACATTGGCCTTGGTCTGACGGTAACCTGTGTCATAGTCTGACAGCATGACTTTCATATCTGCGAAGCTGTCCAAGTGTCCCATCGGAACGATCGGTCCGGAAGAAACGACGTAGTCGATCTTGGCACCCTTTGTTCTGACGCCGGTGTCGTTGGAAACGATGTTGCCGGCCGGGATGATCGAAGACTGTACTGTTCTGATACCGACGTTGAGACCGTTCTTGCGGATGAAGTCGATCAGTGAAGATTCCGGTTCATTCGAGAAATCAGGAACCTTGACGTTGTAGTCGTAGCCTGCTGAGATGACGTAGGATACGGAGTCGCCGCTTGAGTATTTACCGGTGTTGTAGGAGATGACTCTTCCTTCCGCAACGGTCTGTGACTTGGAAGTCGAACGGCTTCCCTTTAAGCCCATACCTGCAAGGTAGTTGAGCAGCGCTTCTTCGCTTGCGCCTTCATAACCGGAAAGGACTCTTGCCGGTCCAAGGGAAAGACCATACTTCCATTCCTCACCCTTTTCATATGTGCCATAGCCATGGGTGACGATGTGTCCTTCATCGATCCTTGTCGAGTAGGCATCACGTCCGTAGATGTGCTTTGGCGATAAAGTGAGTTCCTGCGCTTTGGCGATGAAGTCATTTTCGCTTAAACCGATATAGGTTCCGCCGACGACTTCGATCGCGTTGATGCAGATACCGTAGTTGAAGGTCTCACCTTTGACGTAGCTGCCTGAGCCATGCCAAGCGATGTTGCCGAATGCGACATCCTTGTTGAAACGGTCACGGGAAACATTGTGGTTCGGGACTAAGCCGAGGTCTCTTGCCCTGGCTTCAAACTGTGCAACACTGAGTCCGATGAAATCACCGAAGGTGATCTGTATCGGTTCGTTGGACGGTTCCGCCTGTTTCTTCGGACCGGCGGAAATGTAGACGAAGACTTCGGTATCCTTTGTGATGCCGGAAGTCGGATAGATACGGATGACGTGGTTCTTTGCGACGGTCTCGGATTCTTCTTCAACATAGGTCAAAGACTTGATGCCCGAAGATTCACGCCACATTTCGACGTCTGATTTCTGGGTCTCCTCATCGATGAAAAGGACCGGGATATCGGAAACGGAACCGTTGGAGATCTTGAAGACGATGTCACTGTTCAGACGGCTGCCCGGGGCAACGGACTGTTCGATGACCGTGTCCTTGGCTGCGCCGTTTCCATCGACATAGGAAACTTCACAGGCGTACTTCTCGCTGAGTTCGGAACACCAGCGGTAGACTTCCTTTGCGTCCTTGCCTACGAAATCAGGAACACCATCCGATGTGCAGGCGGTCAGAACAGATAAAGAAAGACAGATACTGATAAGTACAATGATCTTTTTCATCTATTTCCTCCTATTGCATGCCATAGATCAGGGAAGCCAGCTCATCAAGCGTGATGCCGTTGCCTTCCGCAATATTGTTTTCCTTGTCGGTCACATTGACGGAATAATGAGCGCTGTTGTTGCCGAATAATGCAAGGTTGACCGTTTCGCCATCGCCATAGAGATTCGCCTCAAGGCCTTTGAAGGAATGCTGCCAGTTCTTGGAATACAGGTTGTAATCCCCTGCCAGTTCAATGCCTTCATACTTGTCGGACTTGCGGACGACCAGTTTCCTGTCACTGCTTTCATAAGTCGCTTCGATGATGCCGTTGATGTTGCAGCCGTAGTTTACAAGTGTAAATCCTTCCGGCAGACCGACCGGCGGATCAAATTCGATGCCTGATCCCTTGATCGCTTCTTCGATATCGGATGTATAAGTCCATGGATTGACCATATCGATCGGCTCCTCATTTCTGACGAATGTGCTCGTATCGCTGCTGTCTTTCTTGTCATCGTGCCAGATCAGCTTGCCATCGGCGATCTCGAAGTAGCCGCTGCCGTCTTCATAGACGACGGTGACGGTCGACTTGCTGTCGGATTCAAAGACAGTGTCTGTACGCTTGCCATCTTTATAGGTGATGACATTTTTTTCAGCATCGTAGCTGACCGGGAATTCACAATGCATCTTTTCGGATGCGCTGCTTGACCAGTCGATGTAGACCTTGTCAGTCAGGACAGCGAGTGCACCTCTGCCGGCGATCTCTTCATGGTATTCGCCGGTGAGTTCTTCCGGTACACTGACCGCGACAAGTTCCGGTGTTTCCGGTGCTGCCTTCTCTTTCTGTCCGCAGCTGACCATGCACAGCAAAACAAACAGGGCCAGCAAACTTGTAATGAACTTTTTCATGTATAAACTCCTCACCATGTCTTTTTTATAAGACTACGTACATTATAAGGTACCGGCCGCATCATGTCCGCAACAAAAAAGAAAATAATTTTCAAAAAAAAGACAGTCTTTTACAACTGTCTTAGCGGAATACAACTTCCAGTGAATAATCTTTCGCGACGCCCTTGATGATCGGCGAGTAAAGTTCCCAGACGGCGAGCTTCGCAAAGCGGTCCGCAGTCTGCAAGACATCGTCATCATCGAGCTTCTGCTGCATCTTTTTCCTCGCTTCAGCCTGTATCTTGGAAGCCTGTTCGGCCGTCATCTTGATCTCGCCAAAGGCTAAGAGACCTTTTGAGGTATCACCGAACTGAATCTCATCTTCCGGGATATTGATCTCTTCCTGTACAGCGTGCGGGATCTTGAGAGTGATGATCTTTTCTTCTTCGTTGAAGCTGATGTCGCTGTTTCTAAGTGCGGATAGATCGACCGTATAGACGACTGTTCCGTTGTAGGTGATCAGCTGGTTTTTGGTAAAGATGCCCCAGTTGAGCAGGCCCGTATCCGTGATCGTCGATGCATCCGAGATCTTCTGTGAGAAGACTTCAAGCTTCTTCAGTTTGGAAGAATCACCTAAGATCGCTTCTTCGAAATCGGCAGCGGTATAGCCGAAGATCCCGTTGTTGTCGATCGTCATATCGTGACCTTCCACCGGTTCATCAAAGTGGAAAAAGCCCTGCAGTCCATCATTCAGAGAATAGATCTTCGGAACGATCAAAACTGCAAGCAGACAGATCATGATGATGCTTGGCAAAGATGAAACGAACGCTTTGGACAGGCTTGCCTTGTTTGCGCCTTTCTGGGCGGCTTTTTCAACCTTCTTCAGCAGTTCTTCTTCGTTGAATCCGTTGTTGTTTTCTTTCTTTTCTGACATAGACACCTCCCGATGCAATGATATAACAAATATTAACGTTTCTCCAGATACCAGGCGATCAGATAATCTGTCACCAGGCCATAGGAGCGGATGCCTTCCTCTTGTGAGAAAGTCTTCAGATAGGTATCGTTGATCTGATCCGAGACCTCCTGCAAGGGCGATTCATAGGACGCATAGATCTTCGATGTATCGAGCCGATCCAGGCGGATCAGTTCGTAGCCTCTTTCGCTTTCGCTGTTGTATAACTGTCTTGCCTTGTCCGGATCGCTTCGATAGAGTGCTGAGAAACAATAGGAGAAGGCATTGTAGTAGCCGCTGTAGATAAAGCGGACATCCTTATTTGAGATGCAGGCCAGAAAAGCCGCAAAGTTGGCTTCCTGTTCTGCCGCAAGACCTAAGCGATGTCCCGCCTCATGGGCCATCGTAAAGGGCATCGGAACGATCGGTACGCTTGCCGGAACACCCGCTTCCCCGCTGATCGGCATGAACATGCCGACGATGCCGTTGTACATCAGATACTCACCGATCAGCGACAGTTTCTTGACCGGCTTGTTTGAACCTTTGAAGATCGGATATGCTTCCTCAAGCTGCTTATACGAAGATCCGGCGATCGAAGCAAGTTCATAGAAGTCACTGCGGACGACATGACCTTCTGCATCTCTTTCCATCTCGACGGCATACTTTGCCGCTTCATCGAAATAATATTTCGTCGTCTCATAAAGTTCATCAAAACTGTATTCGCGAACGTTCAAAGACAATTCATCCTTGAGCTTTGGCGCATAGTGATTCAACATCCAGCCATCGACCGCAAGGAAGATCAATACCGCTGCGATCAGCGTTACATAGCTGAAATACGACAGCACATTTTTCTGTTTTACGATCACCAGGATCAGAGTGATGATGAAACTTAACGCCAGGACCAAAGCTGCGATATCCCATATGGCGACCTTGGAAAAACTCATCAGATCAGATAAGATCAGGATCCAGGTCTTTGAGATATTCCGATATGCAGGAAAGAAAGCTCCTTGAAACTCTTTGAACAGCAGCATCGATATCCCTGAGAATGCGATCAGGATCAATGCCGCAAGGTAACGTTTTTTCATCGTTACAATTTTACTATATCTGACGCAACACAAGTGTATATGCGTTGCTTCACTTTCAGACAGAGAAAAGGGATCCCTTCACCTTCTCAAAAGGATCCCTTTCATACAGGTCTTCGAACCGTTTCAGTACAAGGGGTTTTTAACGTTCCTGAAACGCCGTTCTTCAGTCTTCAAAGTGTTTCTTGACATCGCGAAGCAGGCTGATGATCGGCAGGTGCTGCGGACAGACAGACTCACACTGGCCGCAGCCGATGCAGTCGGATGCTTTTCCGCGCTTGGCTGCAAGATTGTCATAATTGGAGAAGTTGACCGTCCATCCTTTTTTCTGCAGGTCTTCCCGCATGTCTTCGTTGTACAGGGAGAAATATTCCGGAATGGCAATGTTCATCGGACAGCCTTCCGTACAATAATGACAGGCCGTGCAAGGGACAGCGATCTTACTGTTGATGATACTGGCTGCCTTGAAACAAAGACTTCGTTCCTCCTCGTTTAAAGGTTTAAAATCTGCCATGTAGGAGGTATTGTCATCAAGCTGTCCCATCTCGGACATTCCCGAGAGCACGACCATGACATTATCTAAAGATGCGCAGAAGCGGATAGCCCAGCTAGGAATAGACATATCCGCCTGCGCTTCTTTAAACAGTTGTTCAGCTTCCTCAGGAAGCTTTGCGAGTGTTCCGCCTTTCACCGGTTCCATAACGATGACCGGTTTATTATGCTTCACACATACTTCGTAGCATTCTCTTGATCGGATCCACTCCGATTCAAAATCCAGATAATTGATCTGCAACTGTACAAATTCCATTTCCGGATGATCGTTTAAAATCTTCTCGAGAAGCTGCGGCGTATCATGGAAAGAAAAGCCGCAATGTTTCACTAAGCCTTCTTCCCTTTTTTTAAGCAGCCAGTCGAAACATTTCAGCCGCTCGTACTTGTCGATCATTCCCGCTTCGATGCCATGGATCAGATAATAATCAAAATATCCGGCACCGGTCTTTTCCAGCTGCTTGTTGAAGATCTTATCTCTGTCTTCTTCCGTTTCAATAAAACCGGCATGAAGCTTGTCAGCCAAAGTAAAAGACTCTCGCGGGTAGCGTTCGCAGATCGCAATCCTTGCGACATTTTCGCTGTTGAAGCCGTTGTACATCCAGGCAGTGTCAAAGTAAGTAAAGCCTCTTTCAATAAAGAGGTCCACCATTCTTTTCACTTCTTCGACGTCAACGGCTGCACTGTCGTCTGGATCGATGAGGGGTAATCGCATCAATCCAAATCCTAATTTCTTTTCTGGCCTGAATTCCATCTTAATTTTCTCTGATCATTTCCTCCGCCTGAGGTTCGCTTACCTTTCTTTTCCTCTTTCTTTTTACGGATTCTCTGTAGGCTTCGATCAAATCTCTGACCTCGGGCGTCACTTCCAGTAATTCCTCATACTTTTTGATCGGCAGATCGACGATGCCGGCATACCGGAAACTGACAGACAGCCTATCACGCGTGATTCCGGTGATCACACCGGATGAGCCGGTCGCTCGGCTGCGTATAGGCTTGCCAATTACGCTCATGGGCGCCTCTCTTTCTAAAATTATCTAAATTTTCAGTACACTTGGGGTGCACTGACCTTCCTGACTTATACAAGTCAGAATATGAAATGGATAGAATTATTTGGTACTTAAGCCAAAAGGCCATAATTCTGACTTTATTTTACAAATTTCTTGCAACAAATCTGCAATTGTAAGGTCTTTGTAAAGTTACAAAAAGTACCTTATTGTACTATTTCTGAACGATTTTACAAAAAAAGGATCAATATTTGATCCCGCTTATCAGAAACAGATCTTTTTCATCGACCAGGCCCTTTATTTTTACATGCCGCTCAAAGATCGCCTTCATTTCTTCCGTTTCCGGAAGAAGATTTGTGACATGGCTGTACTTCTCATGCATGGAATTGACGTTTTCATAGCCCGGGGAATGCGCAATGCACAATACGCCGCCCTTTTTCAGGTAATGGCAGAGCTTTTCAACAAGCAGCTCCGGATCATAGAAATGCGTATAGGCATTGTAGACGATGATCGAATCGAAACGATGGTCATAGCCCTTGCTGGAGGCATCCCCGCAGATGATCTCCACCTTTTCGCTCTTATTCTTTTCGGCTGCGATCCTTGCCATATTCGGTGATATGTCGATACCGGTCACCTTTTTTGCCCCTTTTTCAAGGATATAAGGGATCAGCACGCCTGTACCGCATCCAACATCAAGAACGATCGCATCTTCTTTGACATTCGCTCTGTTTAAAACCTCATCGACGATCTTTTCATCGACCTGTATCGTTTCATCCCAGTCTGAAGCAAGGGAATCAAAGAATTCGATCACATCCTGTACCAGCATTGTTTCACCTCATCTTAAACGCTTTTTCAAAGACTTTTTCCGGTTTTGATAACCAGGTTTGCGATCTTTTTAAAAAACGCCTGTTTGAAGATGCCATCATTATATAGATAAGCCTTATTCCTGGCAAGTATTTTGCGAAAGAAAAACAAGGCGTCTTTCAGCCTTGTTCGTTTAAGTTCTTTTTATGGTTTCGGATATGCATGTAGATGGTGTTCTTGGAAATACCCATCAGCTTTTCGACCTTGATGACCGAATCCTTCAGCTGGAATATGCCCTTGTCATAGAGCCTTTCGATAATGATCTTGTTCTTGTTGGAAGGAAGGATGCCTGCATCCGCGAGAACGCTCGTTCTTTCTTCTTCCAGTGTCGATTCGATCAGTTCATCCGGATTCTGCGTATAGGTTTCATTGAGTGAGGTGTTGCTTAGTGCACTGCCTTCAACGAATGCGTTGATCACATCGATGAACGGAACATTCATATACATGTTGATGCAGAGAAGTCCGATGACCTTGTTTCCCTCTCCGCGTATTGCCAGGGTCGTCGATTTTAACGGTTCACCTTTGGCGTTTCTTGAGAAGTAGACGATCGAGTCCACATGTCCCTCTTCGATCTGTTCGAGGAGCTTGAGGGCCAGATCGGTGATCGGCGCACCGACTTTTCGTCCGGTGTGTTCACCGTTGTGGATGCAGATGACGGAGTGATCAAAGTCTTCCAGGGAATGCAAGACCAGTTCATAGGAAGAGCTCAGATAATTCGCCAGCCCATCCAGTACCGGGATGTAAGACTTCAGGATCGCCCGGTCGGTCTTTGTCAGTTTTACTTGTTTCATCAACTTTCATTATCCAATCCTCACTGAAAAAAATCAATGTGAAGAAGGGTATTTTTTCAGTGCAGCTGCAATTCTGTTCAGTGCGTCTTCAACGCGTTTGTTGTCTTTATAGACGCCGAGGATGATGCGCAGGTGTCCTTTTCCGCCCTCTCCGTAGTTGACGCCGTCATTGACGGAGACCTTTGCTTCTTTGACAAGATAAGAAACGATATCGGATGAGGAGCCCAGGGCAGATACATCGACCCAGCACATGAAGCCCGATTCCGGAAGTGCACATTTTACACCCGGGATGGAGTTTAGAATCTCATAGGCCTTGTGCCTTCTGTATTCATAGGCTTCTTCAAAGACCTTCATAAACTCAGGATGACGTATTGCTGCCATGACGGCCTTCTGTGCTGCCGTGGAAGTTGCACCAATGACACCGACCGCGTTGGCATACATCGTATCCATGATCTGATCATGGGCAACGATATAACCGACTCTCAAACCGGAGAGACCCATGCCCTTGGAGAAGGAGAAGACGGTAACGGTCCTTTCAAACATGCCTTCCATAGCGGCCGGGGTGATCATCTCGTTTTCATAAGTGAAATCTTCAAACGCCTGGTCAACGACCAAGACGAGGTCGTTTTCGATGATGAAATCGCGAAGTCCTTCCAGAGACTTTCTGTTGTATACGGTCGTCGTCGGATTGTTCGGATGGGTCAGCAGTACGAGCTTTGTTTTGTCCGTGAGTTTTTCTTTCATCTGCTCGATGTCGAGCTGATAGCCATCCTCTTCATGTAAGCAGATCGGCACGACCTTGCCGCCCATCGTTTCGATATCGAGGTAGTTGTTCGGATAGGAAGGTGACGGGATCATCACTTCATCGCCATCACAGATAAACGGTACCAGGGCGAAGTAAAGACCGCTGTCGGAGCCCGGTGTGATCAGAATGTTTCGCTGCGCATTGACCTTTAAGCCATTCTGTCTTTCCAGCTTTTCTGCGATCAGTTCTTTTAATTCAGGATTGCCGATCGGGGCGGTGTAGTGCGGTGCGGAATCATCCTTGATCGCTTCGATCAAAGCCTCTTCCACAAAATCCGGCATTGAGCGGTCCGGCATGAACGGATCCGCCCAGCCCATCAGGGCGATGCCCTGTTTTTCCATTTCCTGATAGGATGAGCCAACATCGGCTTTTTCGACGGCTGCAAAGAGTCCGCCTTCCGCTTTCGCAAAGGACGGTATCATTTTTTCTCTGATATTCATAAGATCCTCCAAAATGTGAAGATGCGGGATATCCCTATCCCGCATCGACATGAATGTTTAAATGGAATTATTCAGCCTCTTCAGGATTCCAGAAGAAGTATGTGAGCGCTGCTGCGACGACGAATGCGATCGCAAAGCAGACCATGACCAGCAGACAATTGGTGACTGCGTTTTCGCCGCCTAAGAACATACCGAAGTTCAGGAAGGAAGGACCGCCCATTGCGTATGCCTTCAGTCTTAACAGTCCGGCGATAAAGCCGCCAACAGCACCACCGATCGCTGCAAAGAAGAACGGTTTGCCGCTTGGTACCGTGACACCATAGATGACCGGTTCTGTGATACCGACGCAGGCTGCGATACAAGCGGAAGCTGCATTGGCTTTCTTTTGCGCATTCTTTGTCTTGAGCCAGACACCGAAAGCCGCACCGGCCTGACCGATATTGGCAGAACCGGAAGTCGGAGAGACGAAGTTGAAACCCTGGTTGGCGATCATCTGTGTAAGGACAGGGACCATACCATGATGGATACCCAAGACGACCATCGAAGAATAGATACCGCCATAGACCAGACCTGCGATCGGACCGCCATGTTCAAACAGCCAGTTCATGCCGTTTGCCAGAGCCTGACCGATTGCGTAAGTGATCGGACCGACAGTCCAGAATGTGATCATCGTACCGAATAAGATCGTGAATGCAGGAACGATAATGATCTTGAGCGGTCCCTTGACCAGCTTGTTGAGACCCTTTTCGATGTAGGATGCAACGATGACTGCAAAGACGATCGGAAGGACAGAGGAAGAATAATTAACAACTCTGAACGGGATGCCTAAGAAGTGATAGTAGTTCACGCCGTCTGCGATGAGGCCGGACCATTTGGAAGCCATCATAGCTGCACAGATCGTCAGCGCAACGTATTCGTTCATCTTGAATACTTTTGCGGTCGAAGATGCAAGCAGGAACGGAATGAATGTGAAGACTGCCATGGAGATGGCAACGAAGGTTGCGAATGTTTCGGATTGCATCGAGGCACCGAATGCCATCGCGACCATGATGATCGCTGATAAGAAACCACAGCCAGCCAAAGCCGGTACGATCGGGTTGAAGATCCTTGCGACTGTTTCGAAGAACAGCGTCAGGCCAGCGCCTTTCTTACCTTTGAGGTCTTCTTTCAGAGCTTTTGCGTCATAGACTTCTTCCTCTTCGGAGACACCTGTGTAATCACAGAACTCTCTGTAGACGTCTGCGACATCAGCACCGATGACGATCTGTGTCTGTGTAGCGCCGTCAACGACACCCATGACACCGTTGAGTTTCTTAAGACCGTCAAAATCGACTTTCGTCTTGTCCTTGGTCGTGACTCTCAAACGGGTTGCGCAATGAGCTGCGGCAGCAATGTTATCAAGTCCGCCTAACTTTTCAACTATTTCCTTTACTGAAGCGTTTGCCATATTTTTCCCCTTTCCTTATTATTTGGAAGCAATAACTTCAACTTCAACAAGTGCACCTTTCGGCAGATCCCTCACTGCAACACAGGATCTGGCAGGCTTGCTTGTAAAGTACTGTGCATAAACTTCGTTGAATGCCGCAAAATTTGCGATATCTGACAAGAAGCAGGTCGTCTTTACGACATCATCAACGGTATAGCCGGCATGGTTCAATAATGCGTCGATGTTCCTCATGATCTGGGCAGACTGGACTTTAATGTCACTTTCTGCAAGTTCATTGGTCTCAGGGATGACAGGCATCATTCCGGAGCAGAACAGCATGTTTCCGCATTTGACGGCCTGTGAGTAAGGACCGATCGCAGCCGGAGCTTTTTCTGTGTAGATCTTTTCGTTCATAGTTCACTCTCCACTGAAATATTTTTTATCTGAGACCATATTAACAAAAACAAATTTCATTCGTCAATAAAAAAATGAAATAATTTTTATTTTTAAATCGCTTTCAATAAATTTCACTAAAAATTATTTTACTTTTTCCATTTTATTGCTATAATCAAGGCGAAAGGGATATTACTCAATAGTAATAAAGGTACAGGACATGGAAAACAAGATCAGATCCTTCCCCGAAAATTTCTACTGGGGCGGTGCCACAGCAGCCAATCAGATCGAAGGCGCATGGAATGAAGACGGCAAAGGTGCCAACCTCGCCGATGCGATGGTCGCAGGAAACCATTCAACTCCACGCAAGATCACGCTAAACATTGATGAAGACAAGTATTACTATCCAAGCCACAAAGCGATCGATTACTATCATCACTTCAAAGAAGATATCGCTTTAATGGCAGAGATGGGCATGAAGATGTACCGCATGTCGATCTCCTGGGCCCGCATCTTCCCAAACGGCAATGACGAAAAGCCAAACGAAGATGGTCTGAAATTCTACGACGAAGTATTTAAGGAATTAAAGAAATATGATATCGAACCACTGGTCACGATCTACCACAATGAAATGCCTTTGCATTTAGTCTCCGAAACAAACGGCTGGGTCGATCGCAGGGTCATCGATTACTACCTCAATTTTGCAGTAACGATCATGAAGCGCTACAAGGACTGCGTCAGATACTGGATCCCGTTCAACGAGATCAATGACCTGACGACTCCCGTCGGCAACTGGAACCACGGTGGCATCAAGAACCCGGGCACGGAAGACTTCTCCAACCAGGTCGACGATCCGGATAAGCGTTTCGCCGCACTGCACAACCAGTTTGTCGCATCCGCAAAGTGCGTCATTGAAGGAAAAAAGATCAACCCGGATTTCCAGTTCGGCACGATGATCTGCCATATCACAGTCTATCCTTTAACACCGAATCCGGAAGACATCCTGGCGACGCAGCAGGAAGACCAGTTAAGAAACCGCTTCTCCGGCGATGTACAGATCAAGGGTGTTTATCCATATTATATGAAGCGCTACTTCGAGAAAAATGAGATCCGCTTTGAGACCAGACCGGAAGACTTTGAACTTCTGAAGCAAGGCCATTGCGATTTCTATTCCTTCTCCTACTACATGTCCAACTGCATCACCGTACAGAAGGATGCTCAACAGGTCTCCGGCAACATCATGGGCGGTGCCAAGAATCCTTACCTCAAGGCAACAGAATGGAACTGGCAGATCGACCCGATCGGTTTGAGATACACACTCAACCACATCTATGACCGCTATGGTGTGCCGGTCATGGTCACTGAAAACGGCATCGGCGCCAGGGATGTCTTTGAAAACGGCATGATCCACGACGATTACCGCATTGCCTATATCAGGGAACACGTCGAACAGATGCGCTTAGCCATCGACGATGGCGTCGATCTGATCGGCTACACACCCTGGACGGCCATCGATGTCGTCTCCTGCTCGACCGGTGAAATGGCAAAACGCTATGGCTTCATCTATGTCGATGCAGACGATGAAGGCAACGGCACCTACAAGAGATACAAAAAAGACTCCTTCTACTGGTACAAGAAAGTGATCGAGTCTAACGGACAGATATTATAAAAGCCCCCTAAAAAGACCGCAGTCAGATCATCTCATTATGATCCTTCTGCGGTCTTCTTTATGTATCCTCTATCCTTCAAAAGAAACGATCTTTTTCCAGTCCTCCAGCAGGTCCCTCACAAATTCCACCGAGACCGCGAGCTCTTCACCCTCTTGCAGCAGTTCTTCCGCTTTCTGCAGGTCTCCACTTACCAGATCATAGATCTTTCTGGGATCTTCGACATTGAGATCCTCCCCGTTAAACGAAGCTCTCAGATATTCCACAGCCCGGTTGGTATACAGGAATGCCTTGTCAGGGGCAAGCCTGATCGCTTCAGACAGGTGTTTAATCGTTGCGGCATGATCACCGCTGTTGGAAAAACCGATCGCCAGCTCATATTCCTTTTCCCAGTCTTCCAGCTCTTCGGCAGGCTTTGCCAACAGCGGGTCATGTTCTTCGATCGTGACCTCGCCGGTCTTCAGATCGATGTTTTCCGTATACGCCAGAGTCCCTTGCGTATAATGATCGACCCGCACTATCCGGTCATCGACATGGTGAAAGGTCACCGTCGAAAGATTGCCGTTTTCATCGTATTCAAAGATCTTCACATAGTTTTTTCCCTCATAGATGCCGACGTTCGGTGTCGAATCATAGCGGTATTCTTCTCTGATGATACGCTCTGTATCCCCTTCATAGTAAATGCGCATATGTAATGTATCTGTCTTGCCGGAAACGATGTGGTTATTATCGCCATAGATCCATCTGCCCTTTTCATCAAACGCGTAGCAGGCCGAAAGTTCCCCATCTCTTAAATAGGCTTCCGTATAGGCATAGTCCACATCCCAGACAGGTGTACAGCTGACCATTTCCTCTTCCGCTTTTTCGATGAGCGATTCACCGGCAACATTGTTGATCGCTTCCCGGAAATCTTCCGCTGCCTTTTTTCCCTGGGCGATCTCCTGTTTCAGATCCTCATTGTCGGGATCGAGGTCCAGTGCCTTCTGAAAGTCCACCATCGCCTGATCGTAGTTTGAAACAGGATCGATCCTTACTTTCCCCTTTTCTTTTCCCCGGTCATAGATGTGGCAATAAGCCCGCGCGATATAAAGCTTCGGATCATCACTTTTTAAAGTGATCGCATCATTCAACGGTTCCAGGGCTGCGTTAAAGTCAGCTTCCTCCATCAGCTTTTCTGCCTGCTCATAGTGAAGCTGCCACTCTTCTTTCCTGCTGCAGCCGCCAAGAAGCAGGACCATCACGATGATCATCAGGATCTGTTTTTTCATATGTCTTGTCCCCCTTAAATAAATAGCTTTTTTCAGTCTCGATCGTAAAGATCGTTCAGTTTCCGTATAACGAAGCCGATCCCATAGGTCACAGCCAGGATGATGAAGAAGATCCCTGCACCGATCGGATAGCCCCAGGTCAGAAAACCATACCAGTCGTTGGAATGCGGCCACTGGACGATCCCGTTGATCACGTTGTTGGCCACATAGCCGACGCCATAGATCCCCATCGGCATCGCCGCAAAAAGATTCTCCCTTGCAGAATAGCTTCGTCTGACCAAAAACAGTATTTCCGCCAAAGCGATCAAAGGCACCAGCAGATGGAACCACAGGTTTGGTCCATAGAACATGGCGGCATAGCCAAACATCGGACCTAAGAAGACCATGACGACCGTGAATGTCAGCATCACCGAAACACAGGCCACATATTTGAGCGTTTCGTTTTTCCTGTACAGCCACCACAGACAGGCAAAAGCTTCCAGGAAATTGGACAGGATCGTGAAGTATTTCAAAGAGGCAACGCCTCTTGTGGATAAAAAATTCTCCTGCGCAAAATAAAACATGTCCAGCCACTCATAAAGGATGATGACAGGCAATATGATATTGAGCATCTTTCGGATCTTTTCTTTATTCATCGTTTCCAAGATATCACAAGTAAGCTTCCATGTCTTTTTCTGATGATCTGAATACCTGTGTTACACTATAGTTAGCAATAGCTAATCAAAGGTGAACGATATGAAAACGCAAAGATTTGAAGCAGAGACTAACGGATTCCATGGCGTATGGTATCCCCTTGAAAAACAAAGCGATAAAGCGATCATCGCAATGTTAGGTGATTCCAGTGATGACTATTTGGCAAAGACCGGGGCGAAGTGGCTCCATGAACAGGGCTGTCATGCCTTAACGATGTCACCGGCAAAGAAGGATTATGGCCACCACTCCTATCCGCTCGAGCGCTTTGAAAAAGCGATCGCTTTCCTGCATTCGCAAGGAATCAAAAAGATCGGCATCGTCGGTGCATCGACCACAGGTATGTTATCGCTTGTTGCGACATCCTATTTTCCCGACATCACTTTGACGATCGCCCTTTCCCCTTCCGATTTTGTCATGGAAGGCTTTTACCAGGACGGCAAGGACGGTGCCCATGAGAGGCCGGGGGACAACGAATCCTCACTCACCTACAAAGGAAAGCCTCTTCCTTATCTTCCTTACGCCTACCGCCACCCGGAGTACTGGCAAAAGATACAGGAGGCCACCAAGGGAAGCGGTGATTTCATCCGTTCCATTGAACTCTTTGATGAATCGGAAAGAAGACATCCGATCAAAGAGGAGGAATTCATCAAAGTCGAAAACATCAAAGGTCACATCCTGTTCATCGGCGCAAAAGATGACGTTCTCTGGGACACCTGCCGCTATATAAGGCGCATGGAAGAAAGGCTTCAAAAACTGCCGCATGAATGCACATACGAAGCGCTCTGCTATGAACACGGCACCCACTTCGTGTTCCCACAGTCGATGCTGGAGAAGATGCTGCCAATCGGTTCGGCGCTTCTCATCTCGCTCATGTTCAAAGACGCAAAGCAATACAAAAAGGAATGTCTGCAGACCCGCATCGACATCGATAAGCATATCAAAGAAACACTGCGAAACTGGTAAGTTTTCCGTTTCATCGCCTGAAAGATTTAAAATAAGATCAGAGAGATACATCAAACTTATGCTGCACATCGAAAATGAAAGGCTTCTGATCTGCGCATTAAGAGACAATGATCTTGAAGCTCTGAAGGCTTTAAGAGATTGTGAGATAGTCTATCGCTATGAACCGAGCTTCCTTCTTGAATGTCAGAACAGCGCCGAAGAGGCTTTGAAGACCTTGCAGGACATGGATCTTTTTGTAAACCGCCAGTGCATCCTTGGCGTCTATGAAAAAGAAGATCCGAATACCCTTGTCGGCCTTGCGGAATTTTACGATTTCAAGCCGTCTGGCAAGATCATTTCGATCGGCTACCGCTTCCATCCAAACTACTGGGGCAAAGGGATCGCAACTTCCTGCGTCCGGGCACTCCTTCGGTTTTTAAAAAACGAAACAGAGGTGCAGATGGTCAGCGCCCATGTGCTTCCTGACAACAAAGCTTCGGCACGGTGCCTGATCAAAAACGGATTTGAATATCTGATCTCCAAGAAAGAAGACTGGGGCGATGGCCGGATCCTGAACGCGGATGTCTACACTCTTGACTGTTAAATCTGATCAAAGCAGCTGAGACTGCTTTACTTATGTATTGCGGATCACTTCACTCTTTTGGAGTCCGAGAATACGATGAGCAGATCAGTTTCTTCACCGTTTCTCATCTTTTCAAATTCATTTTGAATTTCCGCATCGCTTTTAAGCTCTTTGTCGCTCAGAAAGACGAAACGGGATTCTTCGATGCCTTTGGAACCGTTATATTCCGCTTCCGTCTGGTAAGCATATTGATAAAGATATTTTCGGTTTTCATCTTCGATGTCGCTTCCTCTGTATGCATCGCGGGAATTGTCACTGTATAAGCTGTAGGTCCCATCATACACCAGGAGTTCATAGATCGCATCCCCTTCGATCGTATAGCGGGCGATCAGCAGATCACAGTTTTCCTTCTTTTCACACGTTTTGATGAATGCATCGAGAAGCTCTTCATGATACGTGCCGCCATTGGAAACCACAAGGATATCATCATCTTCTTTTGAAGGCTTATCCTTCAATGATGCAAGATAGGCATGCGGATCTTTCTTATCCGTGATCTCTTCTTTTGTTTCTTTATATGGTTTTTCCTTTTCGCAGGCACAAAGAACAACCGCTGCAATCAAAAACAATACGATCCATTTCTTCATTTTCCTTTTCTCTCTTTCACTTATCTTCTCAAAATAAAAGTACGGATGGTCACGATCTGAGATCTTTGTCCCGTATCAGATCTTCGCCACAGAAATAAAATGATCTTATAATGGATACACAGGAGCTGAGCTCCTGTGAAACTATGAAAAACGAAAATCGAAATAAAATACTGATCACGGTCCTCAAGGGCATGATCGTCGGGACCGGCGCGATACTGCCCGGTGTCAGCGGCGGTGTCTTATGCATGGCCTTTGGCATCTACGAGCCTTTGATGGATGTACTTTCCGATCCCATACACCGCTATAAGAATCATTTAAGTCTGCTGATCACTTTCCTGATCGGCTGGCTGCTGGGCTTCCTTCTTCTGGCAAAACTGCTTGAAGTGCTCTTCTTAAAATACGAGACTGCTTCAACGGTCTTCTTTGCCGGAGCGATCTTCGGAACGATCCCGGGACTTCTGAAACAGGTCAAGCAGGACAAGCTTACCTATATTTCACTGCTTGGCTGGACTGCCCTTTTTACAGTCCTGTTCATGATACTCAATGGAAACCATTCCTTTGATATCGAGGCCAATGTATTCTGGTATATCTTCTGCGGAGCCATATGGGGATTGTCATTGATCGTGCCTGGCCTAAGCTCCTCGTCGATCCTGATCATGATGGGGCTCTACCAGAAGATGACGGCTGGCATCGCGGCATTCGATCTCAAGGTGATCGGTCCGTTATTGCTGGGACTGCTGGTAACGGTCCTTTCCCTTTCAAAACTGGTCAACAAACTCTTTGAAACACACCGCAGTGCGATGATCCTGTTCATATCCGGCGTGATGTGTGCCTCTTCCATCTGCATGCTGGTGAAAGTGAGCTATGTCTCATCTTTCATTCCTTTATATATACTGATATTCGTATTGGGATTTATCATCGCCACGCGATTCGACAAGTAAACGACAAGATTTATGGCAGTCCTTCTTTTGCAAAAGGACTGCTTTTTATTTCGTTCAGGTACCCTGAATACGCTATAATGAAGACAAGAGGAGTATATATGGAAAACGATAATAATATGATGTGGGCTTTGGTCAAGGAAAAGCCCGAAGTGGGTATCTGGGCAAAGAGAGTCCCGATCCCGGAAGTCGGCTACAACGACGTCAAGATCAAGATCAAAAAGACGGCGATCTGCGGGACCGACGTGCACATCTATCAATGGAACAAGTGGGCGCAAAAGACCATCGTTCCCGGACTGACGATCGGACATGAATATGTCGGTGAAATCGTCGAGACCGGACCTGGCGCAAGAGGCTTCAACATCGGTGACATCGTCTCCGGTGAAGGACACATCACCTGCGGCAAATGCCGCAACTGTCTGGAAGGACACCGTGAAAACTGCCGCAACGCCAAAGGTGTCGGCGTCAACCGCAACGGTGCCTTTGCGGAATATCTGGTCATCCCTTACGTCAATGTCTGGAAGACCAGGAAGAACATTCCGGAGGAACTCTATGCCATTTTCGATCCGTATGGCAATGCGACGCACACCGCTTTGACCTATGACGTCTTAGGCGAAGACGTTCTGATCACCGGTGCCGGACCGATCGGCTGCATGGCCGCAGCCATCGTCAAGTTCTCCGGCGCAAGACATGTTGTCGTCACTGACTTTAATGATTACCGGCTCAACATGGCAAAGACCATGGGGGCAACCAGGACTGTCGATCTCAAGAAGGAAAAACTTGAAGATGTCATGAATGAGATCGGCATGAGCGAAGGCTTCGATGTGGGTCTGGAGATGTCTGGCGCACCTAGTGCATTGAACCAGATGATCCACAATATGAAAAACGGCGGAAACATCGCCTTACTGGGGCTTCTTCCGGATACGACGGAAGTGGATATGGAAAAGGTCATCTTCTCCGGTCTCAACCTGAAAGGCATCTATGGCCGCAAGGTCTGGGATACCTGGTACAAAATGACGACGATGATCGAAGCAGGTCTTGATATCTCGAAGATCATCACGCACCGCTTTGACATCACAGATTATCAGAAAGGCTTCGATGCCATGTTGTCCGGAAACTCCGGAAAAGTCATACTCGACTGGACGAATATCGATAAGGTGGAACATTTATGAACAGAAAAGACACATTAGCTTATTACGCAAAGACCGTTGAAGATATCAAAGATGCCGGTTTGTTCAAAGCCGAAGCACCATTCACTTCCCCGCAGGGAGCCTACATCGTCATGGAGAACGGCGAAAAGCTGCTCAACATGTGTGCCAACAACTACCTTGGCCTTGGCGACAACCAGAGGCTCATCGATGCGGCAAAACGCACCTACGATGAAAAAGGCTATGGCCTGGCATCGGTGCGTTTCATCTGCGGAACGCAGGACATTCACAAAACACTGGAATCAAAGATCTCCGCTTTCTTAAAGACCGATGATACGATCCTGTATTCTTCCTGCTTTGATGCCAACGGCGGTCTGTTTGAAACATTGCTTTCCGAAGAAGATGCGATCATCTCCGATGAACTCAACCACGCATCGATCATCGATGGTGTTCGTCTGTGCAAGGCAAAACGCTACCGCTATAAAAACAACGACATGGCTGACCTTGAAGAAAAACTTAAGGAAGCCAAAGATGCCCGCATCAAAATGATTGCGACCGATGGCGTCTTCTCAATGGATGGCATCATCGCCAATCTGAAAGATATTTGCGATCTTGCGGACAAGTATGACGCACTCGTCATGGTGGATGATTCCCATGCGGCCGGCTTCATCGGTGAAAACGGCGGCGGCTCCGTCGAATACAACGGCGTACAGGGAAGAGTCGATGTCATCACCGGTACCTTAGGAAAAGCACTGGGTGGCGCATCCGGCGGCTACACCTCCGGACGAAAGGAGATCATCGATCTGTTAAGACAAAGAAGCAGACCATACCTGTTCTCCAATACACTGGCGCCAGCCATTGCCGGAGCATCCATCGAACTCTTTGATATGTTGTCAGAGAGTTCCGAACTTCGCGTTCATCTGATGGAACTCACCAAATACTATCGTGAACGGTTAAAGGAAAACGGCTTCGACATCATCGACGGCGTCCATCCGATCGTGCCGATCATGTTGTACGACGAGATCCTCGCCGGCAAGTACGCAATGAAGATGCGTGAAAAAGGCGTCTATGTCGTTGCCTTCTCCTATCCGGTCGTTCCGAAAGGCAAGGCAAGGATCCGTACGCAGGTCTGTGCCAACCACACAAAACAGGACATCGACCACGTCATCAAATGTCTTGTTGAAACCAGGAAAGAGATCGAAGAAAAAAACTGATGGATCTCAAGGATGCACACGCCCTCTTTAAACGATACAGAGGGTGGCTGTACATGATGGCAAAGGAAGAAAACGAAAAGTATCACGACTTCCTTGCCCTGAATATCCCGAAGACAACGCTGGAATCCTGGCGGCAGGAACTGCTGGAAGAATACTTCGACAAAGCAAAGAAAGATCCGCAGAGAGCCATCTTTGAACTCTACGATATCGCAAGGATCTTAAAAGCAACAACAAGCCTCAAAGAAGAAAACGGCAAACGGACTTTGTCTCTTCTTGAAAAGCTCCTGCAGGATCCCGACAGCGACAAGGCCCTTCTGATGCGGATCATCTATGGCGATAACGATTCCTACAGCGATTCACTGCTTTGCTGGATCGAAAAGAATACAAGTCTTGAAGACAAGCTTGAGGAGATCCTGAACGATTCGATCGAAGTGTATTAAAGCTTCCCGCCACGGGAAGCTTTATTGTGTTCAAAAATCAATGTTTGCAGACTTTATCTGATCAGTTTTAAGTAATTTCTTCGTGAATCGACCAGATGGTAAAGCATGACCTCTTTCTGATCGTGATCGATCTTGTAAAAAACGGAATGATGCTTTGCAACAACAAGTACCCTGTAGCCCTGCTTTTTTAGCGTTGCGTTCCTGGGAACAGAACCAGCTTCAGGATAATCCGCAAGAATGAGTGTATGTTTCTCGATCTCATCAAGATAATCCAGGGCAGGTTTTTTATCGCCGGCTGCATTCGCAATATGAAGCACGATCTCAAAAACTTCATCGTCATACTTGTCGGTGGTTTTAATTGCATATGACATTTAAAGCTCCATGGATTCGATTTTCTTCCGGATCGAATCATACGTGTCTTTCGCATAAGACACTCTTCCTTCTCTGACATCTGCCTCCGCTTCAGCAAGATCTCTGTACAGCTGAAGTTCATCCATGAGCTCTGTATATTTCTCATAGCTCATTATGGCTGAATCGCCCTTTCCATTGACAGTAAGTATGACAGCAACATTCTGTTCTCTGCACTCTCTGATGACTTCGTTATATTTATTTCTTAATTCCGATGAAGGTCTGATCGATTCAGTCATATTAACAAGCTCCTTTACATATCATAATTATATCATTTTATTGATATATATTCTTTTTTTCTGTTCCTGTCTTTGTACCGTTCTTCAAATCACTTTAGCATGGTAAAGTGCTGCAATGCTGACATGCTAAAGCGAGGTATTGTATGCCAAAGTATACAAATGATTCGATAAAACGTCTGATGAAGGCAATATCTTTGATCGAAACGCAAGAAGAATGCGAAGCTTTGTTCGATGATCTGTGTACGATCAAAGAAATACAGAACATGGCACAAAGGCTGGATGCGGCGATCCTTTTATCCGAAGGTGTCTCCTACCAGGAGATCTCAAAACAGACCGGTGCTTCTACGACGACCATCTCGAGAGTCTCCCGCTGCTACAACTACGGCGATGAGGGATACAAGAACATCATCCGTAAACTGAGGGAAGAAGATGCAGCTTAAGGTCAATGAAGAATACTTTCCGATCGATCTCAACAAGGCAGCCTTTGGAAATATCTTAAACAGATACTTCGACAATGATCCCTATGCAATGTGTGAAGCCTACTACGAAAGCACGACAAGGCTTTATGAAAATACACACTGCGATATCATCGGCCACTTTGATCTGATCACCAAATTCAATGAAGGAAACACCTTCTTTGATGAAAGCCATCCCCGCTATGTCAGGGTCTGGAAGGAAGCCATGACAAAGATCCTGCAGCACGTGAATTGCTTTGAATGCAACTATGGGGCATACAACAAGGGGCTTCGTTCTGTTCCCTATCTCAGCGATCCGATGAAAGCCTTCCTGAAGGAAAACGGCGGGACCTTCATCAATTCTTCCGATTCCCATAAAAAAGAAACGATCGCCTCATTCGACTGAAATCATCCTTCAGATCTTCGAGCGGATCCGAAAAGAAAAAGCATAAATACAGACTGACTGTGCTCTGTTATTTTTGAAAGACTATGGCGAAGACGGCTATCTGATGCTTGTATGCCATCCGGGCTACCTTGATCAGGAAATACTCGACGTATCTTTTTTTGGCGATGCCCCGTCCAAAGGAAGTCGCCATGGCCATCGATCCAGGAACAAAGGGATCCTTAAAAGAAAATGACATCGAAGTCAATACATATGACGATCTGAAATGAAAGATGCCGGGGATCCCGGTATCTTTTTTCTCATAAAGGAAAACGTGAAACAGGAAACTGTTTCCTCATTTTCCGGATTTCAGATGGATAGCCTTATTGAGAAAAGGCCAGACAAAAACTCTCGCTAAGAGAGTTTTTCTGACTCTGCCACAGAGTCGATATTGGTCCAGCTGTGATCACAATTCAGGCATCTGAATGTCTTGACGATCCTGGCTTCCTTGAAGGATGTGCTCACTTCAACTTTAGCGGATCTGCAGCGCGGGCATTCATAAACATCTGTAAATAAAATAGAGCGCGTCGTTTTCTTGAATTCCTTTGGATCGATCAATTCAGCCATGTTTTTTTCCTTTCTTTTATGACCTTTTTATTTTTCACATGCATCTTTGATCAGTTCGCTGATCGTCGGATGCGGATGTATGACCTGAGCTACTTCTGCAGCTGTCATCTTCTTTTCGACAGCGAGACTTAACTCCGCAATCAGTTCCGTTGCGTGCGGCGCAACGATGCTGGCACCCAAAAGGATGCCTTCTTCATTCAGTAAGAGTTTGACAAAACCGCTCTCGGCATTTTCAATGAGGCATCTGCCATTGGCACCGGTCAAAGCCTTGTTTGCCTTGTATGGGATGCTCTTTTCCTTGAGCTCATCTTCCTTCACACCGACTGCCGCGATCTCAGGATCAGTGTAGATGCCCGATGGGATCACCGTCATATCCACAGAAGGCTCTCTGTTTAAGATCAGATCGATGATGTTTTTGCCCTGACTTTCCGCAACGTGGGCAAGCTGTACATTGCCGCTTCTTGCATCGCCGATGACATAGACATTTTCGATGTTCGTCTTGCCGCTATCATCTGCGCAGATACCTCTTTGAGTATTCAAACCAAGGCTTTCATCGACCAGCCCATCGATGTTTGCCTTTCGGCCGGTCGCCAGTAAAACTTCATCTGCACGAACAGATACTTCGTTTCCATTCTTGTCGGTGTAGAAAACGATCTTTTCGTCCTCTTCTTTTTCGATCTTTTTCACTGCCGCACTCAAACAGACATCGATACCCTTCTTTTTGAAAAACATGCCAAGCCTCTGTCCGAGGTCCTTGTCCATCGTCGGGATCAGACGGTCTGCCATTTCGATGATCGTGACCTTGCAGCCAAAACCCGACAGGGCATCGGCAATCTCGGATCCGATGACACCACCGCCGATGATGATGAGCGAAGAAGGAAGTTTGAAATCTTCTTCGAGGATCCGGTCAGATGTGATCGTAAGTTCAACGCCCTCGACCGGTATCCTTGAAGGTATCGATCCTGCAGCAAGCACGATATGATCGGCTTCGTAGACTTCATTGTTGCAGGCGATCCTGTCTTTTTCGATGAGCTTCGCTGTTCCGTAGACGACATCGACTTTGTCAGCCTTCAGCATCTTTTCAACGCCGCTCCTTAATTTTGAAACGACCTCATCTCTTCTTGCGTTGATTGCTTCATAATCAAAAGACACATCCGCATGGATACCGAAAAGATCCGCATGTTTGCTGGCAGTGTATAAACGCGAAGCTTCGATCAGAGCTTTGGTCGGTATGCAGCCCCGGTTGAGACAGGTACCACCAAGTTTGTCCTTTTCAAACAGTATCGTTTTAAGTCCGTTCACCGCAGCCTTGTGAGCTGCCGTATAGCCGCCCGGTCCGCCGCCGATGATCGCCACATCATATCGCATGATCCACCTCTTTTAACAGGTCAAACAGAAGACCTGCCATATCTTTCAAATCGTTTTCCGCACTGATCTTTTTGCCGATCAGTTTTGTTTCCACACCATCAAAGATCCCGGTATCGAGGGCATCGGTATAGATCACAAGATTTTCGATCGTATCTTCATTCAATTCATAACAGATCCTGACTGTGCCAAAGTCAAAGCGTTTCTCTTTGACCAAAGGAAGTTTTTTCATCTTTCCATAGCGCCAGGCAGCATCGCTGAACTGTTTTCTTAGTTCCGCAACTCTGGTCAGATCGATCACACAGCTTTCGCACTTGCCCCGATAGACTTCTTCAAAGGAAGAGACCAGAGCTTCCTTCATCTTTTCGATGTTCAAAGCAGGATCGATCTCCTTGAGATTGATGACACGGCTTTTGACGGAAGCCACATTCTTGGAATGCAGTTTCACTTTCGAGACATGCAGATATTCCTGCAGTTTGTCTCCATCGACTTCCAGCATCAGTGTTCCATGGTGCAGACAGTTTTCCTTGCCCTTATAGTAGGCATGTCCGGAAAACTTCCTTCCCTGTATGCATAAGTCATTGCGTCCGTTTTTCTCTGCCGCAAAGCCAAGATTCCTCAGCGCATTCAGTATGACTTCATCCTGTTTTTCGATGTCAAAAAGTTCCCTTGCACAGACAAAGGTAAAATTCAGATTTCCCGTATCGTGGTAAACGGCACCCCCGCCCGTTATCCTGCGGGCGAGGCGTCCGTCATCCGATTCCAGTTTTTCAATATCGCATTCACTGTACGCATCCTGGTTCTTGCCGATGACGATCGTCTTTCTGTTCTGCCACAGGTAAAGGATCATCTCATCCTTCTTTGCCTGTTCAAGCAGAAAAGCTTCTTTCGCCTGATTGTCAAAGACATCGTAAGAATCCGAGATATACAGCTTCAGCTTAATCATCGTATCGATACCTTAATACCGGTTCCCTGGCTGCTTTGGTCTCGTCAGGTCTTGAGATCGCACACTTGTGCGGTGCACCATGCAGATACTCCGGATCTTCGTGTGCTTTCTTATAGAGCTCGAGATAGATCTTCACAGCCTCATCGATGGTCTCTTTGTTTTCCGTCTCCGTCGGCTCAAACATCAGCGCCTCATGGACGATCAAAGGGAAGTACATCGTTGGCGGATGGATGCCATAATCAAGGGATCCCTTGGCGATATCCATCGCCGAAACACCGGTCTCCTTCTTGAGATCTTCGAGGCTCAATACGAATTCGTGCATGCAGGTCTGATCATAAGCCACATGGTAAGAGCCCTTGAGCTTGTTCATCATGTAGTTGGCATTGAGTACCGCCTTGCCGCTTGCCTCTTTGAGTCCTTCTTTACCTAAGGCTAAGATATAGGTCAACGCTTTGACGACGACTAAGAAGTTTCCATAGAAGCTTCTGACCTGACCCATCGTCTTTTGAGGATCATAGAAGTCATAGCTTCCGTTTTCTTCCTTGACTTCGTGACGCGGCAAAAACGGCTTCAGGAATTCCTTGCAGCCCACCGGACCGGAACCAGGACCGCCGCCGCCATGCGGGGTCGCAAAGGTCTTGTGCAGGTTCAAATGGACGCAATCGAAGCCCATATCACCCGGTCTGACTCTGCCCATGATCGCATTGAGGTTGGCGCCATCGTAATAACAGAGTCCTCCGGCCTCATGAACGATCTTTGTGATCTCGAGGATATTCGGATCAAAGAGTCCCAAGGTATTCGGATTTGTCAGCATCAGACCGGCCGTATCTTCGCCAACGGCATTGCGCAATGCTTCAAGATCGACACCGCCCTTTTCATCGGACGGGATATTGACGACTTTGAAGCCGGCCATTGCCGCAGAGGCAGGGTTAGTGCCGTGTGCGGAATCCGGAACGATGATGTTGACTCGCTTGTCATCGTTTCGATCCTGATGATACTTGCGGATCAGCAGCAGGCCCGTGTATTCACCATGGGCACCGGCTGCCGGTTCGAAGGTCATCGCATCCATGCCAGTGATCCTGCATAAGAGTTTTTCTGCCTTGTATAAGACTTCCATAGCACCCTGCACCGTATCTTTCGGCTGCAGAGGATGGATGTCCGTGAAACCTTTTAAGGAGGCAGTCACTTCATCGACCCTTGGATTGTATTTCATCGTGCAGGAGCCAAGCGGATAGAATCCGTCGTTGACGCCATGGGTCTGTTTCATCAGTTTTGTATAATGTCTGCTCAGATCGACTTCGGAGATCTCCGGAAGCCTAAGTGAGCTCTTGCGGGCGTACTTGTCGGATGGTCTTGCTTCCCCGGTCTTTACTTCAGGGAGATAGTCCATCTTTCTGCCGCTTCTGCTTTCTTCAAATAAGAGCTTCATGACAGGACCTCCTTCAATGCCAGGCAAAGTTCATCGATCTTATCCTTCGTGTTGACTTCCGTCGCACACCATAAGATCTGATCCTCAACTTTTAAGCCACTTAAGATCTTCCTCTCAGACAGTTTCTTTTCCAGAACTTCTGCATCGATCGGTGAAGAGGTCAGAAATTCATCGAAGAATTCACCCTCGTCTTTTCTGACAAAGCCAAGTTCATTCAGTTTTGTCTGCAGATAATGGGCGTTGTTGTAACAGCTTAAGGCCAGCTTTTCCATGCCTTGCGGGCCCATCGCCGCCATATAGACAGAAGCCGTCATTGCGCAAAGCGCTTCATTGGAACAGATGTTGGAAGAAGCCTTTTCACGGCGGATGTGCTGTTCCCTGGCCTGCAGGGTCAGAACGTATGCCCTTCTTCCTTCGTGGTCTGTGGTCTCACCGACGATCCTGCCAGGGAGCTTACGCATCAGTTCCTTTTTGCAGGTCATGAAACCAAGGTACGGACCGCCAAAGCTCATCGGCAGGCCTAACTGCTGACCTTCACCGACGGCGATATCGACATCCATTTCACCCGGTGTCTTATAGATCGCCAATGAGATCGGGTCGACGCCTTCGATCATCTTCGTCTTGTTTTCGTGAACGAGTTTCGTGAGTTCTTCGACATCTTCGATCAGGCCGTAGTAGTTCGGACTTTCCACGTAAAGACCAGCGGTCCTTTCGTTGAGGTGTGCTCTAACTTCTTCGATGTCCGTCTTGTGATCCTTGCCTTTTAAGAGCGTCAGTTTCACATTGCGGCTTTCGCAATAGGTCTTCATGACTTCCAGCGTCTGCGGATCGATCGTGTCGGAGACAAGGACTTCATCCCTGTTTCTCTCCAGCGTCATGAACAGCGCTTCGGCTGCCGCCACCGCGCCATCATACACGGATGCGTTGGAGACATCTAAACCTGTGAGTTCACAGATCTGGGTCTGGTATTCAAAGATCGACTGCAGCACGCCTTGCGAGATCTCTGCCTGGTAAGGCGTATATGCGGTCAGGAACTCTTCCTTGGATGTGATGTAGGAAACGATTGCCGGAATGTAATGTTTATAAACACCGGCACCTCTGTAGATCTGATCATAGACAAGGTTTTTGCCTGCGATCTTTTGAAGATCTTCGAGGACTTCCATCTCACTTTTCCCCTCCGGAATGTCGAGCTCTTTGAGCAGGACCTCCTTCGGGACCATGGAATAAAGCTCATCGACACTGTTCAAACCGATGTCTTGTAACATCTGTTCCTGTTCACGTTTCGTTTCAGGAATATAGCGCATATTATGCCTCGCTCTTGCAGAATTCTTCGTATGTATCAGCGTCAAGCAGTTCATCTTCGCCGGTCACTTCTTTGACCTTGATGAACCATGCGCCATAACAGTCGTTGTTGACTAAAGCCGGATCGTCTGTCAGAGCTTCATTGACTTCTTCGATGACACCGCTGACTGGTGAATAGACATCGGAAACAGCCTTGACGGATTCAACATCACAGAAGACTTCGCCCGCCTTGACTTCATCACCGACAGATGGAAGATTGACGAAAACGATATCGCCTAAAGCGTCCTGCGCAAAGTCCGTCAGACCGACGACGCAAAGTCCGTCTTCTTCCCTGACCCATTCGTGTGTTTTGGTATACTTGAGTTCTTTTGGATGATTAAACATGTTTCCCCTCCTTATGTTTATTTCTCTCTCTTATAGAAAGGCATCGGAACGACCTCAGCCTTTAATCTTCTTCCTCTGACATCGACTTCAACGATCGTACCGATGTCCGAATACTTCTTGTCGATCAGAGCCATTGCGATGGATGTTTTAAATAATGGCGAATAGGTACCGCTGGTCGTATGGCCAATCTTGTCTTCACCGACGTAGATGTCCTGATGTTCTCTTAAGACGCCCTTGTCAACGATCCTTAAGCCGACACGGCAGATCTTCGGTTCGCCTTTTTCTTCGATGGCCTTCTTGCCGATGAAGTCTTCCTTGTTCATCTTGACGCCATAATCAAGGCCTGTCTCCAGAGGCGAGATATCTTCATCCATCTCATGGCCATACAAAGGCATCGATGCTTCCAGACGCAGTGTATCTCTTGCGCCAAGGCCGCATGGCCTCAAACCGAATTCTTCGCCTTCCTTTAACAGAAGATCCCAGAGCTTTTGCGCATTCTCATTGGCTGTGTAGATCTCATAGCCGGCTTCACCGGTATAGCCTGTATAGGAGATGATGCAGTTCATGCCGGAAATATCCACATCCCTTTTTGCGGTGTAGTATTTTTCCGGAATGTCTTCTTCCTTCATCACCTTCTTCATGATGTCCCTGGACAAAGGTCCCTGCAAAGCGACCTGGGCGACCTCATCGGAGATGTCCTTGATCTCCGTATCCTCGAGGATGTGGTCTTTCATCCAGGCATAGTCCTTGTGACGGTTGGAGGCATTGACGACGATGAAGTAGTCTTCTTCGCCAAACTTGTAGACCAGCAGGTCATCCTTGACGCCGCCTTCCTCGTTGCACAGGATGCCGTAGCGCACCTTGCCCAAAGGCATCTTCGTGTAGTCGTTGCTGAGCAGATGGTTCAGCGAGGCAAGTGCTCCTTTTCCTTTCAGAGTGATCTCGCCCATGTGTGAAACATCAAAAAGGCCCGCTTTTTCTCTGACAGCCATGTGCTCGGCGATCACGCCTTCGTATTGCACAGGCAGCAGATATCCGGCAAACGGCACGATCCTGCCGCCAGCCTTCACGTGGGCATCGTAAAGAGGTGTCTTGAGTTCCATAGAATTCTCTCCTTTATCTGACAAAAAAGACAGGAAAAAGATCCTGTCTCTGTATGTTTACCTGAAAGATTCTCCTTTTGGGATTGCTTCTTTGGTGCATCATGATTATGCTCTCCAGAGTCTGTCCGAAACCGGTCCTTTCGCCTGAGAGTTTCGTCCCCTTCGGCGTTTCATTCAAGAAATCTCTCCCGGAATCATCATCCAGTCCTTGCACCTTTATTTTATCATAGCAAGCCCCATGATACCCCTTCAGATTGCCGCTTCTTTCAAAAAGATCAGCGGTTTTCCTGGTAGGCCTGACCCTGTTTTTCCCAGATGGAGATCATGTCGTTGATGATCGTCTCCTGATCGACGAAATTCAATACAACGGAATCACCGTCTTTAAAACGCATTTCAAAGCCATCCGCTTTGACTTCCCCGATCTCAAACGGCAGATTTTCAACGGTACCGTCTTCCTTTTCATCGACATCGACGATCTTGTAGTGGCTATCCTCTTCAACGGCATCGCCGAAGATGTAGTCTCTGAGTTCACCATCTTTCAGGATCATGATCGCCGCAAGCGAGATGTCATTTGGATCGTCATAGGCGAAATAGACATCCCAGCCATCCTTCGATACGCCTTCTGCGCCTTCTTCAAACAGTTCCGTCCATTTGTTGCGAAGGCCTGTCGGATCATCATCGCTCGATGTGACCGTGTCCGTCGAAGAAGAATAAACGCCGTTTTCGACTGTTTCCGTCGTTGTGGTCGTCGTCGTATTTCCGTTCTCTGAGACACTTGTTGAAACGGTCGTCGTCGATTTGACGCTGCATCCGCAAATCAAAAATAATGCAATCAGTAATGTTATGATCTTTTTCATATCTGCCTCCATATACCTTACAATTAAATTAGAGGAAACAACGCCTTAATAATACATCATATATTTTAAAGATCCTGTTTCAGGATCTGCGCACATATCTGATTTTCATTCAAAACGGAGGTCTTTCTTTATGAAAAGGATCACAGTCACACTGATCATTTCATTCCTGCTTACGCTGGCAGGCTTGCTGATCAATTATCTTTCGTTTAAAGATCAGGGCGATATGCCCCTTGCCATCAAACACTTTGGCGGCGAGATCACGGCGATGAGCGGCTTTGGCCTGAAATGCGTCCACATCTATGCAATGACCCCTGAAGCAGGAGACTCAGTCTCTCTTTCTTTTTCGATCGTGAGTTTTGTCCTGACTTTCCTTCTCATCGCAGCGATCATCTATGTCCTGCTTTCACTCTTCCGCCTCTTCAAAAACTGATCTGATGGCCTGAGCCTGCAGATCGATTGATTTTTGGATCGGCCTGTATTATTGTGAAATTGAAGATACAAAAAATTGCACTCAGATAATCGCATATGAACAAAGCCTGTTTTCATCAGGCAAAGATCCAAAAATAAGAGTCTCTTATTTCAAGGATCGAAACATTTTTTGAAACGAACAGTCCGGATCCCCTTTCCTTTGACTGTTTCGCATGTTTGTTGAAGGACCAGAGCTTCCAGATCTGTGGTCCTTCTTTTTTGAAAACTTCAATTCAGCCGATCGATCCTTCCCTTGTTTTCTCGCAAAAGCTTTGTTCCGTGCAGATGGATTCTTTATTTTTTCTGCTCTTGCTGAAGACCATAAAAACAAAAAAAGGAAGGGATCAGCTTTCCTTCCCTTCCATCATCTTCTTTGTGAACTCCGAAACCAGTGTTTCGAATTCCTTTGCCTTATCTTCCTCGCCCTTGTTTTTATACATATCGCTCAGCAGTGCATAATAAGGCATCCGCTGTTTTTCATCGAGGTCTTCGATCTGCTTCAGCATTTCCTCAAGATAGGTATAGCCTTTTTTGATGTACGTGTCATAGGTCACATCGAGGATATGCTGGTCCTTGACATTAAGCTGTTTAAGCTGTTCATAATACCGATCGGTCTTTGCCTTGTCTTCGATGCCAAGATAGTAGTAAAAACCCTTCTTGTACAAAGCTTCCTTCTGCGCCTTGTTCATGTTCATGGTAAAGCTGTCAAAAGCCTTGTCGATCTTTCCTGCATCATCCTGCAAAAGCGCCTCATTGAGCTTGAGAAAAGCCGTGTTGAAAGCTGGAAAGAGTTTCCTTGTTTCCGGTGCTTCGATGAGTTCATCGAAGGTCTTGTAATCCTTGTCGATGAGAAGCCTGCTGAGCTTCTGAAACAGGTCGTTGCGCTTTTTGTTCTGGTAAGCCTGAAAGAGGATATCACCGACAAATATGATAACAATGATCGCGATCAGTATTTTAGGATCCATAGTTTGACTCCTTTAAAACTATACTTTAATTTTACCCTATGCGTTCTTTGTATGCCTGAGAATTCATTTTTGCCGGTTTAAAAGAGGCACTGCGTCTCTTTGGAAAACGGATTATAAGAGCGCTTCGACGCAGGCTTTGACCTTTTCCATATCGGCTGTCGGTTCAAATCTTGCGACGACGTTTCCTTCCTTGTCGATGATGAACTTCGTGAAGTTCCACTTGATGTCAGACTTCTTGTCCCAGTCCGGATCAGCTTTGGCAAACATGCCTTCGAGCAGTTCCTTGTACGGATGCGGATCGAAACCCTCAAATCCCTTTTCTGCCTTCAGGAAGGTGTATAAAGGAAGCTCATTTGCACCGTTGACATCAGACTTCTTCATCTGCGGGAAGGTCGTGTTGTAGTGAAGTGTGCAGAATTCATGGATCTCTTCATCACTACCAAGAGCCTGATTGCCAAACTGGTTGCACGGGATATCAAGGATCTCCAATCCTTTGTCATGGTAATCTCTGTACATCTGCTCGATCGGTTCATATTGCGGTGTAAAGCCGCAGCCCGTAGCCGTATTGACGACCATGACAACTTTGCCTTTGAAACTGCTCAGATCGAGTTCTTCGCCTTTTCCGGTAGTCACTTTGTAATCATAGAACATATTATCTTTTTTCCTCCTGTATGAATGAAGCTTAATTTGATACAACAATTATACCAACACTTATTTCTGTTTTTATCTTAGAAGCACTTTCAAAGGACAGCTGTAAAAAGCTGTCCTTTATTTTTCATTCTTCCTGGTTTTCGATCTGATAGACCCTCACGGATTCCACGATGTTTTCCTTGCTGACGATGATGCGGATCACATCGCCGACTTTGAGATCTTCAAAGGTTCCGCTCGTTCCATCAGCTAGCGTCACAGTGCAATCCTTGAGATCGATGGTATCTGTTTTTTCACTTTCCTTGAAAGTATAAGTGAGCTGCATCTGGCCGCCTTTGCCTGTCCTCATCTGACCGTTTCCAAAGGAAGGCATTTCACTATCTGCCATTCCGGGCAGTTCACCTTCCGGAAGCTCAGGCAGTTCACCATTTTCAAAGGATGGCATCTCCGGCATTTCTCCGTTTTCAAACGGCGGCATCTGACCCGGGGTCATATGTGTGGAACCTTCCGGAAGCTCAGGTGCTTCGCCTTCATTCCATGCAGGCATCTGTCCTTCTTCATCCGTTCCCTGCATTGGCATGCCCGGATGACCCGGCATCATACCATGAGGACCCTGCGGCATCTGACCATTGCCCATTTCAGGCATCTGGCCTTGCGTAAACTCTGGCAATTCGCCTTCAGGCATCTCACCGTTTTCAAAGGCCGGCATATTGCCTTGTGCCATCTGGAAGCCCTTGTCGTTTTCTTTGAGCTTGCCAAGCGTCAGTGAGACCTGCGTTCCATCGATCGAAGTGATCACGCCCGTCAGTGTCTGTCCGGAGTGATCCGGTGTATTATCAGCGATCACGGTATTGCAGGCTGATAAGAATAGCACCATGGTCAGCGGTAAAAGAATTTTTATGAACTTTTTCATCTGAAGTTCCTCCTTATTGGGTCTAATGATAAGAGGCACATGTGAACTCCATCTGAATTCCATCTTAAATGAAACTGAAACCTATCTTTTGAAATTTAAACAAAGAAAAAACCGCATCAGCGGTCTTCACTCTTCTGTAACGATCTTGCGGATCGGTCTTTTTAAAGAAAGGATGTACTCTTCGATCAGATCTCTGGTCTCCTCGGAAACCTCGATCAGATCTGCATATTTTGCCAGTGGTATTTTGACACCTCCCACCGAGAAAGAAACGATTAAATGTTTTCTGTCGGCGTCTACGATGGCACCTTTCGTGCCCGTCATCTTGCTCTTGATCGGTCTGCCTATCAGGCTCATATACTGCCCTCCTTTATATTCCTGGCTTTTTTTCTGCAGACATTATCTCATAAAAACACGCTTTCCGCCAAACGAATTTTCCACATAATTTGAAACGAAAACGTACCATTTTCAGAAGCATTATTTCAGTTCTTTTAATCACTTGATCTGATCAGAAATTTGTTATAAAAGGCATCAAAAAAGCTTTCATTTTCGGAAAGCTTTTACGTATGTACAGTCTTATTGATAATGTGACTGCAGATATATATGATCTCTTCGAGATTTGCCGCAAACGCTACCGCAAGGATCATCAGTGAGTACGGGATCAGTACCGGCAGTTCGACTGTGAACGGCAATAAGAACATCATGCCACTGGTGATCTTGTTGAAGATCGTATGCCGGCTTTCAAAGTAGCCGGCCGACAAGGCGACGACAAGATAACACAGGATGCGCATGCCTACCGCCGTATAGATCAGTATCCAGATGTATTGCGGAAAACGTCTTCTTAAATACGGCAGGATCTTGATCATCATGACCGTATAGAACGAAAGGTCAGAGATCGAATCGAGTTTTGAACCAAGGGCCGAGATCGTATTGGTCTTTCTGGCAACGAACCCATCGAGAATGTCTGAGAACCCGCACCAGATGTAGATGGCATAGAAAGCATTGGACAGGGGTTCTGTAAACAGGAGAGCGATCGTTCCGATCAATCGGGTTGAAGTGATGATGTTCGCCAGATTCTTTTTCATACCAATAAGCATTATATCAAAATCAAAGGTCTCACATGAGAAATACGCTAATCAAATAGTTCGGTCTTTCCAAATTCCTTTTCAAAGTCTTCCTTCGTTTTCGCAAGGATCGTCTCATCAAGATACTTTTCTGCGCTGTTTAAAAGGTCCTTGCAATGTTTTTCAAAAGGAAGGATGTGTTTCCGCTCGCTTTCGTTCAGAAGCGTTTCATCGGCTTGCGCGGTCCATTTGAAGATACATCTCTCATTTCCCTGACCGATCGTTTCTTCCACCTGCAGGGTGAAATCTGAACCATAGCCTTCGGCGATCGCCTTGTCGATGTATCTGCAGTAATAAGGACCATAGTCAAGAAGCCCGTACTTCTTCCAGGTGTCATACCAGGCACATTTCGAAACAACGGAAATGCTCTGGCCCTTTTCAAAAGACATCTTCGAGATATTTTCGCCCGGCTTTCCTCTCCATTCGCCATTGATGAAAAAGTCGTTGATATCTCCATGAAGGGAGTTGTTTTTCATGCGCCTTCCTCTGAAGAGCCCATAGTCCCTGGTAAAAACTTCGATGGCTTTTTCACCTTCGTCTTTTCCCAAAACTTCGATCGTATGTTTGCACAATAAGGCATACAGCAGTGCGTGATGCAGGATCTCCATGTTTTAACTTTTACATAAGTAGGTCAAAAAGAAAAGGGCTTTCGCCCTTCGCTCTTATTTGTCTTCTGCTTTTGTGAAAGGCTCAGCCGTTCTCTTGACTTCCTGTTCGTCTCTCCACTTGGAATAATCTGCAAGTTCCTTGGAGTTGATCTGAAGTGCCAGACCGAGAACTGCAAGGTCATCCGCAATTCCGATCACCGGGATCTTGTCGGAGATCAGATCTTTGCCCTTCAGCATGTAGACAAGCGCACCGACCATCGAAACGACGACCTTAGGTGATACTTCTGTGTATTCCTTGGCGATATAGCTTCTGATCATCGACAGCATGAGCGGCAGCTTTGCTGCATATTCACCGATGTTCGGGATATCTTTGAGCTTCTGTTCAGCACTCTGCAGGATGTTTTCGATTGCAGCTGTATCTTTCATGATGCTTTCAACTTTGGAAGTTGACTCATTCAGCAATTCCTGAATTTTCTCTTTATCGATTTCCATATATCGTTTCCTCCATATTCTTATTTAAATTATAATCATTCTTTGAATTTTTCCGCAATGCTCGGGGCATTCTTCGTCAGTTTGCGGATGGAGAGCTCCTGTGCCTTGTCGTTGGCCAGGCGCAGGTTACGGTCCGAAGAAAGCAGATCGGCCTTCGTCTTTTCCAGGGCCTTGATCGTCTTGTCGATGTCATCGATCGCATCCTGAAACTTCCTTGAAGCCAGCTCATAGTTCTTCGCAAAGGCCGTTTTGAAGGTGTTCATGTTGTTTTCGAAGTTCTTGTAGTCGATGTCCTGGTTCTGTAAGACGATCAGCTGTTTCTTGTAGGCCAGGGAGTTCATGCTGGCGTTCCTGAGTAACGTAATGATCGGGATGAAGTTCTGCGGACGGACCACATACATCTTTTCATAGCGATGGGACATATCGACGATCCCTTCGTTGTAAGTGTCGTTGTCCATTTCCAGCAGTGATACCAGGACTGCATACTCACACTTCTTTTCTTTGCGGTCCTTGTCGAGCTTCTGTAAGAAGTCTTCATTCTTGTGTTTCGTCGCTGTCGTATCGGCTTCGTTTTTCATTTCAAACATGATTGAAATGAATTCCGTTCCCTCATCGTCGTAATCGCGGTAGATGAAGTCGCCCTTGGAACCGAGAGATGCATCGTTGTCCTTTTCAAAGTAGGCATTTCGAAACAGTGGTCTGACCCGGTTGAACTCGTAGAGGCAGTGCTGCTCAAGATCTTCGCCGATCATCTTGGTGGACTGCTTTGCCTTGAAGTCCTTGTAGTAAGCGATCATCTCATCCTTGCCTTCGATCTGTTTCTGATAGCTTTCCTTCATCGCTTGTGAGGAAGCCTGCAGTTTTGAGATCTCCTCATTCTTTTTCTCGAGCGCTTTGGAAAGCTTCAGCTCACTTTCCGTGTCTTTATTCTTGAGCTGTTCATTCAGTCTCAGGATCTGGTTCTCCTTTTCCTGCAGCCGTTCCTTCACTTTATCGAGGGCATCCCTGGTCACCAGCTCGTTATCCTTGTCTTTACTCAAGAGCTGGCTTTTCAGCATTTCGATCTGCCGGTCTTTTTCGCTTAATGCCTTCTGACTGAGGCTTTCCGTTTGTGTCTTTACGAGCTTGAGTTCCGTCTCGAGGCGCTCGTTGTATTCCTTTTCTCTTCTTTTCAGTTCTTCGTTGAACTGATGGTCTCTGACCTGTTTGACGATCGAATCGTAATTGGATTCATCGATCGTAAATACTTCTCCGCAATGGGGACATTTGATCTGGTTCATAAATCAAAGCTCCTTCCTTATCTGATTCTATTTTCTCACAGCTCTGTTTCAAAAAACCTGCCTGTTTCAGAAACGATCTCACAGTGTAGTTCTGCAGACTTCTTTGTTTAATGATATGATGAAATCAGAAGAGATCTCTGATCGAAAGAAAGGATAATTCATCACATGTTACATGAAGTCAGATTCGGCTCATTCAATGAGCGGGACCAGGTTTACGGCTGGATCTATGTTCCGGCATGTAAACCTCTGGGCATCATTCAGCTGATTCACGGTTTCGGCGAACACTCCAGAAGATATCTGCATATGATCACTTCCTTTATGGAAGCCGGTTATATCGTTGCAGCAGATGACCACGTCGGTCATGGCAAGACTGCCTTAGAAAACGACACCTGGGGCAACTGGGGAAGCAAAGGCCATCAGACGATGATGGAAGATGAAAAGAAGCTTCACGATATCGTCGTTCAGAAATATCCGGATCTTCCTTACTTTATGTTTGGCCATTCCATGGGTTCCTTCATCACCAGGGAATACATCGCCAAATACGGCAATGACTTAAAAGGCGCAACGATCTGCGGAACGACAGGTGTCTGGCCAAATCTGGAAGATAATATCGCCATCGTGCAAAAGCTCGTTGATGAAGGAAAAGGCGACGAATCCGATCCAAGCCTTGGCGCAACCTTCATGGGCTGGATGTTCGCAAGATGCGATGAAGGCGTGAAACTTGGGAACGAGTGGATCTGCGATTCCCCATACGTGCAGAAAGACCATGCCGAAGACCCGTTTGATGCCTTTACAAAACCGACCAGCAATCGCGCATGGCTCTACTTCCTGCAGATGATGGAAGACATCACCGGACCTGAATGGGCTGAAAAAGTACCTAAGGAGCTTCCGATCTACAATATCGGCGGTGACCAGGACCCGGTCGGACAGTATGGTACCGGCATGTATCAAGCAGCCAACTGGCTGATCGATTCAGGCCACGATGTGACGACCGTCTTATACACCGGCTATCGCCATGAGATCCACAACTATTCCGACATCAAGGAACAGGTGGAACAGGGCATCATCGATTTCTTCGATTCCTGCATCATGTAGTTTCGAAAGGAGATCTTCCGATCTCCTTTTCTTATGCCCATTCAAAGTTTTCTTTGCCTGCACCGATCTCGAAGTGACACTTCACGATGCCGAGATCGAGTTTTAATAATGTTCCGATGCCAGATGGCCTGATCGAGACTTTGTTGCCCTCAAGAAGTGTGATCTTATACTTCTGCTGGTTGACGGCTGTCGGTGCTTTCATCGCTGCTTCCACACCGCGTCTGAACCAATCCGGTCCTCTCTCGTAGTCCGGTGCCAGAGAGGACGTGGCTTTATTCTTATGCGGGTTTCCTTTGGCCTTGCCATAGCCTAAGGCGATGACGATGACTTCTTTTTCGCCCTCTTTTAACTCTGCCAAAGACTTGCCATGAGTCAAAGCGACCCAGCAGCTGTTTAAGCCAAGACACTGCGCCTTCAGTACGAAGAGCTCGCCATAATAGCCGGCTCTTTCATCGAGCGTGGCATCTTTCTTTCCGGCGATGACCACGTAGTTTTTGACGTTTTCAAACTTTCCATAGTGGGCAAGCCTTGAATCAAAACAGGTCGGCTCATCATAGAGGATCTGAATATCGAGATCTCCCTGTTCCGCCAAAAGAAAGGCGTATTCATTCAGCTGTTCCCTGATATTGCCATCGATCGGTGCATCCTTGTACTGGCGCACACTGTGTCGTTCACTGATCGCTTCAATTAGTTCCATCGTTTTCCCCTTTGATCTCGATGATCTTTCCTTCATTGTCCCCTTGTCCATAGCCTGTCTTTTTGCCATCCTTGACATAGACCGTATTGATGTTGTGGCGGTCGATCCTTTCGGCGATCGGCGCATCGATGCGGTACGTGTATTCATCCTTATGGCAGCGCACATATTTGCCTGCCGGTATGAGATACATGCCGTATGGCGTATCGACTTCAAGGTCCTTTACTCCGTCATTGCAGACGTAGACCGGTTCAAATTCCTTCTGCCACTGCGTAAACTGCAGCCTGTTATCCTTGTAGGGATAAAACATGAACTGCAGATCCGACATGGAACGAAGCTTTCCTTCAAACAGATAGACGCCATCCTGGTAGGTCCCCTGGCGGACATGCATACCGATGCATTCTTCTGCCTCCTCTTCCGGTTTTTTCAACAGACCGTATTTGAAGTAATAGGCTTCCTTTTCATCAAACACCAGCATCATCCCGATACCAATATCGTTCATGAATTTTATCAGATCATCTTTGTTCATCATTTTCAATGTATGCAAAAATAAAAGACCGTGCAAGTCTTTTGCATGGTCTAGGTATTGTTGATGACCTCGCACATCACTGCGATCGCCTCATCCGCCTCTGGGATCGGAAAGGCCGGATAGACGTGGTTGAGTCCTTCGCCGATACAGACTCTGTTTTTGATATGGTGTTCATCCAGCAGTTTTGAAAAGCGGATGATGTCGGGATAGAAGAATTCATGGGTCCCGGTAAACAGGGTCACATCCTTTAAGCAGGAGACATCGCCATAGATCGGCGAGAGCCGATAGTCTTTTAAGTCGGTCCCGTTTGCCCAGAACAGCGCATCGACCTTGAGGTCATTGTATTTGAGTGTCGGATCTACCTTGATGTAGTCTTTGATCTCAGGATTGTCCATGACCAGATCGATCCACGGGGACATCAGGATCAGCTTTTCCGGGGTCTTGAGACCAAGCTCATGAAGATACATGGTCAGCCCGACCGCCAGGCCGCCGCCGGCAGAATCACCCATGAAGATGATCTTCTTATCAGGATAGTATTCAAGGACTTTCTTGTAGAAATGCGTGAGCTTTTCATAGGCATCCTTATAATCCGAATAAGGAGCCAGCGGATAATCCGGGATGATGAAGGCGGCATCAGCTTCCGATGTGATCTTGTCGAGCATCAGCCAGTGAAACGGCAGCATCTCTTCCACATAAGCACCGCCATGAAGGTAGATGATCAGCTTGTCGGAGTCACTTTCCACATTCATATAGAAAAGCTTCATATCGTAGGATATGACGCCTTCCACTTTTCCCTTTTCCTTGATTTTGATCAGAAGAGGCAGATCGTATTCCTTTTTCCCTTTGTGACGGCGATACTGCATAATGACTTCCGTCATCGTCTTTCCCTTGGGTACGACAGCTCTTTTGGCGATCTTCTCACAGATCTCAGCACTTTTGGACCTGGCCATGACTCTATGATATCAAAAAAAGACAGGAGATCTACTCCTGTCTGTTGACGCTTTCTGTAATTGTCGGGATACTTGAAGCCTTCGCGTAATTGTCGATGTTGGCCGGCTTGCTGCCAAACTTCATCAAGGTACCGGCACCGCCGATACAGCCGCCGTTGCAGGCCATGCCTTCGACGAAGTTGCCCTGCAGAAGGTTTCTTGCCTTCTTCAGCATTGCGACACGGCATGCCTCGATGCCGTTGCATGTCTCCGGTTTGAGTTCAAGCTGCGCATTGATCTCTTTGAGGCCCTGTGCCATCGCTTCGGTCAGACCGCCGGATCTTGCGAATACACGGCCGTAGTAAGTCGCCTGGTCGATCGGTGTCTCTTCAAGTTCTTCAAGCTCGATGTTTTTGGAATCAAACAGAGCCTGCAGTTCTTCAAAGGTCAATACGGCATCGACAAGTCCTTCGACATCTTCCCTGTGGATCTCCATCTTCTTGGCTGTGCATGGGCCAATGAAGACGAGCTTGCAGTCTTCGTCTTCCTCTTTGAGGACCTTGGCGATCGCACCCATCGGTGAAAGGTTGTGCGAAATGAACTGTGCCAGATCCGGGAAGTTCTTCCTGACGTAGTCGACAAATGCCGGACAGCAGGATGAGAATAAGAAGCCCTTTTCCGCAAGTTCCGTTGCCTCAGAGTATGCGACAAGGTCAGCACCTCTTGCGACTTCGACGACATCATAGAAGCCCAGCTTCTTAAGACCGGTAACGATCTGTGTGAGCTTGACGCCGTGGAAGGAATCGGCGATCGCCGGAGCGATCAGAGCGTAAGTCTTGAACTTGGTATTGTTGTTGCTCTTGAGGATATAGTCGATGGCATCGAGGATAAAGGATTTATCCATGATGGCACCAAACGGGCACTGTGACATGCAGGCACCGCAGTTGATGCACTTTTCATGGTCGATCCTTGCGGCCTGGTTCTCGGAAGCCTCGATGGCTTTGACGGCGCAGGCATTCTCACAAGGTCTCTTGCGGTTGATGATCGCTGAATACTGACATGCCCTTGCGCAGGCACCGCAGTTGATACATTTTGTCTTGTCGATATGGGACTGATGGTTCTCATCGAAATAGATCGCATCCTTCGGGCAGGCATCCTTGCAGCGCTGTGCCAGACAGCCACGGCAGGTATTGGTGACGATGTAGCCGCCGATCGGACATTCATCGCAAGCGATATCGATGACTTCAATGATGTTCGGATTGGAACGGGTGCCGCCCATTGCCAGTTTGACTCTTTCCTGCAGGATGGCTCTTTCCTTGTAGACGCAGCAGCGCATCGAAGGTGTCTTGCCAGGCAGGATCTTTTTCGGAATATCGAGAACGTTTTCGACCAGGGTACCTTCCCAGGCCTCTTTCGCAACTTCTCTCAGTGCGAGATACTTCAGTTCCTGTATCTTGGTCTCAAACTTAGAGTTCTTCATATAATTTCTCCAATTCTTCCTCACTCATGAAGATCAGGCTCCTTAAGAAAGCTGACTGTTTCTTGATGCCTTTGACGGACTGGGAAGCCGCCAGGATCGGCAGCCAGTTAAGGATATCCTTGATCGTCGTATTGCTGGTCTTGGCGAACATGTCGATATACTTTCTTGCCCGCTGCTTTTGTCCTTCCACCAGGAACATCATATAGGTCCTGGCTGCATCTGCTTCCGCATTGCCCTGTGTCGCGTGATACCAGTCGATGATGTAGGCCTTTCCATCCTTGTCGATGATCACGTTGTTTGGCTTATAGTCGCCATGCAAGACACAGTAGTGTTTCGGCATCGCCTCGACACGATTGTGCAAGTCATAACGCAGAGTTGCAGAAAGATCGGTGTGTGCGATCTTTCCGTTCATCTTGTCGTTGTGCTTGGACATCTTCGGGATGCGAAGCGCATGGGTCCTGACCTGCAGATCGACGAACTTCTGAAGATATTCATCTTCCTTCTCCGGTTCTTCCTCCATGAGCTGTTTGATCGTTTTTCCTTCTACATACTCCTGTACGATCGCCCACTCGCCCTCTTCAGTAACACGGACTTCCAGCAGTTTCGGAACACAAAGCCCGGCCTGCATGACTCTGGCCTGGTTCAGCGCTTCGAAAAGGATGTCCGCAACTTTACGTTCCTTGTTGTAGACCTTGTACCACTTTCCGTCTTTCTCATACTTCGCTTTCGCTTCTCTCAATTCAAGAGAACTTTTCATTTTATTTTCCATCAACTTAAATATAACATAAAACTCCCCTCTTTATTGACCATCTGAAGTCCCTGGGAGCGAATGGATGCTATAATGATTTTGAATTTACAGGAGCACGTTCTATGGCAAAAGGATATGCAGTTAAAAACAATAAAAATGATGAGATCCTGTTTCGCTCAGCCGATTTCAAGGAAGAAAAGATCACAGAACAGATCGCAATGTCCGATGAAACGACCTTGCTGATCTCAGGCACAGATCCTCTGCAAAGGCAGATCGATGACCTCAGCAGGAAACTACAGGAAGCTGAAAGCGCAAATCTGGCGAAAGAGGCCTTTTTATCCAACATGTCCCACGACATCCGTACACCGATGAACGCCATCATCGGCATGACGGGTCTCGCAAAAAAGAACATCGATGAAAAATCAAGGCTGCTCGACTCCCTCAACAAGATCGATTCCGCATCAGCCCACCTGCTTTCGCTGATCAACGAAGTCCTGGATATGTCGCGCATCAATTCCGGCAAGCTGCTCATCAACGAAGAGCCGTTCTATCTGTCCGATCTTCTGCATGACACGCTGATCATCGTCCGTCCGCAGATGGAAGCCAAAGGCCACCATTTCGATGTGAAATACCACAACATCGTCTATGAAAACCTGGTCGGTGACATTCAGCGTTTACGGCAGATCTTCGTCAATATCTTAAACAACTCCGTCAAATACACCAAGGACAAGGGTGAGATCTCCTTAAGCATTTGTGAAGAAGTCAAAGACGACAAGTGCGAGCTGATCTTCAACTGTACCGACAACGGCATGGGCATGTCGCAGGACTTCTTAAAGCGGATCTTCGATCCGTTTGAGCGGGTCAACAACTCGACCAATTCCGGCATCGAAGGTACGGGCCTGGGCATGTCGATCGTCAAGAAGCTCGTCGATGCGATGAACGGAAGGATCGATATCAAGTCCAAAGAAGGCGAAGGCACTTCGATCACCATCGCCATTCCTTTGGCCTATGAGACCATGGACATCGACGCTTCCGCCTTGCAGAAAAAGAGATTCCTCATCGTCATGGAAGATGATGACACCTCGAAGATGCTTCAAGGCTATCTCAATGAATTCAGCATCCCTAACGTCACCGTCCGCGATTTCACCTCGGCCATCACCGAATTCACCGATGCGGACTTTGAACACCATCCGTTTGACGGCATCCTCTTCGGCAACTTCGAAAACAGGACCGGAAACACCTTTACGATGGCTTCCTACTTCCGCAAATCCTATGCGGGACTTCCGATGGTGCTGATCTCGGAAGATGACTGGGATAAGATCGAATACAAGGCAAACCGCAGCGGCATCGAGCACTTCATACCGACACCGCTCTTTAGAAAATCACTGATCTCTTCCTTACAGGAGATCTTTACGAAAGAACATAGTGCCTCGGCGACTTTACAGACACCGGATCTCTCCAACAAGAAGATCCTGCTGGTCGAAGACAACTTCATCAACCGCGAGATCGCCCTGGAACTGCTTCGTTCCACAAAGGCGCAGCTCTTCTCTGCCGAAAACGGAAAGGCCGCCCTGGATATGTACCTGGAGTCAGAAGAAGGCTGGTACGACATCATCCTGATGGACATACAGATGCCTGTCATGGATGGCTATGAGGCAACGACCGCCATACGAAATTCCGGCCGCAAGGATGCCTCAACGATACGGATCTATGCGATGTCCGCCAACGTCTTTGCCGAAGATATCGCCAAGGCCAGATCCATCGGCATGGATGGTCATATCGGCAAGCCGATCGATGTCGCCAAGCTGATGCAGACTTTAAGAGGCGCAGAATGAAAGCCTATCAGGAAAGATATATCGCCAATCTGAAACAGATCCTTGAACGCAGGGATATCTTTCATATGCCCGGTGAAGACTTTAATAACTGGTATGCAGAGTGCAGACAGGCGGAAGAAAAGATCAATGTCCTGAAAAAGGAAAACATGGATATCCTCACCAAAGACCTCTTCCCGGTACTCGATGATCTGTATAACGCAAGCGATGAAGATCTTAAAGATCTCGAAAGTTTTTCCGACCAATTGATGGACTGGAAGAACAATCTTGACTGCGGGGTCTATGTCATCATCCATGAAGCGATGCTTCGCATGTACAGAGTCGCCAAAAACCCATCGCGCATCATCAAGGAACTTTATAAGCTGGGCATGGGCATCTATTACCAGGACCTCGCCTATCGCGGCTCGGACCATCCTTTAGCCAGACAGCTGCATTTTGAAAACGAGATGCTGTTTACCGAAGCAGCTTCCTATTTCCGCTACTTCTCATCGATCTCCGATGATGAGACAAGAGGATACATCATCCGTTCTTTAGCCAACATCTCGATCTCGGCAAACGACCGCAAGAAGCGTCTTTCTTCTTCGATCAAGACGCTCAACATCGTCACCGATCCTTACTACATCAGTTTGTCGCCGAACCTTCCATGGAAGAACTTCGAGCGAAGGACCTACCAGCAGATCTCGTCGGTGCGTTCTACGTTATCCAGAGGTGACTTCTCCAATGAAGAACTCGCCTTGATCATGGAAGCCTGCCAGGTCATCTTCGAACCGGAAAAAGGAAGCGACAAGCCAAATGTCAGATGGCTTTGGCCATACTATGAGATGGAATACAATCTCGGCCTCGCCGATCTCAAGACCACGCTTGCACGGATGGAAGATCTGATCGAAGCTGCTTCCTATGACCAGTATGATGAATCCGGCCTTTACGCCAATGTGCAATTGCCGGTCTATTATGGAAGGCTTTTAAGAGATAATCCGCAGCTTCTGCAGAAAGACAGATACACTTCCTTTCTGAAGGATGCCTACGACAAGATGATGAAGACGATCCTGTCCATGCCTTCCGAATACATGAGTGAATACTTCCTCTACATCTTTTATCTGCTGGCGGATTCCTATTTTGAAACTCAAGGGGTTGAGCCTTACTTCGAGGTCATGAAAAAGCTCATCGTCCGTTTCTCACCAAAGCGCTATATCCGTGCACTGCTGCTTTCCGACATCCTCGAACTCTATTGCAATGCCATCCTTTCCAATGATGAGCACTTCTTCGATGAACTGCCGTTTCTAAAAGAGATCAATGCAGGCAATCATAAAGAAGCCTTGTTGCAATATGTGAAAGACTGTGCCCTCTTCTTTGACTTCGGTCTGATCCCGATGAACATGGACAGGATACTTGATACGAGGTCCCTGTTTGAAAGAGAAGCGGAGATCTTCACCCTGCACACCGATATCGGTTATCAGAACCTGAGGCGCAGAGCTTCGACGGAACGTTTTGCCGATGTCGCCCTGGGACATCATCGCTGTTACGATGAAAACGGCGGCTATCCGGAAGAGTATGTGCGTCTGGATTCCGATTACCGGAAGATGACTGATCTGTTTTGCATCGTCACATACCTTGAAGAACACTATGAGGAAGAAAAGGACCAGGTCTTTGAATCGATCGCATCAAAATCCCACACGTCCTTTTCACCGGTCCTGGTCTCCTATCTGGAAGACAAGGACTTCCGAAACAAAATAAAAGAGCTCCTTGTCAAGGACAAAGGTCCTTACTACAAACAGCTCTATGATCAGCTGAAAAACTGAAAGCACAGGATCCTGTGCTTTTTTAATCCAGTGGTTTCTGGTAATAGTTTCCGTAGACGTTCAATGTATTCCGGGTCTCGATGAAGGCTTTCGGATCACCCTCTAAAGCATATTTGACGACCTCTGCCGTCTGGAAGGCATTGACAACTGTATACAATAAGACTTCATCATCGCCTTTGTAGGCACCCTGAGCCTTGATCTTGGTGATGCCATGGCGCACGTTCTTAAAGATCGAATCGATGACTTCCTGCGGTTTCTTGGTGACGATGATGATGGCCTGATGGGTGTAGCGTTTATGACGTTTGGAGACGATCAGGTTGGATGTGTACTGGAAGATGATCGAATAGGCCGCGATCTCCCAACGGTATAAGAGTCCGGCGATGAAGATCAGCACGGCATTGAAACCGAACACATAGTCCCACATCGAACGGTGATACTTGTTGGAATAATAGATCGAAAGAAAATCCGTACCGCCGCTTGAAGCGCCATGGGTCAATGCGATCGAAATGCCAAAACCGGAGATCAGACCGCCGAATATCGCGATCAATAAAGGATCTTCAAGGATCACAAAGCTCGGGAAGAATGATGAAAATACGGAGACCAGCGTAGTCTGCAATACCGAAAAGATCGTAAAGAGTTTTCCGATATGTTTATAGACGATCGCCGCCAGGATCACGTTGATCAGCAGGTACAGATAAAAGAATGGCAGATCAAAATTTAAGAAGTCCTTTAAGATATCCGAGACCAGTCTTGAAAGACCGGATATGCCGCTTGGATAGATGCCGGCCGGCACCGAAAAGGATGTCAGCGCAAATGCCTGAAAGGCAGCGGAAACGGTGACTGCCAGAGTCATGGTAAGTATCTGTTTTGTATTATTCTTGTTCATAGTCGTACTGTTCACTTGTTCCTATATCATAACACGCTTCACGTGCTGTTCTTCTACTTTTCGGAATGTTCCTTCTTCCAGGCTTTGATCGCTTTGAGACGCTCCGAGATCTGCCGTTCAAGTCCCTGTTCGCCCGGTTCGTAGTATTCCCGATCCTTTAAGGATTCCGGCATGCAGACCATATTGGTCAGTTTTTCTTTGGTGTCATGGGCATACTGATAGCCCTTGCCATAATCGAGCTCCTTCATGAGCTTTGTCGGGGCATTTCGTATGACCAGCGGTACCGGTTCATCGAGCATCGTCATGGCATCTTTTCTGGCCGTCATGTAGGCCACATCGATCGCGTTGGATTTTGGTGCCACCGCCATATAGATGACCGCTTCGGCTAAGGCGTCCGTACATTCGGGCATGCCGATATAATGGCAGGCATCGTAGGCACTCACGGCGATCTGAAGGGCCCTTGGATCGGCAAGACCGACATCTTCCGAAGCAAAACGGATGACTCTTCTTGCCACATAGAGGGGATCTTCGCCTGCCTCCAGCATTCTCGAGAGCCAGTACACCGCCGCATCGGGATCGGAATTGCGCATCGATTTGTGCAGTGCCGAAATGATGTTGTAGTGCTCTTCCCCCTTTTTATCGTAAAGGAAAGATTTTTTGGAGGTGATCTCTTCGATGATATCGGAATCGATGAAGATCTCATCGTTTTCTTCCCGGCCGTTCAATACCGCCATCTCCAGCGTCGACAGAGCCATGCGGGCATCGCCGTTGCAGAAATTGGCGATGAACAAAAGATCCTTGTCATCAACGCTGATCGTTCTTCCTTCAAAGGCCCTCGGGTCTTTCAAAGCCCGCTTTAAAAGCGTGACGATATCATCCGCCTCAAGCTGTTTCAAAACGAAGACCTTGCATCTGGACAAAAGAGCGCCGTTGACTTCAAAGGACGGGTTTTCCGTCGTGGCACCGATCAGGATGATCGCACCTTTTTCCACGAATGGCAGAAAGGCATCCTGCTGGGCCTTGTTGAAGCGATGGATCTCATCCACAAAGACGATCGTACGGGTCCCAAGAGATGTGTCTTCTTCCGCCCGCTTCATGACTTCACGGATCTCTTTGATGCCCGAGGTCACAGCAGAAAAGTTGATGAAGTTTGCCTTTGTGTGTCTTGCGATCACGCTGGCCAAAGTCGTTTTCCCAACGCCCGGGGGACCCCAGAAGATCATCGAAGGGATACGGTCGGATTCGACCATCCGTCTTAGGACCTTCCCTTTTCCGATCAGATGATCCTGGCCGATGATCTCATCGAGACTTTCCGGTCTGAGCCTTGCGGCAAGCGGTTCATTCATCGGCTCGTAAAAAAGTGATCTCTCGCTCATCAGGACTCCTTCCTTTCCCTTTCTTTATTAATTGTATAATAGAACTGTGAAATTGAATCAGAACTTCCGAAAGCTCTATCTGCCGTATTTCCGGTCCATCTATGATATCGGTATCTTTCAGCTTGCCAATGCCTTCATCGTTTCCGGTGCAGTCTTTTTGTTCAAGCAGCTGGCGATGATCCTGATCCGCTCCAGCGGCAGAGAGGCCATATCGACCGGAGATTTCATGTTTCTGTTCACCACCTGGCAGGGACCATTGCTGCTGGCGATCGGGCTGATCATCTTAACGCTGTATGTGGCCTTTGACTTAAACAGCCAGATCCTGTTTTCCGAATCCCTATTAAAAGGAAAGCCCGATCTGAAGGGTTCTTTGATCAACGGATTTTTGTCGATCCGCGACTTTCTGACGCCGGATGGCATCGGCATCATCCTTTACATTTCCCTGATCGCACCGATCGTTGGTTTCGGCTTTACGATCTCTCTGACGGATTCCCTCTATGTTCCATCCTTCATCTCTTCCGTCATCGATTCCGTACCTGCCTACAAGCTCTTATATAACATCTTTATCATCGCCTTCATCGCTTTGGGCGTGCTCAATATCTTTACGCTGCACGGCATCCTTTTAAGCGGCAAGCGGTCATGCGATGCCGACAACGAATCACGAAAACTGATCAAGGAAAACTGGAAAGACTTTATCTGTTCCAATTTATTGTTCGCCCTTCGCTTTGGTGTGATCTTTGTGACAGACTTCTTCATTACCGGCATCATACCGGCGCTTCTCGTGAAGGTCATCTTCACCAACGAGACCCATCAGGTCATCGCCTATTATTTCATCCTCTTCAGCATGCTGGTGACGATGATTCTGATCGGATCGTATTTCAAATCCTTCTACATGATCAAGATGACGCAGCTGTATCATCGCTACCGCGGCGAAGACGACAGCTTTAAGATCGGACCAAGCAAGAAACAGGTGATCATATCCCTGATCAATATCACCCTGTTATTCGCGCTTCTGTTTGGCGTATCCATACTGGTCTCCACGAACTTTGATCAGATCTTCTCCACGCAGGTGAAGACACAGATCATCTCTCATCGGGCGGGTGGCGTCGAAGCACCGGAGAATACGGTTGCCGGCATTGAAAAAGCCATCGAATACGGAGCCGCCGGTGCCGAGATCGATATACAAAGGACAAAGGACGGCTATTACATCATCAATCACGACGGAAACTTCTCAAGGCTTTGTTCCAATAAAGGCAGACCGGAAGAAATGACGCTTGAAGAGATCAGAGCGCTCACCATTAAAGATCCGCTCTTCCCTGAACAGGAAGAAAAAGTCGCAACGCTGGAAGAGATGCTTGAAGCATCCAGAGGAAGGATCATCCTCTTCATCGAACTCAAAGGCAATACGGCAGACCAGCAGATGGTTGATGATGCCGTCAGGATCGTCAAGGAAGCCGGTATGGAAGATCAGTGTGTCCTGATCTCCTTAAAGTATCCTCTGATCGATTACATCGAACGCAATTATCCGGAAATGGATACCGCCTATCTGACCTTCGCCTCCTTTGGCAAGACCGCAAACCTCAACTGCGACTATATCGGTCTTGAAGAAGAGGCCACCAATTCTTCGACCATCGATGCCATCCACGATACGGGACGAAAGGTCCTGGTCTGGACACCAAACAGTGAATACTCCATCCGCAAGTTCCTTCTTTCCAGGGCTGACTACATCATCACCGATCAGGTCTCTCTGGCCAAGAAGACGACAAAAGAACTCAACGAACGCAAGGACATCGAAGTCCTCATAGATTTGTTCTTTATCAATTAAGGAGATTAATTCTTATGAATGAAACTTACCGCAAATGCAAGGAAGCAGCTGATTACATCGCTTCAAAACTTGACGCAAAAGATGCCATCGGTATCGTCTTAGGATCCGGGCTTGGCGAACTGGGAAACGAGATCGAAGATCCGATCATCGTCGACTACGCCGACATCCCGCACTTCCCGAAGACGACCGTGGCAGGACATGAAGGAAAACTGATCTGTGGAAAACTCAATGGCGCAAAAGTCCTGTGCATGAAAGGACGCTTCCACTTCTATGAAGGCCATGACATGCGTACCGTCTCCATGCCTGTAAGAGTCATGAAACTTTTAGGCGTCAAGGCAGTCATACTGACCAATGCGGCCGGCGGCTGCAACAAGACCTTCAAACCGGGAACACTCATGTTCATCGATGATTTCATCAACTACATGGGTGACAATCCGCTCTATGGAGAAAACGTCGATGAATTCGGACCACGCTTCCCGGATATGACATTGGCCATTGACCGTGAATACAACGCCTTAGGAAAGATCTGTGCCAAGGAACTTGGCATCGACGTCAGAAGCGGTGTCTACATGGCCTTCCGGGGACCGAACTTTGAAACACCGGCGGAGATCCGCTTTGCCCAGACCATCGGTGCCGATGCCGTAGGCATGTCCACGGTACCGGAGATCCTGGCTGCAAGACATTGCGGTTTAAGAGTCATTGGTATCTCCTGCATCACCAATATGGCCGCAGGAATGACGGGCGAAGCATTGAGTCACGCCGAAGTACAGGAAACGGCTGACCGCGTCAAGGACCAGTTCAAAGGTCTGATCAAAGCGATCGTTTCAAGGATGTAAAAAAAACAAGAGCTGTCTAATATCTGATAATGGTTCAATGTCCATTCTCAGATGACAGCTCTTTTTTATGCCTTTCGTAAAAAACAGATCCTTCTTACATTCTCGGTTCGTAGGTGAATCCCTCACCGTTGACATCCTTTGCCTCGGATATGATGACAAAGGCCTTCGGGTCATGTTTGTCAATGATCTGCTTGACCTTGTTGTATTCATCTTCCGATACGATCACCAGCAGCATCTTCTTGCGGTTGCCGGTATAGCCACCCATGACATCCAGCACCGTCGAGCCTCTTTCAAGGATATTGTGGATATCTTCGCTGATGGCTTCATATTCATCGGAGATGATCTCAAATTTCTTGGCCTGCACACCGCCATAGATGTTCATCGTCCAGTTTAAGGTCAAAGTCATCAGAAAGACAGAGATCAGACCGATCAGTACCGCATTGAGGCCATAGATGTAAAGACCTGCCAGTACCGTCATCGAGTCCATGAACATGATGGTGTGGGAAACTTTGATGTGGAAGTACTTCTCGCCGATCAAAGCGATGGCATCCGTCCCGCCCGAAGATCCGCCATTGCGGAACATGATACCGATGGCAAGGCCGCCGATCAGTCCGCCATAGACACTCGCCAGCAAGGGATCGATGTCAGACATGTCCGGCACGAAACGTGTGACAAACAGCAGGAAAAACGGATAAGAGATCGAATAGATCAGCGTATTGGAGAAAAAATCTTTTCTTAAGAATACAGAACCGATGATGAACAAGGCTGTATTCAGGATGATCGCCATGATATCTTCCGGCATCGGAATGTATGGGGAAAGAAGCGAGGTGATGCCGGCAACACCGCCGGTCAGTATCCTTCCCGGCAAAATGAACATGCCTACCGAGAACGCAAACAAAAGCGTTCCAAACTCGATCATCAATATGCTTCTGATCTTTTTGAACATCCTTACCCCTTTCTGATATTGTGTCTCTTGCACTACGTAAAAATTATACCACGGGCCATTTGTAATATAATATTAGGTAAGGGGGAACTCAACTATGAAGAAATTTCTTGAAGAATTCAAAGCATTCGCATTAAAGGGCAATGTCATGGATATGGCGATCGGTGTTATCATCGG
>DESX01000008.1:0-69827 GCA_002362065.1 Solobacterium sp. UBA3303
TTTTCATAAGTAAATTTTCTCTTTAACCCCTTTCGTTGTCAAAGGTACTCACTCCTCTCAAAACCGTACGTGCGGATTTCCCGCATACGGCTTCTCGCATCAGACTTTGAGAGGCGTTCTGTTCCATAACCAGATATCGTTGTAGATCTTCAGATCATCGATGTATTTCTCCCACAGCCAGCCGAATTCCGTCCTTGTGTAACTTCTTCGCTGACTGCGTCTGTTGATCCATTTGAATACAACGTCAAATGCGATATACTGAAGCCTTCTCATTTCATCCATTGTTCCGCTGATCGCATAGAAGCGGATGGTCGAGGTGAATTTGATATTCAGTCTCTTCATGAAAAGATCAGTCGGCAGGACTCTGTTTTCCTTTGCCCATACCTTCAGCTTCTGTCTGAAAACTTTCTTCTTTTTCTTGGATACTTTGTGACCGACGGTGTACTTGCCCGTGCGGGTCTTACCGTTGTAGTGGGTAAACCCCAGGAAATCAAATGTTTCGTTTGTCCCTTTGTATCTTCCAAACGGCAGGATGTGCGTTTTGTCCTGTTCCACCTCAAGGCCAAACTTCTCCAGTCGTTTTACCAGTCTTTCATAGACATCTTTGGCTTCACTTTCATACTGAAATAATAAGATGAAGTCATCGGCGAATCTGACCAGATAGGCCTTTCCCTTTAGACCCGGCTTTACACATTTCTCAAACCAGGAATCAAGCACATAGTGAAGATAGACATTGGCTAAGACCGGCGAGATGAGGCCGCCTTGCGGTGTTCCCTTCTTACTCTCACTTAACTGTCCTTCTTCCATGATGCCTGCTTTCAGGAAACGGACGATGTACCTCAGGAAGTTCTTATCAGCTATATCGTGTCTCAGAAACTCCATGAGCCACTTGTGATCGACGTTGTCAAAGAAACCTTTGATGTCACAGTCTAAGACATAGTTGATGGAATCGATCATGATGTGCTGATTGACTTCCCTTAAGGCCTGATGAACGTTTCTGTTTTCCCTGAAGCCATAGGAACAGTTTAGGAATCTTGGTTCGTATACTTCATTGAGTATCCTTGCCATGACCCCCTGCACGAGCTTGTCTTCATAGGCAGGAATACCTAAGGGGCGCGTCTTGCCGTTTGGTTTGGGGATGTAAGTCCTTCTTACCGGCAGCGGCCGATAGGAGAAAGACTTCATCCTTTTCAGAAGATCCCTGAGGTTTTCTTCGATGTTGGCATCATATGCTTCCTTGGTGACCCTGTCTATGCCGACAGCCTTACCTTTGAGCTGTCTATTATGTTCCGCCATCAGCGAATCATAATTGACTAAGTGAATGAGCGTTTCCAGTTTCTGATAATAGACAGACAGCTTTCGTATATCCTGAATCTCACTTGCCATACTTTTCTTACCCTCATTGTGATAGATATGTTTCGAGTCAGGAAACGCCTGATACGTTCGGTCCTTCGCTCCATATGGTTTCCCATACTTCAAAGCTACTACGACCTCATCGGACTTCTCAGCAGGTCATTTCGGATGCCTTGACTGTTAGGCCTTGTACAACCGATACCTTTTGCAGGGAACCTGCGAGATCTCCCGGGTACGAACTATAAACCTCGATCCCTCAGCCAACCTTCAAACCCCGGCAGCGCCTTATCATACCAGCTCTTCGTATGACTTGTGTTGGTTGCGACTTATATGAGAGTATCACCCGCTGCTTCCTTATGTCTTACGAGGCTAAAACGGTTTCGCTTGTCGCTTGGCTTCTGAATCTTTTCTGCCTACGCTTAACTCATTACCTCACGATAATAAGCCCAAGGCTGAATACCGGCTCCCTGCTGAGGATTACCGGATTGGGAGTTTCACCCAACTATCTATAATTCGCCGAACCGGCGCACCATACCTTCATTGTACTATGTTTCATTTTTGAGAATGCTATAATGTTAGCGTATGTTTGAGGATCTCAAAGTCATCGCTGCCGACATCGACGGCACCCTTGCCAAAACAGCTGCCAATCCTTCTGCCTATACGATCGAAACGATCACAAAGCTCAGGGAAAAAGGCATCCTTTTCGGATTGGCATCGGGCAGACCGGCAGATGATGTCGTCAACAAATACAAGCTCTGGAATGCGCCGTCACAATTCGATTTCATCATCGGCTGGAACGGCTGCGAACTCTATGACTTCCTCACCGGAAACTTCTATCAGTACAACAAGCTCAAAAAGGAATGGATCAAAGAGATCATTGAATTCATGGCTGAATTCGATGCCAACATCCACATGTATCTGCCTGGCCGCTACATCGCATCATCCGATACCGACAGGGCCTGGTATTCGGCCTACAAGAACTCGAGAAAATACGAGGTCACCGATGACTTGTCCATATTCTATGCCCAGGATAACTGTGGCATCATGTTCCGCTATGATCTGAAAGACGATGAAGCGATCCATGAGAAACTGAAACAGTTAAGTGGCAAGCCATACATCGGCTTCAATACGCAAAAAGACCTCCTGGAATTCTCCCATAAGGATTCCAATAAAGGCTACGCCTTGAAACAGTTCTGTGCCATGCACGACATCGATATGAGTGATGTCATGGCCTTTGGCGATACCGATAATGACAATAAGATGCTTCAAAGCTGCCATGGGGTCTGTCTGAAGGATGGCAATCCCAGCACCAAAAAACTTGCGGAATTCATCACCGACAAGGACTGCAATGAAGATGGCTTTGCGGATTTCGTCGAGAGGTATGTCTTATGATCAAAGCAGTCTTTCTTGATTTTGACGGGACCGTCTTTTCCCACTCCTCCGTATCCATACCGGCTTCGGCTTACAAAGCCATCGACCGTTTAAGAGAAAAAGGCATCAAGGTCTTCCTTTGTACCGGCAGAGCCCCGGCGGAATTCAAGGACTTTGACCTGAGAGATCTTCATATCGACGGACGCATCCTGTCCAATGGCCAGATGGTGCTTGACCGAAATGATGAGATCATCTATGAAAAACCGGTGGAAGGCGAACTGAAAGACAGGATCATCACCCTTTTCAAGAAAAAGAGCTTCCCGATGTATATGGTCACCAGAGATGACATCTATCTCAATGATGTCAATGAGACCGTCTACGAAGTACAGGATGCCGTATCTTCCGGTATCCCCCGTATCAAGGAATACGAAGGTGAAAACATCTATATGGCTTCCGCCTTCTTCAATAAGAAAGAAGACATCGAAACGATCTATGAACTCGAAAAGATCGCTGAGATCACCTGGTGGCACCAGGGAGCGGTCGATATCGTCCCGAAAGGCATCTCCAAGGCCGATGGCATTTCCAAGGTCTGTCAGGTCTATGGCATAAAACAGGAAGAGACCCTTGGCATCGGCGATGGGGAAAACGATGTGGGCATGTTAAAGCACTGTGCCATCTCGATCGCCATGGGCAATGCCTCTCCTTCTTTGAAACAGATCGCCGACTACGTTACCGATGACATCGATGATGATGGCTTATACAACGCGCTGAAACATTATCAGCTGATTTAGGAGAAACAAAATGGAATATTCGTTTTTAAAGATCGACATCCGGTCTCCTTTTGAAACCACAGCCTGCGGACATTCCTGCCAGACCGTAAAACTCTCAGATTACCACGATCCGCTCTATGCCCGTGTGGTTTCCTTCAAAGATGAAGAAAACTGGATTCTTCATTTTTCCTTCGATCTGCTCGCCTTTGACTTAGCACACCGCAATGAGCTGCAGGAGTATTTCCGAAACTACTATAAGGATGAACGGATCCACGTCATCACTTCAACGACACATACACACTACGCCAACAGCGTCAGGGACCCGGAATATGTTTCCTATCTTTGTCAGCTTTTGAAAGATGAGACGATCAAGATGGAATATCGTCCGATCGATGACGTAAGTGTCTCTTACCAGCACATCCACTCCACCGCAGTCGGCAAGTCCAGGATCTCCGGCTATGAGACCAATAATGAATATCTTTGCCTGATCCGTTTCTTTGAAACAGAAAAGAATTTCTTTAACCTCATCTATTACAACTGCCACCCGACGATCTTAGAGGCCCATACCCCTTACTTCTCGGCAGAATACCCGGGCTACGTCCTTTCAAAACTTGAAGAAAAATATCCGGATACCGATTTCAGCTTCGTACAGGGAGCGGCCGGTGACATCTCTTCAAGATTCACCAGGGATGGCCAGGACTATGAAGCTTTGACAAAACTTGGCGACAAGCTCTTTGATCAGATCATTGAGCTGATGGATGAAGAAGCTCAAAGAGTACCGTTTCACCTGAGCTATAAAGAAGTAAAGATCACTTTCGAACATGAATTCACACCGATCGATCTTTCAAAAATAAGAAGCGATCTCTCAAAACGGGAACTGGAAACGATACGTCTGGGACAGATCGAAAGGGCAAAACTGGAAAAGAAAAACAACGAGATCTTCGGAAAACCGATCGATGAAGCCATCATTGCCGCACTTGATCTGAACGCCGTCAAACTGATCTTCTTCCCGAATGAGATCTTCTCTGCCTACATCGATCACATCGATGTCGATAAGGAAATCCTGGTCAGCTACTCCAACGGCTATGGACCATACGTGCTTCCGATCGATTTTGAATACATCACCTATGAGATGTTTACAGACACACTGACGAAAGCATCCAAGCAAAAGATCATCGAGACCATAAAATCCATGTAAAAAGGCCAGCCGGCCTTTTTTACTTGTATTTGAGTAAGATCTTCTGCACGACGATCGTCGACAGAGTGATGATGCTGACGGAGATCTGTAAATAATACTGCTTCGGGAGTAAGAAATACGATAAGATCACTAAGAACATCGACGTACATCTTGCCAGGGACAGATAGGTCTCTTTGGCAACGATCCTTGCGGTCATCTCATCCCGATAGCGGCCGATGATGTTGGCTGACAAGTAGGAATAGCTGTTATCATAGAAAGCTGCCGCTAAGGCATTGCCGATGCCATAGAAGATGGCTCCGGTGGTATTCGGGAAAAAGATCAGAGAATAGGTCGATAAGATCTTCATCAGGACGCCAAACTTCATCGTGAACGCGATGCGATCTCTTCTTAAGACTTTTTTCAAAAGATAGTACGAGAAGATCATCACAAAGGAAAACAGCGTCTGAAGCTTCGAATAGGTGCCACCGCTTCCGGCTGCCTCATAGATCAGTAAGCCGATGACGTTGAGCCCCACGCCATCTCTCAAGCCATAAAAGAAGACCGCCAGGCAATGATCACGCCAGACCTTGTCTTTTAGTGACAAAGCCTTCCATAAAGAGGAGTCCTTATCTTTTGAGCGGGCAGACATCGATAAGGCCGCAAAGATGACAAAGAAGAAGACGATGATGATCGAAAACAAAATGAAGCGATAGCCTTCCATCTCTGTCTTTGAATTGGCTAAGACAAAACTTGAGAATAATGGCGCCAGCAGACTCGTGATGTTTCCAAAGACACCGTTGTAGGCTAAGAAGCTCGCCCTTGAACTCTCATCGGAAACGATCTGGTTGCAGGTATTGGCTGAAAAATAATAGAAGCCTTCACCCGAACCGATGATCGCCGCAACGACTAAGACATAATACGGATTCGACGCAAAGAGGTCTCCTGCCAGCAAGGAAAAGATCAGGCCGCAGGTGATGAAGATCAGGCCTAAGGTATATGTCAGCGTAAAGCTGTGTTTCTTGCTTAAATGATTGCCTAAGGCAAAAAAGACCGGGAAGAGCCCGATACGTACGATGATGTACATGCACATCAAAGGAAGCGATCCCGTATAGATGTATAAGTATACAGATATGAACTGGGCGACCAAAGTCGCACCGAAATTGAACACGGTATTCAGCAGTACCGTTTTTTTCTCTAAAGGATTCATGCCTATACATCATAACGCGAAAACAAGTTTCAAAAACAAAAAAAGAAAGGTCTTTGCGTGATTTTACAAAGACCTTTGCAATGTAAGCGTTTAGAGCTCTTCGCCGTTGGATTCGATGACCTTCTTGTACCAGAAGAAGGAATCTTTTCTTCTTCTTGAAAGATCACCGGTTCCGTCATCATACTTGTCGACGTAGACGAAGCCGTAGCGTTTTGCCATCTCACCTGTGGAAGCGGAAACGACATCGATCCAGCCCCATGGCGTATAGCCCATCAGATCGACACCATCTTCCACCGCTTCCTTCATCTGTTCGATGTGCTTCTTTAGATAATCAATACGGTAGGAATCATGGACCGATCCGTCTTCCTCGAGTTTGTCATAAGCACCCAGACCGTTTTCAACGACCATCATCGGCAGCTGGTAGCGGTCATAGATCTCATTGAGTGAATAGCGAAGACCTTCCGGGTCGATCTGCCAGCCCCAGTCGGAAGCCTTCAGATACGGGTTGGCGACGCCGCCCACCAGGTTGCCGCCGGCCTTGGCTAATACATCCGGATCTGCGCTTTCGCAGGCACTCATGTAATAGCTGAAGGTGTAGAAATCGATGGTACCCTGTCTTAAGATCTCATCGTCGCCGTCTTCCTTCTTAATGGTGATGCCCTTCTCCTTGAAGAAGCGTTCCATATAGGAAGGATAATAGCCTCTTGCCTGTACGTCGGAACAGAACCAGTTCATGATGCGCATCTGTTTCTGGCATTCTAAGACATCTCTAGGATTGCAGGTAAACGGATACTTCGTCGCAAAGATCGACATATTGCCCATTTTGAACTGCGGATATTTCTCATGTGCCAGTTTAATGACTTTTGCGGAAGCCACAAACATGTGATGGAGGCCCTGGAACCTTACTTCCGGTTCATCTGGAACTTTGTTGACCGGACCGTTGAAGCCCTTGATCGTGCCTAAGGATAAGACTGCACCCATCGGCATCGTGCCGGAGTTGATCTCATTGAAGGTCAGCCAGTATTTGACTTTGTCCTGGTAACGTTCAAAGATCGCTTCGCAATATCTGACGTAGCAGTCAATCACTTCCCTTCCATACCAGCCGTTGTATTTTTCGACTAAGGCGTATGGAAGTTCATAGTGGGAGATCGTGATCAGCGGTTCGATGTTGTATTTCTTCAGTTCATCAAAGACGTGATCGTAGAACTCCAGACCTTTTTCATTTGGTTTTTCTTCCATGCCGGTCGGGAAGATCCTCGTCCAGTTGATGGACATACGGAATACTTTGAAGCCCATCTCAGCTGCCAGAGCGATATCTTCCTTGTAATGATGATAGAAGTCTGTCGCTTCCTTGGAAGGATACAAAGTGCCTTCCTCAAATTCCGGTGTGACTCGTTTTGGTGAAGTATGAGAGCCATTGGTGCAATGGTCCGGCACAGAGAAGCCTTTGCCGTCTATGTCCCAGGCACCCTCGTATTGATTGGCAGCAGTTGCGCCGCCCCATAAGAAATCTTTTCTAAGCGTCATTTTTCTCCTTTGCGTTTTAAGAAAATAAACTTTATCCGTAATTATTTTGCGTCTTCGTCCTTATATAAGACAAAGGTAACGGCAAATGCGATAGCGATACCGGCTACTGCAGCGATCGCGCCCCAGATGACACCACTGTAAGGATTTTCGCCGCCGATGAAGTTGATCAATGTCAGAATGGAAGGTGAACCGCCCATCGTGTAACCCTTGACACCGAAGATACCGCAGATCAGACCGGCAACACCGGCACCTGCGACTGCACCGATCATCGGCTTGATGAAACGCATGTTGATACCATACATTGCCGGTTCGGTAACACCTGCAACGATCGCGGAGATGCCACACGCAATACCCTCAGACTTGATGTCCATATCTTTTGTCTTGGCAGCGACACCAAAGGCGGCGGCACCCTGACAGATATTCGAGCAAAACATCGTGACAAGAACAACGACATCATAGCCTAAGACGGCCATATTGTTGATAGCTAATGGGATCAAAGCGTAGTGCATGCCTGTCATGACGATGAACGGCATCAGTGCAGAAAGGATACCGACAGTCAGCCAAGGAACAGCGTTGTATAAAGCGGAGATACCAGCTGCAACGACATTGCCTAAGATCGCACCGATCGGACCGAGAACGACCAGCATGACCGGTGTGCACATGAGCAGGAAGAGCATCGGCTTTAAGAATGCCTTTAAGACGTTAGGTGATACTCTGTCTGCAAAGTCTTCTGCCCAGCCCATGAACGGCGTCATCAGCAGCATCGGAAGAACGGAGCTCGTATAGGAAGCACCAACGACCGGCAGGAAACCAAATAAGTATGTGCAAGGCTGTCCTAAGAAAGTGCCGTATCTTGCGACTTCGCTTCCGCCTGCCAGCAATGTGATCAGATCAGGATAGCAAAGCATTGCGCCGATGACCATGTAAAGCGGAACGCTGTGTCCAGTCTTCTTCGCGATCGACCAGCCTAACATGACCGGCAGCATGTAGAAGAAGGAATCCGCCATTGAGAATAAGATCGTGTAGGTCGGACCTGCGGCATTGAGGACTTTGAGTGTCGTCAGTAAAGTCAAAAGGACCTTGACCATACCGGTTCCCAGCATCGCCGGAAGAAGCGGAGTCAGACAGCCAGCGACAAAGCCGAACAGACGTGTCAAGGCATTTCCTTCCACCTTCTTCGGTGCTTCTGCCGGAGCTTCCGTGAAATTGCCTAATTTGGAGAACTCTTTAAAGAGATTGGAAACTTCATTTCCGATGACGATCTGATACTGACCGCCCTGTTTGATAACAGACTTGACGCCCTTGATCGCCTTGACGGTATCGTCATTCGCTTTTCCTTCGTCCTTCAATACCAGACGAAGACGTGTCATACAGTTGGTTGCAGAGATGATGTTCTCAGCTCCGCCTACAGCTTCCAGGATCTGCTTGGAAGTGTTCACATAATCTAATGCCATCTTTACCCTCCAATTGGTGTGAATGAGAAAAACAAAAAGACCCTTCAGCACTATACGAAAACAGTTTCTGTCTTCATAAAGCTGACTGAACGGCCATGATCAATGATTCCCCCATAACATGTTTACATTCTAACATTTTAATGTACCATTCGGTATAAAAAAATGATCTTATCGATCATTTCTTTTTAAAGGATCTTTTGATGTTGTTTAAGGCATCCGGGATCGACAGAGGCTTTTCCCTGTCCTTTAAGGCTTTGAGGTAGCGCTCATCCTTTTCCTTGACCAGAGAATACAGCGCTTTGTAGGCCTGATCGGCTTCAAAGGTATCCTTGATGATCATCCTTCCGTCCTTTAATTTGATCTCCACGGTGTCATGGCCGCCTTCATGGTTCACATTCCAGCTTTCCATGTCATCGAAGGATACGAATAAGGCCGTCTTTGCTTGTTCATCCCCATAAAACATGATGCCCTTGTCAAAGATGTCCATGACTTTAAAATCCCTGACAAGCTTGAGTACGACCACAGCCATGGCCAGGAAGACGACGGCCAGGAGCCTGACAAAGAGATTGTTGACGAGCATCAGCGCTACGCCTATGACCAGGCATACGATCGGTGCTTTCTTCGGTTTGAAACAGATCGCTTTGACAAAGCTTCCTTCCGGTTTACAGTCTTTTACATCGATATAACTTAGTTCATTCATACAAATCTGATTCTAACATAAAAAAGATGGCCGGTATACCGGCCACCCGAATTATTCTTACAAACCGTTCTTGGAAAGCAGATCCAGGAAGTTTTCAGTCTCATTCATCGTCGTCAGACGGCTGTTGAGGACTCCGCCTCTCATTTCAGCGATCTTGCGGTAGCACTTCGCATCTTCTTCCGTGACAGCGATGGACTTCGTGACCATCTTGTAAGTCGTGCCCTGGATCGGAGCAGCGTTGCCAACGTTGACTTCCTGAACTTCAAGACCGGATTCGAGAACCTGCAAAGCATCACTTGGGAACTTGCAGATGACAAACATCGTCTCATCCGGATGATCTTGGGCATACTTGATGGTTTCCGCAACGGAGAATACATAAACGGTATTTCCTCTTGCAGCCATCGGCAAAGCCATCTTCTGGATCGGGTCAGCAGCTACTTTATCATTGCAGACGATGATCTTGTCTGCACCGATCGAATTCATCCAGGTAACAGCCACCTGGCCATGGATCAGTCTGTTGTCTATTCTTAAATGTTTGATCATAAAATGATACCTCCATAACTCATTATAGCACTTGTGAGTAAAGCGTTTACATTTTTAAACGTAATAAAAAGAAAGCGCAGATCTTTCGACCTGCGCAGTTTCTTTTTACTAGCCCTATTGATTAAGCCATCCAGCCGAGCGCACCGAGTAAGAATGCGACAACGAAGAGGACGAGGATGACAGAAAGCGGAGACATCTTTCTGACCTTGATCAGGTAGTAGCAGCCGAATGTCAAAGCAAGCGGAACGAGGTAAGGGAAGATTGCATCCAATACCTGCTGTAAAGTCTTGGCTTCGACAGTTGCACCGTCGATCGTTAAGTCAGAACCTAATTTGACAGGAAGAGTAGCACCGATCATAGAAGGAACGAATCCACCCATGACCGTGACACCTAAGATGTTCGCACCGACCTGCAGCTTGTCGATCATGCCGGCACCTGCAACGTCGTTGATTACGTTAGCACCCTGTTTGTAACCGTAGTTGAACAATGGCCATCTTAAGATGAACAGAGCCAATACCGGTAATGTGGAAGCTAAGATCGCACCGATGGCATTGCCTTCAGAAGCAAGACCAGCAGCAATGATGTTGAATGGAGGAGTAACTAAGACTGCCTGGATCGTATCACCGATACCAGCTAAAGGACCCATCAGAGCGACCTTTAAGCTGTCGTGAACTTCCGGCTGTCCGCCTTCTTCAAGAGCAACACCTGCACCGAAGATCAAAGCAGAAGCACCTGGGTGCGTATTGTAGAACTGCATATGCCTTTCGAGCTGTCTGCACTGTTCTTCATTGCCATCATATAATTCTTTTACGATTGGGACCATTGCATATGCATAGCCAGCAGCCTGCATCTTTTCATAGTTCCAGCACCACTGTAATGCCCAGTTGTGTCTTGAACATGCTTTCTTTAAAGCAGCTTGTGTTAACTTTTTAGCCATTATTCGACACCTCCCTTAACAAAGAAGCTAGCAGCAGCCAGACCGACTAAAGCCAGAGCTACTGTTCCCATACCGGCGTAAGCGTAAAGAACGAAGCCGATGATGAAGAATGGCCAGTACTTCTTAAGATCCATGTAGGAAAGCAGAAGTGCAAAACCGACAGCCGGTAAGACTTTACCGACGACTCTTAAGCCGTTAGCGATCCATTCGATGCTTGTAGCAAAGTTGGTCAATGCAACGACGTTGTCGATCAAGACCATACCTAATACGACCGGAAGCATTCTTGATAAAGCCCAAGGCAGAACACCTAAGAGAGTGAATGTTTCAAACTTAGGGATATTGTTCTGAGCAAGTGCACCTTCACCTAAATGCTGGAAGACAGTTGTGGAAGCACGGCCTAAGATATCCATTTCTGACATCAGAAGAGCGATACCCTGTGCAACGACGATACCTGCATCGACATTGCCTGCCTTAGCACCAACGACTGTACCGAAGATAGAACCTGTGATGAAGTCTGGGATCGTAGCACCACCATAAGTGTAGAAGCCCAAGCTGTTGATCAGCATGACGGAACCGACCTGAAGACCAGTTGCGACATCACCTACGCAAAGACCAGCTAAGAGACCTGTAATGATAGGAGTACGAATACCTAAACCGGACAAATCCAGGACCATAGCCACACCTGACCATAAGCCAAGGATTATACCTAACATTAAATTGCTCATATTATTTATGAACCTCCTTACAATTTGATTGTAGGACATCCAAAAAATGATTTCAACACATTTCACATAATCGTCACACAATTCACACAAATCTGTACCGGTGATACAATCAATACTGAAGAGGTAAAAAACATGCAATTAAAGTTGTATAAAAGATCCACATTTCTGCTCAGCATCATCGTCGTCGTTGAGATCGCAGCGATCGTGCTTCTGCTTAAGACCAGACAAAGCTGGCAAAACAATGCCCTGCTTGTCATACTGGGTTTTGTCGCGTTCATGTTCTTATTGACGATCGGCTATTCCGCCTATGATCTCAATGCCGATAAAAGGCTCATCCGCAAGGCCGTATCCAATGGTGATGTTGCCCTGGCCAAGATCAAGGATGGCTCCTTCGTCCGCTTTGCCAGGGATGCAAGATTCAAAAATCACGTCTTCTGGAAGCTGAATGTCGAGATCTACGACAATGATATGAACAAGTTTGATGCGCAGATCATTGAAAAATTCTCACTGCATCAGACATCGATCCCGAAAGGCTGGGTCTATGTCACCTATGTCGAAGGAAAGAAAGATGATTGTCTGATCATCCCGAACGTCATCATCGCATCGATAAGCGAATACAAAGTCCTGACCGACGCATATGAAAAGGCACTCAAGCCAAAATACCTGAATGCCTATATCAATGACGGATTACTGCTGGAGACCTACCAGGAATCATTGAAAAAGTGATAGAAAAAGCGCCCTTTTGAGGCGCTTCTAAGTGTTTGTCTGATTTTTATGCTTAGCCGTTGACGACTTCCTTGATGTGTTCAGCTGTCAGGCCATACTTCTTCAAGACATCAGCCATCTTGCCGGATTCACCAAAGGTGTCGTTGACAGCGATCGGTGTGACCGGTGTAGTGATGCTCGTTCTTGCCTTGACTTCGGAGACAAGGGAGAACAGACCGCCGATGACGGAGTGCTCTTCAAGCGTGTAGGCTCTCTTGTGGCTTGCCAGCAATTCTTTGATATCTTCTTCATCTGCCGGTTTGATGACAGAGACGTTGACGACAGTCGCATCGAGCTCTTCGGCTGCCTTCAAAGCTTCCTGGACCATTAAGCCCATCGCAAACAGAACGACATCGCCGTTTCCTTTTCTTAAGACATCGACCTTATCGAAATTGAATACGGTGTTTTCGTTGTAGACATCTTCGACCTTGCCTCTGCCCATACGGACATAACAAGGACCGTCGATCTTTGCGACATAGTCGATCATCGCCTTGGTCTCATACTGGTCACAAGGAACGAAGATCTTCATGTTCGGAAGTGCACGCATGATCGCAACATCCTCACAAGCCTGGTGGGAAGCACCATCTTCACCGACAGACAAGCCGGAGTGCGTTGCGCAGACTTTGACATTGAGGTTTGGATAGCAGATGGAATTGCGGATGATCTCCCAGGCTCTGCCTGAGGCAAACATCGCAAATGAAGAGGCAAATACCGTCTTGCCGGAAGCGGCCAGACCGGCTGCCATACCCATCATATTGGCTTCGGCAATACCCGCATTGAAATGTCTTTCCGGGCAGGCCTTCTTGGCTTCGATCGTCTTGGTGGACTTTGTCAGGTCAGCATCCAGTACGACGACATTTTCATTTTCCTTGATCAGTTCAGCTAATCTCTCGCCATATGCAACTCTGGTCTCTTGTGCCATATTATCTGACCTCCTTCAGATCTTCCATTGCGATCTTGAAATCTTCTTCTTTCGGAGCAGCACCATGCCATGCATAGTTGTTCTCCATGTAGGAAACGCCCTTTCCTTTGACGGTGTGAGCGATGATGACTGTCGGAACACCCTTGGTCTGTCTTGCGAATTCAAAGGCATTCTTCAAAGATTCGAAGTCGTTGCCATCGCATTCAACCGTTGCAGCACCAAATGCCTTAGCCTTGTCAAGCAATGGCAGAGGTCCGATGACATCCTGAACGTTGCCATCGATCTGTAAGCCGTTCTGGTCAAAGATCACGCACAGATCATCGAGCTTGTAGTGGCAGGCTGCCATCAAAGCTTCCCAGACGATACCTTCTTCGGATTCGCCGTCACCGCAAAGTGCGTAAACGCGATGATCCTTGTTGTCGAGCTTGTTGGCCAAAGCCATACCGACGGCACAGGAGATACCCTGGCCTAAGGAACCGGTCGACATATCGACACCGGCAATGTAGTTCATGTTCGGATGACCCTGCAGTCTGCTTCCGAGCTGTCTGAACTTGAGAAGGTCTTCATCCATCAGCCCTGCTTCGGAAAGCGTCGCATACAAAGCCGGTGAACAGTGGCCCTTGGAAAGGATGAAGCGGTCTCTGTCGGTGGAAGAGACGTTGTCCTTGTTGACGTTCATCTCTTCGAAATAGAGATATGTGAGAATATCGGCTGCACCAAGAGATCCTCCCGGATGGCCGGATTGCGCCGCATAGACCATCTTCACGATATTCCTGCGGATGTTCAGCGCATGTTGTTTCAAATTATTAACATCCATGATTCAAATGTCCTCCGTAATCATTATAGTTTAAAATAGTCCTTCAAAAATGCCGATACGCCATGATGATCGTTGTCCTTGCAGACATGATCACAAAGCGCTTTGACTTCCTCAGGTGAATTGTCCATGGCGACTGAGATCTTCGCCTTTTCAAGCATCGGCAGATCGTTGCCATTGTCACCAAAGGCCATGACTTCATCCATCGTGATGCCGATCATCTCACAGACTTTTTCAAGGGCATCGCCCTTGTTGGCCGTGAGTGAATTGGCACAATAGACATTGGTCTCCGCCTTGAGGAAATTCATATGCGGACAGTTCTTCTTTACTTCTTCTAGGAATCCTTCGATCTTTTCTTCCTGGCCTGTGAAGTCACAGGTCACTTTATAGATGTGAAGATCCTTTAATTCAAGCTCCTTGCGATAGGATTTCAGGCCTACGTTTTTGAATAAGCCCATCCTCTCTTTAAAGAAGGCGGTGCTTTTAAAACCGTAGGCTCCTTCATCCGCAAACAGACGAAAGGGGATCCCCTGCTTTTCCAGCATCCTCGTCAGAACATCGTTGTATTCCCCGGGGATGTAGTCGTTGAACCGGCAGACGTGTTCCTGATAGATGTTGCCTCCGTTGTTGGTGACATAAGGAAGGCTGATGTCCAGTTCATCAATGTAGCGTTCCAGCAGTTCTTCATTCCTTCCGGAAACGAAGGTGAGTTCCATCCCCTGTTCCTTCAGTTTCGGATAGAGTTTTTTGAGACCACTGTCGAGCTTTTTGGAAGAATCCAGAGCTGTCCCGTCAAGGTCACAGGCGATCAGTTTAATCATCAAAGACCTGATCGAGCTTGTCGCGCAGGAATGCACTGGAAGCCTTCAGATTGTCTTCCCAGGCTTCCGGATGATCGTTCCAGAATTCACCGTTGAACATGCGTACGCCCAGTTCCTTGAGTACTTGAAGGTTGCTGACGTAATCCGTCAGGCCTGTGCCCCATGGAACGCTGCGGTCGGTCTTTGGTTTGGTCTCCTTGAGATGGCAGGCAAGGATGTGTCCTGCGCCGGTCCTGAGGTCTTCATTGACCGTTTTTTCATAGCCGAAGTCATGCCTTGCGCCAGCCAGGTTTCCGATATCCGGATATACACCTAAGTATGGGCTGCCACAGATATTGACGAATTCCATGCCCTTTTCAACGGTATCGATGAAATTGCGGTCCATCATCGTTTCAAAGCCCATCAGCACGCCTTTCCTTGCGGCGATGCTGCAGGCGATCTTCAGGTTTTTGATGAATTCTTCGCGGGTTTCCTCGTTTTCTTCTTCGTAGTAACAGTCGTATCCGGCCAGCTGAATGATACGGATACCGATCTCTGCCGCAAAGTCGACAGCCTTTTCCATGATATGCATGGCTTTTTCGTGTTTTTCTTTGCCCAAAGATCCTAATGAATATTTGCGCTGCGCCGAGAAGCACATCGTATAGATCGGAACACCGGTCTTTCTGATGGCAGCCTTGATCTCTTCGATCGTTTCCCTGTCTTCGAGTCTTGCGATCTTTGCGTCAGTCTCATCGATCGAGATCTCGACCCAGTCAAAGCCCGCATTTTTGCAGGCCGTGAGCTTTTCTTCCCAGCTCAGTTCGATTGGCATGGATTTTTCATACATGCCAAGCAGGTATTTTCTATCCCTGGCCATAGTAGGCTCCCGGGCCGTGTTTCCTTAAGAAGTGCTTGTCCAGTAATTCCTGCTGCATATCCTTAGTCTCAGGATTGACTACAAAGGTCTTCATAGCCATCTCAGACAGAGCCTCTAAGACGACAGAGTTGTGGACTGCGTCAAACGGATCCTTGCCCCAGGTGAATGGGCCATGGGAATGGACTAAGACAGCCGGCATCTGGTCAGGATCGATCTTTCTTTCTTTGAAAGTTTCAACGATGACCTTACCGGTATTGAGTTCGTATTCTCCCGCGATCTCTTCCGGGGTCATATACCTTGTGCAAGGAATGGAACCGTAGAAGTAATCACCATGGGTCGTGCCTAAAGCCGGGATATCTTTGCCAGCCTGTGCCCAGGCAACCGCATTGATGGAATGGGTGTGGACGACACCGCCGATGTTCGGGAAGTTCTTGTAGAACTCAAGGTGTGTCATTAAGTCAGAAGAAGGTTTGAGTTTTCCTTCGACTCTGTTTCCTTCCAGGTCCGTGACGACCATGTCATCCGCCGTCATCTTGTCGTAATCGACACCGCTTGGTTTGATGACGACCAGGCCTTTTTCCCTGTCGATACCGGAGACATTGCCCCAGGTAAAGATGACTAATCCGTGTTTTGGCAGAAGAAGGTTGGCTTCAAATACTTCTTTCTTGAGCTGTTCCAGCATGTTCAGTCCTCCTTAACTTCGTAGATGGCCGCTTCATTCTTTGTATGGTTTGCCGCAAAGATGAATTCTCTGCCATCGTGATGAACGACATCGAGGTTGGCCGGGCCGATACCCGTCTCAACTGTCGTAACTTTATATTCGCCGTCTTCATAAGTCAGAACGAAAGCTTCGCAATTGACTCTGCGGATGCCTGCGACAAAACAAGGTTTGCCGGTCAGTGTCGTTCCGACCAAGGCGTGGGCAAAGTCGATCTCATTTGGATAAGTGTAGTCGACTTCGCATTTGCCGTCTTTCAGTTTATAAACATGGATGCAGTTACCATGGAACGGTTCGATCGTCATGATCTCTTCGTTTCCATCGCCATCGATATCGGCCAAGGCAACTTCGGAAATATTGCCCTCTAAGATCCTGGTGACTTCCCAGTCCTTGCCGTCATGCGGCGGCGTGACTCGCACGATCCCGTAATCGGAACCGAAGTAACCGCAGTCTCTTCCTTCATATGTGCCTCTGGAATAGCCATGGTTTCTGTAGTAACCATCACCGATCTGTCTCAGGACGATGTTTTCGTTTTCGAGATCAGCCGGGATCTCGCCGACATAGATCTGGCCAGGTCTTGACCAGTCTTCCTTGCTGGCCTTGTCTCTGGCGATCGTCGCACAGATGACATAATCCTTGCCATCGACATTGTAGATATCAAAACGGTGAAGGTATGGAAGATTGAAGACGTCTTTGACCTTCCAGCCGTCTTCCGTCTTCTTGCCCCAGACGAGCTTTGAAGCGGAAGGAGAGATCTTCAGATAGAATTCGTTGACAGCTAAAAATTCACCTGTTCTTTCCTTGAACGGGATGATGGACATACAGCCGCCGCGGTCATCTTTCCAGACCGTCTCTTTGTTTTCAAAATGTTCACCAGTATAGGAATAGCATTCCGAATTCGGATTCTCTGATGCAAAGAAAGCATAGAGCTTTCCGTCGATAACGATATGACTTGTACAATAACACCTGACGATGTCATCAAGATGTGTTTTTTCAAATTTCATATTAGTTTCTCCCTGAAATTTTTGATTAAGAAAAGGGGCTGTAAACAGCCCCTATTCAGTTTTCATTTACTTAACAAGACCGCTTTCCTTTAATGCATTGACATATTCCGGCTGTGAGAGCGGATTTTTTACTGCAGCGATCTTAACACGATCCTTGATAGAATCAAATGTTGAAACGAAAGCCGGAGAAGTAATAACTATATCAAAGTTCCTAGCTGAAGACTTTGCTTCCGCGATCGGAGCGTGTTCGACCTTAGCGTCGACGCCAAGAGCCTTGCAGGCCTTCTCTGCAGTGAGCTTCATCATCATGCTTGTGCCGGAGCCGCTTGCACAACAAACCAATACTTTAATCATAAATTTTACCTCTTTTCTTTTTATAAATTAATTGTACTATTTTTTAGCGTTTAATTCTTCTACGTGTTTCTTATAAGCTTCGTAATCAGAGACGCATAAGAAGTAGCCTTCCGGATCTCTTCTGTACTGTAACTGCGGGATCGCAAGTAAGATCACAACGATAACAGCGACACCGACATACTTCAGGTAGTGCATGATGACACCGAAGATCGGCCAGATTACAGCCCAGTCAAACATTGCCATCCAGCCCTTTGCGTTGACAGTCTGTGTTAAGACAGTGACACCGTCGAGTGCGAAGAACTGAGCAGCCCATACAGAGCAGAACACCTGTAACAGACCGTTGATGAATGCAGCCAGCATAGCAGCTTTTGCACCGGATTTAGCGTTAACGTAAACGGAGATCGTTGCGTTATCGAAGAATACAGGGACAAATCCTGCCAGTGCGATGACCGGAGACTTCGTTAAGATCAGGATACCGATAGCCAGGAACTGACCGATAGCACCGAAGATGAAACCGAATGTGACAGCGTTTGGAGAACCAAAACCGTAAGAAGCCGCACAGTCTAAGCCCGGAACAGCACCCGGTAAGAGCTTGTTGGAGATACCCTGGAAAGAGTTTGTCAATTCACCGACGAAGATACGAACACCAAGCTGTAAGACTGCCATGTAGACAGCGAACGCCAAGGAGTTGTCAAGGATACAGAATAAGAAGCTTCCGTTAGGCATTGCAACGCCTGCTGCAGATAATGCTTCCTTGCCTGTGATGATCATGATCGTACCGATGAACAGTAACATCAGGATAGAAGTGGAAACAGTATTTTCGTTGAACATGGATAACCAGCCCGGTAATTCATATTCTTCGAAGGACTTGCCATGACCGGTCTTGCCGCCGAACAGTTTGCCGCCAAGCCATTCATAGATCGCAATACCGAACATCTGCTGGTGAGCTACGGAGAAGCCTGCGCCATCCGTTAATCTCTGTGCAGTTTCAACAGTCAGGTTGGAACCGACAGCCCAGTACAAGCCGAGTAAGATAGCCATTAAGATCAGCATCGGAGTATCGCCTAACTGCGGGAAGCAAGTCAAGAAGATCCAGAATGCGAATGTAGCCTGCTGCGTCTGAACGTGACCAGTTGTGAAGACGGCTCTTAACTTAGTGACCTTCTGGAAACGGACTAAGAGGATGTTGAAGATGAAGGCGATCAGCAGCAGGATCATGACCTGACCGAAGGATCTGCCGACAGTTTCGATAGCACCCTGTGCAGCGACCTGACCAACATATGTGTCAAGGATCATAGCGTCGATACCAAACTTGTTGGATAAGGCGGTGATGATCGGCTTGAATGTGCTGGATAAGCCACCGGAACCGACTAAGAGTACTTTGTAACCTACAGTTGCCTTGATGAAGCCTGAGAATACTTCATACCACTGCTTTTTCAGAAGGATGTAGCCGATTACCGTGATTAAACCGATAAAATAAGCCGGAGTCTTGAGGAAGTTATTTGCAAAATACTCCCAAATCGTCATTAAAATATTCATTCTTTTCCCCCTTTTGTGTTATTCTGAATATTTTTTGTCTATATCAAGAAGATCTTCCTTTGTTTCAGCGGCTAAAAGATCTTCTACGATACCATCTTTGATCAGCATCTCTGATAACTGCACCATGTTCTGAAGGTGCTTGTCGTTATCAACAGCTGCCAGCGTGAAGAACAGTCTGGCATTTTTTGTCTCATCTTCCGGATCGAAGACGACCGGCTTCTTTACTTTGCAGAAACCGATGGCTGTCTTGTGGCAGCCTGCTCCACCTAAAGTTGAGTGAGGCATAGCGACATCCGGCATGATGATGAAGTAAGGACCATAGGTGTTGACATTCTCGATGATCTTGTCGAGATATTCCTTGTCTAAAGTTCCATCATCAACCAGTGGCTGTGCTGCGCCATAGATGGAGTCCTGCCAGGATTCAAAAGAATCAGTGAAAAGATAATGGTTAGCTTCAACGATGTCTTTTAATAACATATGAATTCTCCTGTTTCTTTAAAAGATAAACAAATTATACAATCTTTGTAAGCGCTTAACAATACAAGTATATGAACACTTTATGAAATAAATGATCAATTATACTAGCGTTGTCCGTAAACTTCCCAGCCAGCCGCCTCATCCGCGATCTGTTCATCGCTCAATTCCGGCACCGAACCCATGATCCGGGCCATGCAATAGGTCTTGGCTGCTTCTTCAAGATATACCGCCGCATACAGGGCTTCTTCCAGATCTTTTCCGAAACTGATGACGCCATGATGCTTCATGATGACCGTATTGGCATCCCCGGCATATTCGACGGCAAGTTTGCCCATGCCGATATCCTGTGACTTTGTCCAGGGAGCCACATTGATCCTGGCATGATTTGCATCGATCAGGGTCACCATGCAGGCCGGAAGTGAATCGTTGTTCATTCCGATAGCGGTTGCATAGGGCTGATGGGTATGGATGGTCGCTCTTACCTTTGGCATATGATCGTAAATATAGATCAAAGCCGCAGCATCCGAAGTCGGTTTGCGAAAGCCTTCTTTGAGCTTTCCCTCATGATCGACAACACAAAGATCAGCGATCTCCATGTCTTCGTACAGCATCCCTGATGGCGTCATGATATAAGTATCATCGTCGATCTTCAGGGAAATGTTGCCTCCGGTCAGTGAAATGAGCCTGTACTCCTTCATGCGCATACATGCCTTCATGATCAAAGATTTCTCGTATTCGTACATCTTTTTTCCTCTAGAAATGTTATAACAGATTCATTATTAAAATAGTTGTTTATGCGCAGAATCCTTCATATAATCGTTTAATTGATCATAAAATCGTCTTTCACAGACTGCATTTTAATAATAGAATTAAGTTAGACAAATATCATGATGATCATTTATCAGCAAAAGGAGGATAATTCATGCCAAACGTAAATGACATTACTCGCGAAAAGTGGATCCTTTCTACTTTCCCTGAGTGGGGTACCTACCTCAACGAAGAGATCGCCGACACGAAGTGCGAAGCCGGCAAGTTCAAAATGTGGTGGTTAGGCAACACCGGTATCTGGGTCAAGTCTGAAGGAAACACCGACATCATGGTCGACTTATGGTGCTCGACTGGCAAAAAGACTCACTACAACGACGACGGTTCCGTCAAGATGATCGATCCGGATCACCAGATGGCCAGAATGTCCGGCGCCAGAACGATGCAGCCGAACTTAAGGGCCATCCCTTGTGTCCTTGATCCGTTCAAGATCAAGAAGCTCGATGCGCTCCTTGCCTCACACACGCATTCCGACCACATCGATGTCAACGTCGCTGCTGCGATCTTACAGAACGTTGAAAAACCGATCCCATTCATCGGCCCGAAGTTTGCAACAGACTTATGGAGAAAATGGGGTGTTCCTGAAGAAAGACTCGTCACTGTCAAACCAGGTGATGTCGTCGAAGTCGGTGACATCAAGATCCACGCTGTCGAATCCCTCGACCGTACGATCCTGATCACGAATCCGCCTGCAGGCGATCTGACGCACATCGAAAACTTCGGCCGCGATATGGACGAAAGAGCTGTATCTTACATCATCGAAACTCCGGCTGGCACGATCTATCATTCCGGCGACAGCCACTTCGGCAACCTGTACGCAAAACACGGCAATGAATACAAGATCGACGTCGCATTCGGTTCCTATGGCGAAAACCCAAGAGGCATCACCGATAAGATGACTTCTTCCGATATCTTAAGAATGGCTGAAAACCTCAACTGCAAGGTCGTCATCCCTTATCACCATGATCTGTGGACGAACTTCCAGGCTGACACCAAAGAGATCTTAGTTCTCTGGGCAATGAGAAGACACAGACTGCAGTACAAGTTCAAACCGTTCATCTGGGAAGTCGGCGGACACTTCACATATCCGGATGACAAAGACAAACTCGAATACCATCACAACAGAGGCTTCGAAGATGTCTTCACTGAGGATATCAACCTGCCGTTCCGCGCATTCCTGTAAAAACAAGTTTTACGAATATGGCTCACTTGAAAAAGTGAGCCATTCATTATCACGGCTATGAACAACTTATTAGGCATTTACGAAAAAGCACTCCCATCCCTTTCCTGGGATGAAGCCTACGCAGCAGCGAAGGAAGCCGGCTATGATTTCATCGAACTTTCGATCGACAAGAACCGATTAAACAAGCTTGACTATACCGATGCGCAGATAAAGGAGATCAAAGACTGTGCCAAAAAGTATGACATGTCCATCGAAACGATGACTTTATCCGCCAACCGTTATTATCCGATCGGTGACCCTGAAAAACGCGATGAAGGCATCAATATCATCAAACGAGCCATCGTATTAGCCCATAAGCTTAGTGTTAAGCTCATACAGTTAACAGCCTACGATGTCTATCAGAAAGCTTCGACGACGGAAACAAAGAAGCTTTATGAAGAAGGCATCAAAGAAGTCCTTGAATTTGACAAGGACTTTGGGATCATCCTGGCCATCGAAGTCCTTGAAGATGTGGATCACTTCAACACATCTTCCAAACTAGTCCCGTTTATCGAAGAGATCGGCCATCCTTTATTGAAGGAATACGCCGATACGGGAAATATCGTCTACAATGGCTTTGACCCGCTGCAGGATCTCAAAGACGGTATAAAGCATATCGAAGCGATACACATCAAAGACGCTATTTATCATAACGAACACAATATCGGCTATGGGCAAGGCAAAGTCGACTTCGATGCGATCTTCGATTACCTGAAAGAGGCCGATTACAGAAAATATCTGGTATCGGAGTGCTGGTACGAAGAAGATCATCATCCGGATATAAAAATGATCAGTGAATTCATAAGGAGCAGAATGATATGAGACCAAAAATTCAATTAGCATTGGACTGTGACAACACCGAACAGGCCATCAGAGCCTGCCAGGGCGGCGTGGTCGATGAAGTCGACATCATCGAGACCGGCTATTGCCTGATCGCCCAGGAAGGCGCAAGAGTCGTCAAACTCTTCCGCGAGATGTACCCTGAAAAACCATTAGTCGCCGATTTCAAGATCGTCGATGCCGGCAAGAAGATCTCCGGCATGTTGCTGGAAGGAAAACCGGATTATACGACGATCCTTTGTGCCTGTGAAAAAGGCACGATCACTTCCGTCAGAGATGAAGTCAAGGCAAGAGGCCTGAACACGAAACTGCAGATGGAGCTTTATGGCCACTGGTCCTTCGATGATATCCCGATGTGGATCGAAAACGGCATCTCCCAGCTCACCCTCCAGCATTCCGGTGACCTGCCGGGAACCTGGACACCGGAAGAGATCGAAGTCCTGAAGAAACTCTGCGAATACGACGTCGATGTCTGTGCAGCCGGTGCGATCGGCTACGATGAGCTCGAGCTCTTCAGAGGCATTCCGGTATCCTGCTTCATCTTCGGACGTTCCATCCGCGGCGCCAAAGATCCGGCGGCTGAGGCAAGACGCATCAAAGAAAAGATCGTCGAGATCTGGGGCGAGTAAACAAAAAAACAAGTTCACGATCAGGAATTTCAGTTTCCCTTCGTGAACTTTTTCTTTACTTCAGACCGACCGCTTTGCGCAGATCGGCATTCATCCTTGTCTGATAGCCTTTGCCCATGGACTTGTATTTGTTCAAAACATCGACATCGATCCGGATGGTGATGGTCACCTTCTTTGGCTTGAACCATTCCGGATGGATCTCTTTGGCAAGTGAGAATTCCTTTAATTGTTCTTCACTCTGTTCAGGGATCTCGGGATCTTCGAAAGTTTCATTGAATCGTTCAAATTCCTGAAGTTCTTTTTCATCATTTCTGTTTTGTTTACGATACTGAATGTCTGATGTTTTGGTCATAATACTCTTTCCTCTCACTCGAAGATGTTTTTCTGGCACTTATAATCCTGATTGAATCTTCTTTTTCTTGGAATACAACTGTTGCAAAATGGCCCTGTGTAATCCTTCCGATCCCAATAAATCTTTCATCCTCACGCACTGAATGCAGCCAATCATATCTCATTATCATGCCTTCATCAAAAAAATATCTAATACTTGTTCAAATCTGATGCCATGCTTTATTTTGTTGAGCTCATTTTTGTTTTGATCCCATTCAATACGCATTTCTTCCTCCTTTACTATACCCTTTTTTCTTATTTATGTAAATGCATATTTATACATATATATTTGTATTTACATTATCGATGTGAGGGTTCCTTGCATTACATTATTTTCAGGAAGCGATCAGATTCCTCAAATATTTCAAAAAAAGAAGAGACCTTTCGATCCCTTCTTTCTGTTTATGTTCTGTAATGAATATCCTTAAATGTTGTTTGCAGCCTCGTAAGCTTCCCAGATCGCCTTCATGATCGTGGCAGCACCTGTTGCATCACCAACTTCACACATCGGCACGCCAAGCTCGCTCCATTCTTCCTTGAGGTTTGGTGTCGGCCTGAAGCCAAGTGCGGAAACGACGCTGTCAGCTTCAAAGTTCACTCTTGTGCCATCCGCTTTTTCGGCAACGATGCCGGAATCGGTCACTTCAACGAGTTTTGTGGAAGTGTAGACTTTGACGCCCTTGTTTTCAAACAGGTCACAGATCATCTGCTTGTTCGGATAAGGTGCACTGGCACCGCCTGCTGCCATGATGTCATCGAGTGCTTCGATCACTGTGACATCCTTGCCGTGGTTCGCTTCATCAAGTGCGATCTCACAGCCAACCAGACCACCGCCGACGATGACGACCTTGTTTCCGAGTTTTTCCGGATGATCGATCGCATCAAGCGATGTGATGGCCTTGTCAAGACCCGGGATCAGCGGCATTGAAACATCCGTACCTGTTGCCAGGATGATGGCATCCGGTTCCTGTTTTTTGATGCAGTTGATGCAAGGTTCGTGGTTCAGCTTGACATCTACGCCAAGTTCCTTGAGTTCATTCTGGTACCACTTGTTGAGTTTTGCGATCTCACTCTTGAAGGAATGAGCGCCGGCCTCAACGACATGTCCGCCAAGATGATCGGACTTTTCAAACAGCGTGACTTTATAGCCTCTTAAGGCAGAAGTCCTTGCGGCTTCCATACCGGCGATACCGCCGCCGACAACGACGACCTTCTTTTCGCCGTTACCAGGTTTAAGACCCATGACGAGCTCTCTTGCGGCCTGCGGGTTGACGGCACAGGAGACCGGTTCACCCGTCTCAACACATCTTCTGAAGCAGCCCATATTGCAGCCGATACACGGACGGATCTTTTCGACCTCACCGGCCATGACCTTATTCGGATAATCCGGATCGGCAAGCGATGGACGGCCAAGACCGACCGCATCGATCTCACCCTTTTCGACTGCCTCAGCAGCCAGATCGTAATCCTGCATCCTGCCGCCGGCAATGATCGGAATATTCGTCACCGCCTTTGCCTTGGCAGCCAGCGGGATCATGAAGCCCTGCGGATTGTACATCGGCGGGCAGGCATAATAGAACGCATCATAAGTACCCGTATCGACATCCAGGAAGTCATAGCCATAGCTTTCCAGAAGTTTGGCGATCTCAACGCCTTCTTCCAAGGTCCTTCCGACTTCTTCTTCGCCTGTCAAAGTTGCCTTGTCAAAGTCCTTGATGTAAGTCTTCAAGCCAAGACGCATACCGACCGGGAAGTCTCTGCCGCATTTTTCATGGATGCCTTCAACAAGCTCTTTTGCAGCACGAAGTCTGTTTTCCAGGGATCCGCCGTATTCGTCATCTCTTCTGTTGAAGAATGCCATGCCGAACTGATCGAGCAGATAGCCCCAGTGCATCGCATGCATCTCAACGCCGTCATAGCCGCATTCCTTGGCGACGACAGCACCTTCGATCATATCGGCGATCTTCTGTTTGATCTGCTCCCTCGTCAGGACCGGACATTTTTCATTCGGATTTCTCCAGACCGGGTTCTCGGAAGGCCCCGGCAGGCCCGGATAATTTCTGCCCAAGCCCATCGTGAGCTGGCAGAAGATCTTTGTGCCATGTTTGTGGACGGTTTCTGTCAGGACTTTGGCACGTTCCTGCCAGTGTTTGTTGGTGTTGACATTAGGTCCCAAAGCGGAATACGGGTCGACATGGTAGTCAGTCGCTGCCGCACCAGGGATGATCAGACCAAAACCGCCTTTTGCTCTGAGTTCAAAATAATTGATCAGGTTGTCGGAAAAACCGCCTTCCTCATCATACGAAAGACCGCCCATCGTCATTGGGATGACAGTGAAGCGGTTTTTGATCTCAACATTACAGATCTTGTAAGGCTGAGCTAAAACATCGTACTTGCTCATATTATAATTTACTCTCCTCTGGTACTATTTTATCACTTCCAGAACAACACTGCTCACTCAGGCTTCCTTGAACCACACACCTTTGTACAGAGTGTGACAGCTGTTGTCTGTCGCGATGACGTAAGGGACAAGCTTGTTCTCAAGAGACTTCACGATATACTTGCGCTTTCCGCTTTCGTCGTCATAGATGACCTGTCCGATATTCAGATCGCTCAGTTTTTCTGCTTTCTTCATGATCGTCCTCCTTCATCTTCAGCTTATCTCTTTTTTCAAAATACCCTGGCCAAAAATTTGAACATACGAAAAAAAGAGCTTAAAGCTCTTCAATGTATCTGCCGTTACTTTCAATGACTTTCCGATAGCAGTAAGCGGAATCCTTGAGATAACGCTTCTTTGTCCTGAAATCGACATAGATGAGACCAAACCTCGGCTTATAGCCTTCTGCCCATTCAAAGTTATCCATCAGTGACCAGTATTGATAGCCAATCACCGGATAGCCTTCTTCTACAGCCCTGGCAAGATTTCCAAGGTAATCTTTCAGGAAGCCGATCCGCTTTTTATCATGGACTTTGCCATCGGTCAGGACATCCTCATCGCACATCCCGTTTTCCGTAACGATGATCGGAAGATGATAGCGCTCATTCCAGAAACGGATGGACCAGTATAAGCATCTTCCATCATTGACCCAGCCAAGGGAATTCTTTCGATCGGCTGAAACAGAATCATCCCGTCCATACCAGTTGTTCGTGAATGGCGAATAAGTGTTCAGACCGATGAAGTCGAGTTTTGTTTTCATCAAAGGAAGATACTTTTCATGGACCTTATAGATCCCATAAGCCCTTGGTGCTCTTCCTTCAAGTAGCGGCGCTGCCCACCAGAGATTGTTCATCAGACCGGAGCCCTTCGAAAAGGAATCCTTCCTCGCCTTTTCGATCGCTTGCGCACTTTCATTTTCCGGAACGAAACAGCTCGCCGCCATGGCAATGCCGATCAGCGGTCTTTGTTTTGCGTGAGCTCTGATACATTCGCAGGATGCATGGAAAGCCATCAGACAGTTTTCCGTCAGTTTCGGAAGCGAGAGATATCTGTTCATGAATGGCGCGTGCGCACCGGTCATATGTCCGTTCATGATGAAGCACTGCGGCTCATTCATCGGGATCCAGCAGGTGATCCGATCCGAAAAGGCATCGACGAGTATACGCGTATACTCTTCAAAGGTCTTCACGATCCTCTGGTCGAGCCAGCCGCCTTCCTCTTGTACCCAGACAGGCAGATCCCAGTGATAGAGAGTCAGCAAAGGCTTGATGTCATTTTTCAGAAGTTCATCGATCAGATCCGAATAAAAGGCGATGCCCTTCTCATTGATCTTCCCTCTTTGTGGCTGGATACGGGACCAGGACACAGAAAAGCGATAGGACTTTAGTCCCAGCTGTTTCATCAGTTTCACATCTTCTTTATAGAGATGATAGTGATCGCAGGATGTATGGCAATCCTCATCATTTTTGATCTTTCCTTTTGGTGCGACATCCCAGATGGAAGGGCTCCTTCCATCCTCATCCCATCCGCCTTCGATCTGTGCGGATGCGGTCGCTGCACCCCATAAAAATCCTTCCGGAAAATTCATCCTTATCTGTTCTCCTTCAAAAAATCTTCTGTTGTCTTTGCTTCAAAGATCATCTTCAAAGCGTAGAGGGCTGAAACTTCAAGGTCTTTCCTTGTCAGTTTCTTTTCCTTGATGGCAGTACACAGTGTCTCATAGGTCTTTTTGGTGCCCGGCATGATCATGTTGTTGCCGCATTTGACGGCTTCAATGAAAGAACACTGCTCGACCGCATCCCAGTCCGACATCACAAGGCCTTCATAGCCCCATTCACATCGTAGCACATCGATCAGAAGATCTCTGCAGTTTGGCGAATAGATTCCATTGATGCGGTTATAGGAAGACATGAGTGCCCATGGCTTTTCCTTGCAGGCGATCTTAAAGCCCTTGAGATAGATCTCCCTTAATGTGCGTTCCGATAAGTTGGAAGAGACCTTCGTTCGCTCATTTTCCCTATTATTACAGGCAAAGTGCTTGATCGTAACGCCAACGCCTTTATTGGACTGTACGCCCTTGCACATGGCTGCCGCCATCTTGCCGGATACGATCGGATCCTCCGAATAGTATTCGAAGTTCCTGCCACAGAGCGGATCGCGATGGATATTGAGTGCCGGTGCCAGCCACAGGGTGATGCCCATGTTCAGCATCTCTTTTCCAATGCCTTCTCCTGCCTCCTCGATCAGTTTCGTATTGAAGGTCTGTGCCATCAGCGTCGCATTCGGGAAAGCGGTGCAGTACTGATAACAGAGCGTATCTTTCTTTCCTGCATAGATGAAGCGGATCTTCGGCATGACCTTTTTGAGCCAGCCCCATTTCCATTCTTCCGGGATGTCATCGATATAACGGGTGGAACCCGATCTGGAATAAGCCGTCTCAGGCATGATGTTGATGCCGGCCGGGCCATCGGACATGATGATGTTCGGGATGCCTTTATTCAGGAGATTGCTGGTGGTGTTGCCGCAGGCTCCCAGGACTTTGATATAGAGCTTGGTAAAATAACCGCCGCCCATCGCAAACATCGCCAGTTCTTCTTCACTCAACGTATTCAGATAATTCCTGACGGTATCCGAAACTTCCGGCAGCGTATATTGATAATCATTAGTTTTCGTATCAGCGTGAAGCTCAAAGCACGGAAGCCCTTTAAGATCGAGAGGATCAGTATCGATCACTAGATCTTCAAAGGTTCTTGGATTTGGAAGTATATTCTTACATCTTTCTGTGATCGTTTCTTCGTTTAAGCTTAAGCAAGCGACCACCTCATCATGTAATGCATCGCACCCGAAAGATACGCCATAGTTTCCGGCTTCAAGAAGGAAACTGCTTTGTTGTTCATCGTAGAGCGCAAAGTCTCTGACATCGAAACAAAGTTCCAGTGTCTGTGACTCTTTCGGGCTTAAGGTCTCAGTTTTTTCAAAAGCGCTCAGGTTCTTAAGTTCACCCTTATACTTCCTGTTTGGTTTGTACAGGAAGGAAAAGACAGTGTGTTTGCCTTCAAACGTACCGGTATTGGTGACTTCAACGGAAAGCTTTACTTCACTTCCATTCACTTTGGTCGAAAGATGCTTTGTCTCAAAGCTTGTATAGGACAAGCCATAGCCAAACGGATAGTATGGCTTGATCTTCTTCGCATCGAAATAGCGATAGCCGACATAGATGCCTTCCTTGTAATCTTCTTCAGGTTTTTCATCATGAGTGATCTTGGAAAGCGGATAGTCTTCATAAGACTTTGCCCAGGTATCCGTCAGTCTGCCGGAGAATGAGACTTTGCCGGACAACACTTCGCCTAAGGCATTACCGCCTTCTTCACCTGCCTGCCCATAATAAACTAAGGCATCTGCCTGAATTTTGCTCAATTCACCCATGTCGAGAGAAGAACCGCAGTTGAGTATGACGATCAGTTTTTCATAGTGGCTGCGGCAGATCTTCAGGTTTTCTGTTTCAAGATCCGATAAAAGATAATCGCCCTTTTCGATCTTCCTATCAAAGCCTTCACCTGCCTGTCTGGCAACGACGTAGATACAGGTGTCCGAAGCATCGCTCAGATCTTCTTTTTTGATCGTATCGCCGATCGGATAGTCGAGTTTGAATTCACCGATCTTCTTAAACATATCCATGACTTTCCAGAACGGATAGCCTTTGATGGCTTTCTCAACGGTGTCTTTATATTCGCGGACATCGTTTTCATAGGACTTCGTAAAACGATCGAGCCAGTTTGTGTTTGCGATGACAAAGCCGTTGTTTTTTAATCCGTCTTCAATATTGACGCTGCAGCGTTCACGCACATCGCCACTTCCCGAACCGCCCTTGACGGTCATTCGGGCGCCGTTTCCATATAAGGCGATCTTCTTATTTTTGAGTGGCAGGACACCATTGTTTTCCAGAAGCACAAAACCTTCTGCAGCGATCTTTTTTGCGATCTCACGGTTGTCTTTTTCCAAAGCTGTCTCTTGCTTTGTGCGGTTGCCATAGATCCTGAATCTTGCCATAATCCATCACCTTTCTATCGGAATTCGATACGATAAATATCGCAATTCCCTTTCACGACTTCGATCGTAATGACCGAATGTCTTTCTTTGTTTGATCTTACTTCTCTGTTTTGATCCAGAGGGATGCCATTGATGAATAATTGTGCATCTCCTTCGTAGATCACTTTCATACTTTCTGTTTCAGACAGATCGAAATACTTATACACGGCCTTTGTGCCCTCACTCAGATCCGCCAGATAGAGCCTGTCATTTTTCTGGGCAATGCGTGGAAGTTTCTGCTGTTTGCCAAGTCCGATACGGATCGGCTTTGGTGTGATCAGATTGCAGCAGATGCCTGCGCTGTAGTTTCCTTTTCCTTTTAGTGCATCTTCGATGCCGCTTGAGGTCATCTCGACCTGCTCGATGCTTCCATCTTCCCTGATCTCTATCTTTTCCATGCAGACCTGTCTTGAATAATCCGTATTGTTGGTCGCACGGTGGTAGAAGACATAGTATGTGCCATTGATGCATTCAATGCTTCCATGAATCGTTGAGGCGTTGTTTTTCGGCTGCCGGTTTCCCTGATAGCCCAGATCCGCATTGGAGATGATCGCGCCTTTACACTTGAATCCATGATCCGGATACTTCGATACTGCATAGGCGAGCTCGTTGTTTTCGCCCGAGGAATAGACCAGATAATAGAGATCCTTGAGCCTGCGGATCGAAGGCGCTTCATAGAAGGCATGATGATATAGTTCATCCTTTTTATCTGCCGTGGTCTTTGAATCAAGAACGGCCTTCGGGCCTTCCTTGATCGTCAGCATATCCTCCTCCAGTTCGCAAACGGCACAGGACAGGATACTTGGTTTTGTTTCCTTGATCTCTTTGAGGCTACGCATCGTGATCTTACTTAAGACGAAATCATACAAGCCCTTCAGCAGGGGATTGCTGAAATCTCTTCCCAGTCCCCAGCCATAGTAGAGCCAGATCCTTCCCTCATCGTTGAGTATAGTCGGGTCATTGGTCAGATACTTTTTCATGGCCGATCCGTCTTTGTAATGAACATCGCCATAATAGCTGAACGGGCCTTCCGGTCTGTCTGCCACAGCGACGGAGATCGGACCGAAATTGATGGTATTGGGACCCATCGCCACATAATACAGATAGTAGCGGCCATCGTTTCCTTTGACACAGTCCGGCGCATAGAAGTCGACCTGATCTTCATTGATCGAATGGGGATCCTGATCCTTGCGATACGAGATCCCATGGTATGTCCAGTTTTTGAGATCATGGATATCGGAAGAATACATCACATAGTCATTCTCACAAAAGCGTTTGCCGTCAGCGCCATCATGACTGCCATAGAGGTAGACTCTGCCATCAAAGACATGAGCTTCCACATCCGGCATATATTCGTTTTCAGGAAGGATCGGATTCATCGTTCATCTCAGTTTTGTTCTTCTGTTTTTAATTCCAGTGCTTCTTGTTTTCTTTCTTCGAGAACCGCATCGATCTCAGGCATATGTTTTTCAACATCGACTCTCGGGATCAGTATCAGCGCGACGACCGAAAGGATGATGTCGCAGAGATAGAATGCATAGACGATAAACTGTATGACTTCATTGGACGGCGTGATGCCATTGACATCGACAAAGCCAAGCTTCAATAACACCGATTCAAAGCCTCCGGCAAACGGTGCTGCCAGCAAGGAGTTCAAAGCTGCAATGATCGAAACGCCCATCAGACCTTCCAGACGATAACCGGAATCGGCTTCGATCGAATCGAATGCGTAGCACATCAAGGTTGCCGTGACATAGGCGTTTGGCAGCATGCCCACATTCTTGATGAAACCGCCGACCATGACCGGGACCATCTGTCTCGGGAAGAGGAAACCGATCAGGCTTCCGATCAGCCACATCGCATAACCGACGACCGTGACGTTTTTGATGCCGTATTTCTTTGCCAGCGGATAGACGATGAAGGCACCGATACCTGCGGGGATACCCGTTACGACCTGGAAGATCGTATACATCATCGGGTTCTGATCGCCGCCCAGCAAAAACTTGACATAGAAGTACTGAACGTTTCCGCCTTTGAAGTTGTCGGCGATATTCATGACGATCGCAACGATCGTCAGGCAGACATAGTATTTATTCTTTAACAGAGCTTTTAACTGTTCTTTGACCGGGATATCACTTTCTTTGGCAAGATCGGATTCCAGGGCAACATCTTCGATGACTCGCTCCCTGGTGTAGAAGTATTCCACCAGCAACAACGGGATCGCAACTAAAGATAGTCCCAGCATGAGCTTCGGATAACCGGTGATGTCATTTTCCAGCCATAAAGGAAGGACGACCATGTTGATGATCATGCCGATGATGATGCCGGATAACAGCGTCCAGGAAAGTTTGCGGAAGTATTGCAGTCTTGCCTTTTCATCCGGATCTCTGGTTGAAAGGGAAACGATGTTATCTCTGTAAAGGTAGAAGAAACAGCTTCCTTCCGTATGATAGACGATCAGTAAGAAGAAGAAATAATACCAGTAGTTCGTTCCAAGATTCTCTCCGGCAAAAAGGAAGATCAGACAGCCTGTCGCAATGGAGACCAGACCGAAGATCAGGTTCCATGGACGCAGTCTTCCCTGTCTTGACTTTGTCTTCTGTAAGAGCCAGCCATTGAAAAGACCTGTAAAGACCGCAAGGATCTTGGCGATCGTCATGACGACTTCATAGGTACCGCCCATCTTCATGATCATATCGACATTGCCTGCGCCATACATCGCACCGGTCTGCTGGGTGAAGAATTTCTCCACCAGTGCCGCGATCGTATTGACGACGAAGATCGTACCTAAAGGGCCGATCAGATGGCCAAGGATCCTCTCCTTGCGGTCGACCTTATCCGGATCCGTCTTCGAATCCATGAATTTCTTTTCAAACAGACCTTTACTTAAGATACCTTCACTTTTCACTTTCTTTCACCTCGATCTTTAAATCTGCCTTATCATAGCCCTCACAATATGCTTCAATAAGAGCTGTACCCTGTTCTCCTGTTTTCTTTAATATCGCCTGCAAGGCTCCCCGATAGGCATGATGTCTGTCACAGTCAAAGCGTTCATCGCTCTTGCACAGAGACGATCCAAAGCCCAGCAGCTTCACCGGGCCAAAGACCTGCAGTCTGACTTCCTTTTCGATATACGGTTTTAAGTTTCCCTCTTCATCGCAGAAGCGGATCTTGAGATAGATGAGCTCAGTCTCTTTACCCTCTTCTTTTTCGATCTTCAGGATCGTTTCTTCCTTGCCGCTGTATAATACATGTTCGCTGATGATCTTTCCATTTTTATCCAGGGATCTTGCCTTAAGTTCTCCTTTTTCATAAGGACAATGGAAATGTGCCTTGAAGTCCCTATTTTTTTTAATGCCTATCCGCCTGCCGTTGAGCAGCAGCTCCGCTTTTTCCCCTGGTCCGTAGACTTCAACATGTGCCTTTTTTCCTTCATAACCATCCCAGGTCCAGGAATCGATGACGTTGGTGAACTGCCAGGAGCCCTTGTGCGGCATCTCGCCATCGTGATTCAAAGGACTGACACCGATGAACGGCTTTTGCCGGAGGCCCCAGACCACCTGCATGAAATACATCGAAGCCAGAGGCTTGCCGCAGATATCGATCATGCCTTGTCCCGCAAGAAGTGGCAGTCCCTTGTAGGAAGGATATGTCCAGTCACCAACGCAGGCTTCTCCCAGATAATCCCAGGCGGACCAGACAAAGTCGCCGATGAGCTGATGGTATTTTTTGACCCTCTTCCAGTTGTAAGGAAGATCGGCCACCATCGTCTCTGAGCCGACCATCATCCTGTTTGGATAATTCCTTGCATCATCGTCATATCTTGAAGATGCGTAGTTGAGCCCGATGATGTCGAGGTTCTCCGCTGCACCCTTGCAGGCCTTGTCGCCCTTTTTTCCCTTTGACATAAAGAAGAGCAGTTTTCCAAGTTTCTGCGCCGTCATATTGAAGAAGGCGGAGCCGACAAGCTTGTCTTCGTATTCCTTATTTTTCTCTAATGGTTCCGGCTTATATTCACCTTTCTGCTTATAGACGCCCATGCCAAGATTGGAGTAGACGTTGAGCAGCACGTTGATGCCGGCCGTGACAGGTCTTGTATCATCGAGTGACTTCACGTAGTCCCTTAAGATCCCGCAGGTCTTTACGCCTTGTTCATCGGCCGTTTCGGAAACTTCGTTGCCGATCGAATACATGATGATGGAAGGATGATTGTACGATGCATCGACCATCGCTTTCAGATCTTCTTTATAGGTCTTCTCAAAGCAGCGGGAGTGATCATGATAGGTCTTCGGGATGTACCAGCCATCGTAGATCTCGTTCATGACGTAGATGCCAAGTTCATCGCAGATCTGCATCTGTATCTCCGAGGCAGGATTGTGGGCCATGCGCAGTGCGTTGAAGCCACACTTTTTTAAAATGGAGATCCTGCGGTATTCCGCGTCGTAGTATTCATTCGCCCCAAGTAAGCCATGGTCGTGATGGATACAGCCACCGCGCAAGAGCACTTCCTTGCCGTTGACGCATAATCCTTTTTGCGCAGACCATTCCAGTTTGCGGATGCCATACTTTATGGTCTGTTCGTCTTTTTCACTGGAGACTTTGATCGTATATAAATAGGGATCGCCTTCGCTCCACAGAAGGACATCCTTCAATTCAATTTTTCCCGGAGTTCCTGAGAAGATGCATTTTTCTTTGTCAAAGATCTCAACCAGGACCTTTGATTTTTCACAAGTCTCAGCTTCGACTTCGATCACTGCCGGATCGTATTGCAGGGTCTTCACTTGAAACTTTGTGATGTGATCCTTGTCTTTCTGCACAAGGCTCACATCACGGAAGATCCCGGATCCCGAATACCAGCGGCAGTTGGGTTCGAGGCTATTGTCCACCTCTACTTTCAGGTGGTTGTTTCCTTCCTTCATTGCCTCACTGATATCGACATCAAATGGCGTGAAGCCATATTCGTGCTCTTTCAGCAGTCTGTCATTAAGCCAGATCTTTGCCTTGCGGTAGACGCATTCAAAGTGGATCCGATTCACCTTTTCAAGATCTTCCTTTTTGAGGGCGAAGTCTTTTTCGTAGACGTATTTGCCACCCGGAAAGAATCCGGAATTGATGCTGTTATTGCAGGATGCATCTCTTTCCTCTTTGATCATCGCATCGTAAGGAAGATCGATCTTTATTTGTTTTCCGTTTTGATCTGTAAGAGACCAGTCTTTGTTGAATGTATTCATCATACTCTTTCCTGATCTTATTCTATGATCTGCTGTAAGCGCTTGTAATATAGTTTTATCCGTAATATTATGAATTTATCCAAACCATATGGCACAGAAAAGCAGGATCGACTGGATCAGGGAAAATGAGGAGAAACTGATCTCCAGGAAATATCACAAAGAGATCGACCGCAGCTACACCGATACTTTTTATGATGCCAGGGAATTGCAGGCGGTCCACGGCACCTACCAGTACGAGATGACGATGCTTGATTATATCAGGAACGGCAAGACCGAAGAACTCAAAAAGTTCCTTCTCGAATATGCCCGTAATGAACACTTCAATGAAGGAACGGTCGCTGACGATGCGCTCAGGCAGGCGAAAAACATCTTCATCGCCTTAGTCGCAATGATCGGCAAGCAGGCAGCCATACCCGGCGGCATGCCGATCGAAGAAGCCTACTATCTGATCGATACCTACACCCAGCAATGTGAATCCTGTTTAAACATCGAAGACATCTACATCCTGCAATACAATATGGTCATCGACTTTTCCGAACGCGTGCAGCGCTACAAGTATCCCGATGAACTCTCTTTCCTGATACGAAGCTGCATGAACTACATCACTTTCCATCTCAACGAACCGATCGAAGCAGCCGATGTCATAAAGTATTCCGGTATGTCCCATTCCTATCTCTGTGAACAGTTTAAAAAGCAGACCGGCTACTCGATCAAGGAATTCATCAATCATTCAAAGATCGATGAGGCAAAATCACTGCTTGCCCACAGCTCCCGCAGCATTCCCGAGATCGCCGCCTACCTTTGCTTCTCTTCGCAGCCATACTTCCACAACGTATTCAAAAAACTGAGCGGATATACACCCGCCCAGTATCGCAAACTCTGTGAAAAAGGACATGGATGACCATGCCCTTGTTTTTTAATCGAGATCTTCGCCGTTGGATTCAATGACCTTCTTGTACCAGTAGAAGGAATCCTTCCTGGATCTTGCCATCGTTCCGCTACCATCGTCGTGCTTGTCAACATAGATGAAGCCATAGCGCTTTCTCATCTCGCCTGTGGATGCGGCAACCAGGTCGATCGGACCCCAGGTCGTATAAGCTCTCAGGTCAACGCCATTTTCCACAGCCTTCTTCATCGATTTGATGTGCTTGCGGAAGTAGTCGATACGGTATGGGTCGTGGATCGAGCCGTCTTCTTCGACCGTATCATAGGCACCGACGCCGTTTTCAACGACCATCAGAGGTCTTTCATATCTGTCATAGATCATCTCGAGATAGTACTGCAAGCCATCCGGGTCATATGCCCAGCCCCAGTCGGAGTATTCCAGATACTCGTTTTTGGTGCCTCTGACCATGTTGCCCGATGCATCTTCGCCGCCTTTGTGCGTCGTGACCGACATCGACATGTAGTAAGAGAAGGTGTACATATCAACGGTGCCTTCCATCAAGGACATCACGTCATCTTCGGTGATGTCGAGCTTGACATTGTGTTCATCCCAGAGCTTCTGAGCATAAGTCGGATAGTGGCCAAAGCACTGCACATCGCCGCAATAGAAGATGCCCTTTTCCCATTTGTAGCGGTTGAAGAGGATATCCTTTGGATCTTCCGTGTGCGGATAATAAGTGATACCACAGATCATACAGCCGATCATGTTGTTCGGATCGATCTCATGGCCGATCTTGACTGCCTTGGCCGATGCGACAAACTTGTTGTGCAGGTGCTGGTAAGCATCCTGGAAGTAGTCATCCGGCATATCTTCCGGCAGGAAATTGATCGTGTTGTTGATCTCATTGAAAGTCAGCCAGTATCTGACTAAGCCCTTGAATTCAGTGAAGCAGGTCTTTGCGAACTTGACGAATAACGGAATCAGTTCCCTGTTCTTCCAGTCACCTAAAGTCTCTTCGAGATACAATGGCGTATCGAAATGCCAGATGGTGACCAGTGGTTCAATATTATATTTCTTCAGTTCTTCAAAGACATTGCGATAGAATTCAATACCCTTCTGGTTTGCTTCTTCCTCCATGCCGGTCGGATAGAGTCTTGACCAGGAAATGGACATACGGAAGACCTTGAAGCCCATTTCCGCGAATAAGGCGATATCTTCTTTGTAGTGATGATAGAAGTCGATGCCCTCATGGTTCGGATAGAGCTGATCATCCAGCACGGCATAGTGAGCGCCTTCCGGCAGCCGTTCAAGTCTCGTGATGAAACCAGGCTTTCCGTCCTTGTCGATATAGGTGATCTTTCTTGGTTCCTTGACTGTGCCACCGGTCGTGACATCCGTTAAAGCCGGGCCTCTTCCGTCAACGTTCCAGGCACCCTCGATCTGATTGGCAGCGGTCGCACCGCCCCACAAAAAATTCTTTGGAAATGGCATTGTGTTTCTCCTTTTTGTACACCTTTATTTTCTCATAAAGCACTTCTCCTTGTCATTTTCCTGCAGTAACATAATTTAACATAATTCACACAAATTCCTGATACAGAAATTTAGTACTATTTAGATGCAAGGAAGTGAGGCCTTGTCGATACTAGCCCCCTATAATTAGTTGTATCGTATATATTTATCCCCTTAAATAATCAAAAAAGAACTGCCCTCGATCACGAGGGCTTTTCTTATCTCATGCGAAAAATAAGGATATCTTATGGTATGATTAATGCGCATTTATAAGAAGTTTTGAAAGAGAGGATGTCCATGTTCCCATACAACTATCACACACATACGAGAAGATGCGGTCATGCTTCGGGAAGCGACGAGGAGTACGTACTGGCGGCCATCAAAGCCGGCTACAAAGTCCTGGGCTTTTCCGACCATGCGCCATACCGCGATTACCCGCATCCGGGTTCGCATATGGACTGGGAACAGCTTGAAGACTACATCTCTTCCATCAATGCCTTAAAAGAAAAATATAAGGATCAGATCACGATCCTCTTAGGCACAGAAAGTGAATACTATCCGTATTGTCTTGAAGAAAGAAAAGAATTAAGGTCCATGCTGGATTATATGTTGCTGGGTCAGCACTATGACCACCCGTCCGGCCAGGGCGTCAACTACTTCAAGGAAAACACGGATGAAGAGATCCTTGTCTATGCCAAAGCTGTCGTTGAGGCAGCCGACAGCGGCCTTTATTCCTATCTCTGCCATCCGGATGTCTTCATGAACCACCAGAATGATTTCACCAGAGCCTGCGAAGAGGCGGCTCACATGATCGGCCAGGCCTGTGAGAGGAATCAGCTTCCGGTCGAACTCAACGTCCGCGGTGTCATGAAAGGTAAGAAGCCTTTCCCGAACGGTGACCAGTACTGGTATCCGCATAAGGACTTCTGGCGCATCCTGGCAAAGTACGATCTGAAAGTGGTCGTCGGCATCGATGCCCATGCCCCAGACGATCTTCTCGAGACCGAGTTCATCGATGAAGGCATCAGGGAATTATCCGACCTGAATCTCACGTTCATCGATCATCCATTTATCTAAAGAAAGATCTCAGCAGCTGCTGAGATCTATTTTTGTAATGGTTCTTCCTTGATGATGTTGATCTTGTTGTGCCTTGAGATGTAACTGATGACATCCTTGTCCGCATCAACATCGGTGATCAAATAATCGATGCCGTCAAACGTCGCATAACGGAAGGCAAAGTTGAGTCCGACCTTGGTGTGATCGCATAAAACGAATTTCTTTCCCTTGGTGCGCTGCAGCATCGTCTTGTTGACTAAGGTCTCCTTGACGTTGGCTGTCGAGATGCCTTCACTCGTAAGTCCGCTGCAGCCGATGAAACACTTGTTGGCCGTGATTGAATTGATCGTCTGTACCGCCAGATCACCAGTCATCGATTTCTTCGGAAAGCGCAGTTCGCCGCCCGTGAACAATACCGTGACATTTTCATCCGGATTGTAGTTGATCGCCTTGGCGTTGTTGGTGATGATCGTGACATGTTTGTATTTGAGATAGTCGATGATCATGACCGCCGTCATCGAAGAATTGATGAAGACGACATCGCCGTCATCGATGAACATTGCTGCCCTTTTGGCGATCGCCTTCATATAGCGGCTTCTCTGGTAGGTCTCTTCATCCTCTTCCACAAAGGCCTGAAGCAGTGCGGCACCACCATAGTTTCTCTCGATCGCACCTAAAGACTCCCAGTACTGCAGGTCTCTTCTAAGCGTTGCCGGAGAAACATCAAACTGTTTCAGCAGGTCTTCCACCGTCATGAAGTTGTTTTCCTGTATCAGCTTCATGACCTCTTCTCTTCGCTTGTCTACTAAAGCCTTACTTACTTTCATTGATCAGTCCTTCCAGGCGCTTCATGTCTTCCTGATAATAGGCCTTCTGCTCAGCCGGTGCCAATAAGATCAGGTTTTCGAGAATGAACTTTGTCTCTTTCGGATTCATGTAGGCCGTATTGACCTTCTGGAAATGTTCAAAGGCCAGACTGCGGTTTTTTCTTGCACGCTCGTAGATACCATCCAGCTCATCATACTGGAAGATCTTCGGACGCTTCTTCATCTTTTCGATGTTTTTGACATCGTTATAGAGCTCGTTGATCTTCTTGTCTTTGCCCGTTAACAGGCAAGCACGCATTTCATAGTAGAGACGGATCAGTAAAGTCTCAACGTTGGAATTGAACTTCTTTTCATTTTCTTCAATGATCTTCAAAGCTCTGTTTCCGTCTTTTTCTTCGATTGCGACCATGACGTCAAACAAAGCCCGGTCATTTTTATACATGCCGAAGATATCCTTTTGTAACATGTTTTCATAGATCTCCTTCGCTTTCTTTGTATCCAGCTTGAAATTGAGATACCACAAAGCTTCATTGTACTGATACTTCAGATATTCGCTTAAGATACCGAAGACCAGGCAGACCAGTCCGACGATCACAAACAGGATGCTGGAAAGATCGCCGCCGTTGTGGATCGCCGCATAGATCACCATCACGGCAAACAGGATGCAAAAGATCAGATTGATGACCATCATGGCCTTCTGCTTAAAGGAGTAATGTCTTAACATAAAAATACCTCTGAATTAAATTATATGATCAATCAAGCATAAAATCCATATGATAAGCTGATTTCATTCGTTTTTATGTGCGCTTTATGATTTATGTTCATTTAAAGGCTTATATGCACAGTTTCAGCAAATGCATTGTCTTCAAAAAGTGAGCTATATTATCATAAAGCTGAAAATAATAGGAGGAAAAACAATGCCATTAGATTTCTTTGCCGATACAAGTAACTGGATGGAAGAACTCTTCCATGTCAAAAAACCGATCATCGCCATGTGCCATTTATTGCCGCTGCCGGGTGATCCTTACTATGATGAGGAAAAAGGGCTGGAGCCGATCATTGAACGTGCCAGAGCCGATGTCAAAGCATTACAGGACGGCGGAGTCGACGGCATCATGTTCTCCAATGAATACTCACTTCCTTACCTGACAAAGATGGAGCCGATCACGCTCGCCGCAATGGCTTATGTCATCGGCCGTGTCAAGGAAGATGTAATGATCCCGTATGGCGTCAACTGTCTCTGGGATCCGGTTGCCTCGCTCGATGTTGCCAAGGCAGTCGACGGCAAATTCATCCGTGAGATCATCTCGGGAGTTTACGCATCTGACTTCGGTATCTGGGATACCAATGCCGGTGCGACCGCAAGACACAGACACCGCATCGGTGCGGATCACATCAGGATGTTATACAACATCGTTCCGGAAGCTGCTGTCTACATCGCAGACAGAGACATCGCCGCGATCGCCAAGACGACGGAATTCAACTGCAAGCCGGACGCGATCTGCGTATCCGGACTCACTGCCGGCGCTGAGACCGACACACAGGTCCTCACCAAGGTCAAAGCTTCCGTCAAGCGCACACCGATCTTATGCAACACCGGCTGCAACAAGGACAATATCGTAAGACAATTGTCCGCATCCGATGGAGCCGTCTGTGCGACCACCTTCAAGGTCGACGGCAAATTTGAAAACCCTGTCGACTACAACAGGGTCAAAGAATTCATGGATGTCGTCAAGGCATACAGAAAGAGCTTATAAAACGCCAAAGGGAACCAAACCGGTTCCCTTTATTAGTCTTCCACGTAGAGGACTTCCTTGATCTGTCCGCCCTCATCGATCTTTAAGCAGGCAAGTTTTCCATAGCCCTTGCCCATCGCACAGCCGCAGTCGATATCGATCCAGGCACATCTGTTGTCATAAGTCTCGATATAGATCTCATCGCTGTTGCATAACCTTCTCGTGATGATGTGGCCGGAAATAAACAGGGTCTCTTTTTCCTGCATCGGCAGGTTTTTGATGTTAAAGACGGAATCCGCGGACATGTTCCAGACGATGTCCTGTATATGCATCAGATCGTCTTTGTATTCCCTTGTAAACATGTCTTTGCCGTCGATCAACCCGCTGGTATGGGAGAGGATATAGCGCTTGTCACCCAGCAGCAGTTCTTCCTTGATGATCGTCTTGTCGTAGAGATAATCGAGGATCTTCATCCGCGTATCCTTGTCCTGCTTTAAATAACATTCATAGGTGATGCGTCCGCCATTGACGCCATAGAACCAGGATTCCCTGTCGAGTCCTTCTAAATACGTTAACATCATGTGTTCATGATTTCCCAGAAACATGAAGACATTGTCTCTTTCCATAATGTCAAAAAGGATCTCAAGACTTTGAGGTCCTCTGTCGATGACATCGCCTAAGATATAGAGGCGGTCTTCATCTTTCAGTTCGATCTTTTCGATCATGGCATTGTATCGCTGATACTGGCCATGAATGTCCGACATGATGTAGATCATACTATTTCACTTCCCGGAAATCGGAATCGACGATGGAGTAAAGATAACAGCTGACTTTCTTATCTGAGATCTTCTGTATGTAGTTTCGATAGCCACTTAGCTGTTCATCGTAGTGCTCGTCATCGATGTTTTTGGTCTTGTAGTCGATGATGTCGAAACGGTCTTCATATTCCATCAGAAGGTCGATAAAACCATGTTTGCGCTGGCCATCTTCCTCATAGATGAATTCGTACTCCTTGTAAGCCTTACCTGACTTCCTGTCTTTCATGATAGCACTGTTTAAAAACTTTTCGATATACTGCACGTATCTTTTTTCGATCTTTGAAAGATCCGGCTCCTTAAAGTCGAGCGTCTCCAGATAATAATGCAGCTTCGTACCCAGTTCCATCCGCTCGATCATCTTCTCATCGATCAGTCCGGCTTTCTTGGAGAAGGAAGAAGAAGTGACTTCTTTTGGTACGATCCGCTCATAGTTTTTAATGACATAGGCATCGGCCTTCGGGTCGATCAAAGAGGAGACATCCTTATACTTCAGGATGCGGTAATCCTTTGTGAAGGCATAATCACTGAGATCCTTCGCTTTCAAAAAGCCATGTGCCTCAAGATCCCCATAGATCGATTCGAGAAGATCCGTGAAGCTTCGATAGCCGCTCCGGGTGGCCGGATCGATGATCTCGCCTTCCTTTGTTTCATCTTCAAGCGGTGCGACCATGATCATCTTTTCTTCCGCCCGGGTGAGTGCCACATACAAAAGGCGCAGCTTTTCGCCAATGTCCGCTCTGTAATAATCATCGGTATACAAAAGCTTCCGGAAGGAATCCTTCAGGCCTCTTCCCTTGACATCGATCGGCATGATCAGACCCTCATCCTTGCTGAAGAGGAAGCGGTCATTGATGTCGCTGAGATTGAAATTCACATGAAGGGCCGGGAAATAACAGATCTTGTACTGCAGTCCCTTGGACTTGTGGATGTTGATGATCTTCACCGCATCCTTATCCCCTTCATCGATCGCGTAAGTGATATCCTTGTCTTCATCCGCAAACAGAGAATCCAGGTATTCATTAAAGAAGCTTAAGTCATAGCCGCTCTGGTTGAGCGAGGAAGAAAGCTTCATCAGATAATCGATCTTGATGTAATTCTCTTTGACATCGCCGATCCGGTGGATCTTTTCATAGATGTCAAAGATCTGAATCACTTCATTTAAGATCATCGATATCGACATCCCGTTGATCCGTTTTGCCAGGCTTGAGAGATCTTTCATAAACGTAAGATCCATATACGTCTTGTTTTTCACGACGTCATAGATCGCATCATCCTTCATATCCACTAAAAAGCTTCGGGCAAGGGAAAGGAAGGAGGACGCAAAGCGTTCATCTGTCTCATCCTTGTTCATGCATTCCAGTAGCGTGAAGATCGCCTTGAGCGCATAGATCAGATCGGAATCCGACATCTTCTCATCCCGTTCGATCACACAAGGGATATCAAAATAGGTGAAGATCTGCTTGTAGAGATCGAAGTTCGTACCGCGGTCAATGATGATGCAGAAGTCCCTGTAGGCGCAAGGTCTCACGCTCTGTCCGTCTTTGACCAGGAATCTTCCAAGCTTATCCTTAATGTCTTTGGCGATCATGAAGGCTTCCACTTCATGTCTGGAGAATTCATCAAACGGCGGCTGGCTCTTGTCATAGTCATAGGTATAGATCTCCAGATCCGGATCCTGGCCTTCATAGACTGTATCTTCTCTTCCGTTTTTCATGTGGTGCGACAGCTTATAATCCGCACCGCCGACTTCAAGGTCCATCGTCCGATCAAAGATCACATTGATATCTTCAATCACTTCCCTGCGTGAACGGAAGTTGTGCGGCAAGGTGATCAGCTGTCCTTTTTCGCCATCCTGATAATCTTCATACTTTTTCATAAACAAAGACGGGTTGGCGTTGCGGAAGCGGTAGATCGACTGTTTGACATCACCCACCATATAGACGTTGTCATGTTCGATCAAAGAGATGAAATCATCCTGCAGGTCATTGGTGTCCTGATATTCATCGATCAGGATCTCATCAAAACCTTCTGAGATCTCTCTTCGTATTTCCGGGTAGTCTCTTACGATTTTTATCGCCATATGGAAGATATCCGAGAAGGAGAACATGTTCTTTTCCTTCTTGAAGGCGGAAAGCTGGTCGGTGAGCTCTTCGCAAAGCTTTAAAAGTACGAGTTCATGTTTCCTGTTCTGCAGCAGTTCTTCTAGAAGGTCTTCCGGCGACATGGAAGCAGTCTTCTGCAGATCCTTCAAAGACTCCGTGAGTTTCTTTTTGACTTCCGAGACACCGGCACCTTTCGGAAGCTTCTTATCGGCGATCGAAAAACTCTTCATCGCTTCATTGATCTGCTTCAAAGATCGCGCATGCAGGAGCTCATCGATATTGATGAAGTAGTCCGAGACATTTTCCACGCCATAGGAAAATTCATTGACCAGGGTCCTGATCTTTGCGATCTGGCCTAAGAGATATTTCTCAAAACGCTGTACGTATGTTTCAAACGCATATTGTGAGTAAAAGCGCGTTTCGTAGTTTTGATAATATGCCTTTGGATCGGATACCGCATCGATCTTGTCGGCTGTCTTTAAGATCGCTTTGAAGACCGGTGCATCATCTTTCACACAATAGGTATCGATCAAAGAAAGGAAGGCTTCATCCTTTCGAGAATAGTATTCGTTCATCAGAGCCTTGAGCAGCTCTTCTTTTTTGTTGTTGAGGATATTATTGTCGATGACGTTGATGTCTTTATCGATGCCCAAAAGCTGATGATATTTCTTCACCAGAAACAGCGCGTAGGCATCAAAAGTCATGATGAAGGAGGAGTCGATCTTGTTGATCTGCCGCTCCTTTTCCTTTGCCTCAAAAAAGCCGTTTCTGTCTTCCTTGATCTTGCGGGCGATCCTGCTTTTCATCTCGGCAGCCGCCTTATTGGTAAAGGTCAGCACCAGAAGATGATCGATATCGATCTTTCGTTTGCCCGTCAGCGTGTAGACGCGTTCCGACAGGACCGCCGTCTTGCCCGAACCTGCACCGGCAGAGACCAGGATGTTATGGCCAAAGCTTTCGATCGCTTCTTTTTGTTCATTCGTCCAGCTCTCAGCCATTTTCCCCATCTCCTTTCGTTGTAAGACGGCGCAGATCATTGTAGCGTTTGTAACAGATCGCGCCATACGGGCAATAGCTGCAGGACTTGTTTTCGCCATCGATCTCCTTTGGATCGATATTAAATTCGCCATTCAGTATCGCCTTTCCGGCATTTTTTACTTTTTCATCGACCAGAGCGATCATCTGATCGATCCTTTCATCAGAGATGACCTTGGAAGTTGCGTAGAAACTGCCGTCTTTTTTAAGACGCAGACCTTTGATGATCCTTGAAGGACCTTCTTCGATCGTATCGTCGAGATAGCCTAACCTTTGCGTATCATTTGTCGTATAGCCGTCAAGCCGCATCGATTCTTCCTTGATCTGGTCTTTGTCTTTTTTTTCGTCGTATTTGAGTTCACTGTTGATCAGATGCTGGAGGTAGAAACCGCCAAAGGAAACTTTTTTGTCAAAGAGTTTTGAATTGCTTAACAGATACATATAGGAAGGAAGCTGCAAAGACATACCAAAAGGCATCAGCTTTTCTTCGATCTTCTGTGAATTTCCGGTCTTGTAGTCGATCACATCGACGATGACCTCATCACTCAATTCCTTGTATAAGAGCTTATCGATGAAGCCCTTGAAACCGATCCTTTGATCAGCCCAGGTGAAAAATTCATTTTCACATTTTGCTTTGTCAAGGTGTCCGTTTTCCTTCTGGAAGCGGATGATCTCAATGTCCTTCTTCAGCTCTTCCTTCATCTTCAAAGCGAAGTGTCTTTCCTTGTCGTCTTCAAAACCCTTGCCGGTTTCCTCGAGCTTCTCAAGGTTTTTCGCAAAGGATGTTTCAAAGTCAAAGTCCGGCTCCTCATAAAAGTCCTTCAGGACTTCATGGCACAGGGTACCCGATTTGGTGTAGAAGGTCTCATCGAAAGGATCGATGCGAAGGATATTCTTCAGATAGTAGGCAAAGCTGCACTTATAAAAGGTATCCATTGAAGAATAGGAAAGGATGACCTTTTCGATTTGATCGATCTGATCCTGACGCAGGCCATCAAAGCGGTTGTCGTAGCTTCGATAATCATCTTCCGTCACGGTCGCAAACAGATGATCGAGCTGTTCATCGTGGATGCCATAGCGATATAAGCTGTCTAAGGCATAGGATAATTTTGCCTTGTTGAGCAGATACGAGGTAGTATCAGCTTTTATTTCTTTCATGACAACCTCATCTTTTGCGAAAAGATCAGAGATCTCGTATTGCGAGAATGGGGTCTTCCTGCAGTAAGAGATCTGTAAATGAGGAATGTTCGAAAGATAGGAAGAAACATTTTCCCTGGTCAGGGCATTCTTCTCTTCCGTGATGGAACAGCCTAATATCTTTGCGAGCGGATCGGAGATATAACCGGTATCCATGGCCATCCCCGGGAAGGAATCGTTATAGCCTAAAAGGAAGACGTATTCATCCTCATGAAATTCGTGACAGAGATCGGCGACACGCACAAGATCTTTTCTGGCATTGTGAGCGATCTTCGCATTCTTGAGATCTTCTTCAATGAATTCCTTCATCCGGGAAAGCTCTTTGTCCGGATAGCGGTTGATCAAAGAGATCAGCTGGCTGCTGATCGGATCTTCATCCTGCACGAGTGTTTCATAGATCTCATTTCTGTCCAGCGTGTCGATCATTGCGAGGAAGTCTTTGGCCTTCTTTGTGCCATAGAGCACGTCCTCTTCTTTCACTTCGACCGTAAACGGATAGTAGGTGTTGAAGCGTCTGAAGTAGGCGGCATGGTCTTGCGAAGCATTCATGACGAAGATCTTGTTGATATCAATACCTTTTTCAAAGACGAGCTCTTCGATCGTTTCATACAGGGCAGCTGTCTCCTCTTCGATCGTCTCAAAGCAGCTGATCTCATAGATCTTGTCCTTCTTTTCATAGACGATCACTTCGCCTTTCAAAAAAGCCTCTTCCTCTTTTGAAAGCTTTCCATAACCGGCCACTAGGACCTTTCTGTCCTTGATCGATCCTTCAAATAAGGGATCATAGATCAGAAGTCTTTTTTCATCCAGGAATCTTCGATACATGGCCAGCTGATCGAGCTTTTCGATCCCGTAGTTTTTATGCGGATCGACAAGATGCAGGACTTCAAGGATCTCCCTTGCATTGGCAACACTTAATCCAGACTCTTCTTTGAGACAAAGGATCGCCTTATAGTCATAGTCAAAAAAGGCTTTCTTTCGAAATTCACTTAAAGTCATGAATTTTACATCGCAAAGACTTCTTTCCTGATAAAGATCTTCCAGGATCTTTGCCTTTAGATCTTCCGGGCAGATCAGTAAAACCTTATCCAATGTTTGTCTGTCAAATTTCATCATTTAATTTTATTATAGTTGAAAAAGCTTCAAAAATTCTGCCAGCCGGAACGGGCACTTTCTTCCCAAAACAGCGGTTGTATGAATACCGCTATAATCATGAATTCAAGAGATATTTGATCAATGCACATCATTCAATATTAAAGGAGGAAGAAATGTCTGATCATACAACGAATTCCATCAGCGATGAATTGCTGAGCAAGCGACGGCCATCTGTCGAGTGACTGGCAGGACAGCGTCAGAAACAGTATCCTTGATTTTTTGAAGATGAGTGACGAGGATCTGAAAATGTGGGGGATACAACGTACATGTGAAGGCCTGATCTCCACAATGGATGCACAATTTTTGAAGCAGGAAGGCCTGTCTGATGCAAAGATGGAAGAAGTGAAACAGTTCATACGAAACAATTACGCATCTCTTGAAGCCTCGATCAATTAGAAGATACGATAACCCATGTATGTAAAAAGAAGCTGTCAGCAGCTTCTTTGTTTTATGGTTTGATCTTGGTGCGGACGTCTTCGTCGTAATCGTGTTCATCGACGGTCGGTGCCTCATCGAGCAGGCTTCCTCCGCTGACGTGCAGCAGATCTTTATCGATCAGGCTTCCCTCAAATTCTTTGGTGATCCTTTCGAAAGCCTCGATCAACATCTTCCTTGGCGAAGACAGGCAGGCTCTGTGAACCTGTTTTCCCCTCTTATCATCAAAGAAAAGACCTGAATTTAAAATGACACCGGCTTTGCCATAGATCTTGTCGATGACTTCCTCATCGCTCAACCCATAGCCTGAAAAATCGATGTTGATCGAATAGCCGCCTTCCGGTCTTAAGACCCTGGCTTTTGGCAGATTCTTATGGATGAGATCGATGCAGACATCGATGTTGTCATCGATATAGGCATTTAGTGCATCGACCCATGGCTCCGCTTTGTTGTAGGCAGAGATGACCGCCTGTATGCCAAATGGTGAAGGCATCGAGTACATATCACCGGTCTTCACCTTGAGATCAGGATCACAGATGATGACATTGGTCATCGCGAGACCCGCAAGGTTGAAGGTCTTGTTGACTGCGGTGGCAGCGATCAGTCCCTTTGGTCCGCAGGCCTTCATCATCGGTTCAAAGTCCTGACCTTTTCTTAAGATATCGGAGTGAACTTCATCGGATACGATCAGCACGTTGTGTCTGCGGCAGATTTCCGCAACCCTGCATAATTCATCGTGGGTGAAGACTCTTCCGGTCGGATTGTGCGGATGGCACATTACGATCATCGTGTTGTTTTCTTCTGCGCAGGCCTTTTCGAGCGCTTCATAATCGATCGTGAAGTATTCGCTTCCATCATTGATCATTTCAACGGTGACATAAGCTCTGCCGTTTCCTTCGACGTCATTGTGATAGCCATAGCACGGTGTCAGGATGATGACACCTTCCCCTGGCTTTGTATAATGCAGAACGCACTGAGCAACCGCTTCATGGGTCCCGGAGAATAAGAAGATATCGTCTTTATTGAAGCTCCAGCCCTGTCTTCGCTCATACCAGCCTTTGACCGCTTCGTAATAGCTGTCCGGAATGCTGGAATAGCCGAAGATCCCATGATCGCAGAGCTTCTTAAGATCGTCAATGATCTCCGGCGCGACCTTGAAGTCCATGTCTGCCGTTTCCAGGCAGATGACATCTTCTCTGTATTTCTCTATACCGAGATCGTTCAGGATATAGCCCGGGCTTTTCCACTTGAATGAGAAAGAATAGGGATCGTGTATCCTGTCGATGATCTGATCGAATTCATACTTCATAGACTTATCCTCCGCTGATTTTTACAAACTGATTATATCCTACTTTAAACATACAAAAACATCGGTTTCCCGATGTTTCAGGTGCATTATTTGTTCTGTGGTTTATAGGCGATGACGTCGATCTCCACGAGTATCCCTCTCAAGGATGTGCCGATGCAGGTCCTTGCCGGATATGGTTTCGGGAACATCTGGCAATAGACTTCATTCATCGCATTGAAGTTGGCAAGATCGGACAGATAGGCACCGGCTCTGACGACATCCGCCAAAGTTGCCCCATGTTCCGCCAGAATGGCTTCAATGTTTTTGATGACCTGTCTTGTCTGTCCCTGAATGTCCTCCGGGATGTATCCGGTCTTTGGATCGACCGGTCTTTGGCCGGCTACGAAGATATAATCACCGGCAACGATACCCTGTGAATAAGGTCCGGCTGGTGAAGGTGCGTTTTCGGTTCTGATTTCTGTCTTGTTCATATTTCCTCCTAGAGATCCCTTGCGATCAGATCGAGTATGTGGATGCCATTTGCCCCGCCTAAAAGAACACCTTTCAGGCAGGAGTTGCAGTAAACAGTGACCCGATCGGTCTTGTACTGGCTGACCCAGTTTTCCAGTTCTTTCTTCTGCTGTTCAACAGGAAGGACTTCGATGTATTCTTTCTGCAGTTTTTCAAAGTACTTCGGTGCCAGTTTGAGATTGCTGGCAGAGATCGGTTCATAACGGAAGGTCCCGTCAAACATCGTCTTCTCAAAGTTTTCTTCGATCTCGACCGGTACCATGTTCATCTTTTCAAGGCACTTTCGTATGGCTTTCTGCATTTCCGGCTTGTGCTTTGAACGGTAACAGTCCTGCACTGTGATCGCTTCCCCGTGATAGTCAGGCCACTTGAAATCCCTGTCTTCAAGAAGATATTCATATAAGCTGATCTCTTTGGTCTGCGGGGAGACTTCATCGGTGATGATGGCACAGGAAGTGCAGTTGGTCAAAACGCGATCACCTTCCTTGAATAATCCCTGTGACACCCGGCAGCAGCCGGCGATCACAAGATCGTCTTTCGTCCTCAGATAGGCCTGTATCTTTTCACTTGTCTCCTTGTGCCCGGCTTTGAACCTGCAGCTGGGCAGATAATACGTCGTCATACTTACATCTCCAGATCTTCGCCGTTGGTGGCGATCACTTTTTTATACCAGTCAAAGGAATCTTTTTTGATGCGTTCCTTGCTGCCGTTTCCATAGTCATCCTGATCGACATAGACAAAGCCATAACGCTTGGACATCTCGGAAGTCGAAGAGGAGATCATATCGATCGGTGACCATGCACAATAAGCGATCACGTTGGCGCCATCAATTATGGCATCCTTCATCGCCTTAATATAGTCATGGAAATAGGCGATGCGGTAATCATCGTGGATCTTCTTGTCTGCAGTAACTTCATCGATCGCACCAAAGCCGTTTTCGCCGATGATCAACGGGCAGTGGTAGCGGTCTGCATACTCACAGATGTTGTGATAGAAACCTAATGGATCGGCACGCCACTCCCATGGTGTCGGTTTGAGATATGGATTCTGTTCAAAGTGTTTGGAATCCATCGTACAGGTCTTGTGATCGATGACCCTTGTCGCATAATGCGAGAAGGATAAGAAGTCCATCGTATTGTCTTTGATCGTTTCCAGTTCTTCATCACTGGCGTCGATCTTTATATCGTTTTCTTCAAAATAATGAAGCGCATAATCAGGATACGAGCCAAAGAGCTGTACATCCGGGAAGAAATACTGCATGCGGTTCCTCTTTTGCGTCAGTACCATGTCTTCCGGATTGCAGGACATCGGGAACAGGATACGGTCAGAGACCATCGTTCCGATCATGACATCCAGCCCCTTTTCTTTGGCAAATTCTTTTAATTTAGCGCAGCAGCAGAACTGGTTGTGGGCTGCCTGATAGTATTTCTCTAAAGTCTTGCCGTCATTTTCTTCAGTCACGCCGGTCGATTTGAAACCGCACGGATAGAACAGATTGATCTGGTTGAACGGGATCCAGTATTTCACTCTGTCGGCGTAGCGTTCCAGGACCAGTTTCGCATAGCGAAGGTAGTGGTCGATGACTTTCTTGCTGCAGAAACCGCCATACTTGAAGACCAGATTTAAAGGCATCTCATAATGGGAGATCGTGATGATCGGCTCCATCCCGTCCTTTACGATCTCGTCGATCAAGGAATCATAGAAAGCCAGACCCTTTTCATTTGGCCTTTCATCATCGCCATTCGGGAATATCCTTGCCCAGGCAATGGATGTGCGGTAGCACTTGAAACCCATCTCCTTCAATAAGGCGAGGTCTTCCTTGTAGCGGTGATAAAAATCGATACCCCAGCGTTTCGGGTAGAGGTTTTCGCTGTCGTTCGCATACCTTTTAATATCTTCGAGCGATCCGCCGCCTTCTTTTTTCATCTTTGTGCGGTCAAGATCCTTGGTGTACATCTGTACATCGGAAACGGTCATGCCCTTGCCATCTTCGTTATAGGCACCTTCCATCTGGCAGGCCGCACTCGCACCACCCCAAAGAAAATCCTCCGGGAAGCCCTTCTTTACCTTCGGGAGCATCTTAAGCCCCCTTGGCCACTTTATACAGTTCGATCATCTCTTTGATCATCGAAAGTTCGGACTTGATGGTCATCAGCGTGTCCTGTGCATGGATGAAGAGGATACACAGTTCATGTTCCTCACCGCCCATCTCTGCCTGCAAGACATCGGTCTGGGCCTGGTGGGCCTGACGGATCGCCTCTTCGGCCTTCTTTATTTTTTCTGCAGCGGCGTCAAATTCGCCCTTCTTGGCGAGGTCAAGAGCCCCAAAGGCTTCCGTTCTTGCGTCACCTGCATTCAATATGATCTGCATCGATACCTGGATCAAAGGATTGTTTTCACTCATGTCATTCACCTTCCTTGATTCCATTTAATCGCAGTCTGTTTTTCAAATCATTCCGTTTTTTTCATGCCCCTGTGAACAAAGAATTCATATTGGTGCTTAACATGATCTTTGAGAAGCCTTTGAAATCAGAGACCTTTTTGAACTGTGTGACAAGATCCGTCTCCATCAGAAGCAGCAGCAAGGCATTGTACATGTTCTGGAAGTCCTCAAGGGTCTCAGGATCGACAGCCATCAGCATCACGCAATACACGAGCTTTTCGCCCCACTTTACGCCGTTTGGCAGAAGTTCCACGGCAACGCTTTGTTCTCTCACTTCACTGCCGACCCCATGGGGCACCGCAAAATTGATGTAGCCGGTCGAGATCGCTTCTTCCCTCTGGATGACCTTTTCTTCAAAGCCGTCTTCGACATAGCCGTTTTCCTGAAGACGCTTGCACATGCGCCTGATCAGATCGTACTGTTCGATATCCTTGTCATAAACTTCAAAGTTTTCCTCCTTGAAGAAGAACGGGAAGACACTGCGGAAGCTGTTCAGTAATTTTTCCTGCTGGGCGGAAGTGATCGCATCATTCAACAAGGAATAATCCGCCTGCGACAAGAGCGGAGAGATCTTGATATATTTTTTGGATAACGGCACATCTGCATCGACGAAGGAGATCAGGATGTCGTAATCGTAGTGGCTGATCTCATCGATCGAATGGATCAGACCGCTGATCGTGATCATATCCTCAAAATGGAAGCGGATCTTGGAGACGAGATTGTTTTCAATGCCAAGATACTTCGGGAAAAACAGAAGGCAGCGGACGTTATTGGAATCCTTCTTCTGTCTTTCAAGTTCCAGCGCCAGATGCATGACCAGGAAGGTCAGCTCATTGTCGGAAACTTCCGCTTCGATCCTGTGGTTCTTCTTGATGCGATCGGCGATGTACAAAGCTACATCGTATAAAAACGGCGAGGAATTGCGGAAGGACTCCTTGATCGGATTTTCGATCAGGATATTCTTCTGCAGGCGCAGGACGAAGTTTTCGATATGCAAGGAAAACGGCACGAGGAACTGATCATTGGTCAGATCGAGGTAGTAGCGTTCCGATACTTCTTCCATGATCTGTTTTACTTCATCGTAGAAGCCCGCTTCATTGGAAGTCTCTTCGTTTTCCGGATTGTCGAGGTGGACATGGGATTTGATCAGTGCCCGCATTTGCGCGTATTCGCTGTCGTTCATCTTGATGTCAAAAGCCCGCTCGACATCGCCGATGATGTGATCGGACAGCGCATCGCTTCGATTTTCGATCTTCTTGATGCCGATGGTCTCTTCCTTGAGCTGCTTGCCCATCATCAGACGGTTGGCAACGATCGAAAGATGAAGCAGCAGGTTCAGCCTGCTGAAATCGTTGATGTAGGCGCCGGCATTGGCTGCCTGGGACTTGATGATCCGATCGATCTGATCGACCACCGCATCGGAGAAATAGGACTTCAGTTTCTCATCGTTGAGGATGTTTCCGCCCTGGTTCTTCTGTATGAAGGAAGTCATGACCCTGCGCTTGGCCTTTTCCTCACCCTTCATCTGTATCATATTGTTTCGTGAAACGATGCTGACATCGTAGGCTTTCAGCACCGTATTGAAATCAGCGATCTCTTTCTTTAATAAGGAATAGGAGATATACATCTCATCGGCCAGCTCAAAAGCATCGATGCCCTCTTCCTTTGACAAAAGAAGGCTTCGCAAAAGATAAAACATCCTCTGGTTCCTGTCCTGCGGACCCTCACCCTCCTCGCTTTCAAAACTAACCGTGCGGTCGATGTAATAGCCATCCTGCCCGGAAAGTATGAAAGCTTCCTTGGAATCGCGGTTGAGCTCCTTGATGTAATTGATGATCGTCCTCGGGGAACAATCCAGGATCCTGGCAAGCTCTTTTCCGGTGACCGGTGTGCTTGACTTCTGCAGGATCTTCAGCAGTTCTTCCTTTTTTCTGTTCATAATCGCATCCTTAGTTTTATACATTCAGTATATTTCATATGCAGGACCAAAAAAATCCCGTTTTTTTCATGACCCTGTGAAAAACATTGATGGAGGTGTTTTTTCATACATCGTAAACTGAGATCGTAAACAAGGAGGCTACAACATGGCTACTACTAAAATTCTTCTTTGCTGCGGCGGAGGCATCTCTTCCGGAATGCTTGCACAGGCTTGCCGCAAGGCTGCCAAGAAAAAGGGACTTGACGTCAAGATCGATGCCAAATCCGAATCCCAGGTCAATGATTACCTGTCCCAGATCGATGTACTGATGCTGGCACCTCACTACGAAGTCGAACTTGAAAAGTTCACGAAGCTGGCTGAACCTCACGGCGTCAAAGTAGCCGTCATCGCCAAGGATGTCTACGGCATGCTTGATGGTGAAAGACTCATCGAAGCTGCGACCGATCTGTTGAAATAAAAAGAATATTTAAGGAGAAAAACATGCAGAAATTTATCGACTGGCTGACCAATGTGTTGGCACCTAAGGCTCAGAAATTCTTCAACAAACCTTACATCGCCGGTGTATCCAGCGCCATGACCAAGGTACTTCCGTTCATCCTGGCCGGATCCATCGTCTACGTCTACGGCGTCTTCCAGGGATTCTTCCCGACCGTTCTTCCAAATCTGACATTCTTGCTTATCTTCTCATTCAGAATGCTGGGTCTGATCACTTCCTTCTATGTAGGTCATCAGATCATGGAAAAACTCGAAATGCCGCAGTACTCCATCATCGCCGGTATCACTTCTATCCTGATGTTCATTATGTTCATCAAGCCGGAAATGGAAGGCATCGCCACTGCAACATTCCAGTTTGGCCGTTTCGGTCCTACAGGCATGTTCGTTTCGATCGCTGCCGGTGTCCTGGTTGCGTTAATCTTCCATCTGATCGGAAAACTCCATATTTTGGAAGACAATGATACCGTCCCTGTATTCATTCAGGAATGGATCAGAAACACGATCCCGGTATTCCTTTCCGTCTGCGTCGGTTATACCTTATCCTATGGACTGAACCTCGATGTCTACCAGATCATCATGAATCTGTTCGCACCGATCTCCAACTTCTTACAGTCCTTCCCTGGTTTCGTTTTACTGGCGTTCTTACAGTCGTTCTTCTTCACTCTTGGTATCTCTCCATGGGTCTGGGGCGCTGTCCGTACACCGGTCTTCGCAGCCGGTATCGCTGCCAATATTGAAGCTGTTGCAGCCGGTCTTGCACCGCAATACATCGTCACATACGAAGTCATGTTCACGATCGGTCTGCTGACTCTGGGTGGTCAGGGTTCACCGCTGCCGCTTGTCGTCATGATGCTCAAGTCCAAGTCCAAGAAGCTCAGACAGTTCGCAAGAGTCACTGTCGGTCCGGCGATCTTCAATATCTCTGAACCGATCATGTATGGTCTTCCGATCGTCTTCAACCCGATCATGATGATCCCGATGTGGATCAATCCGGTTGTCGGTTCCTGCCTCTTATGGGTCATCTTCCGTACAGGTTTGCTCAAGATCCCTGCTATCTCCTTACAGACCGGTTCCCTCCCTGCTCCGATCACAACAGTCATGATCTGTCAGGACTGGAGAGGAATCCTCTGGTGGGTCGTCTTCTTCGTCATCTACGCTGTCATCTGGTATCCGTTCTACAAGGCGTACGAGAGACAGGTCCTCGCAGAAGAAGCAGAAAACAACTAAAAACATACAAAAACAGTCCATATCGGCCCCCTCGATATGGACTTTTCTTTTGCCTCTTACTTCAATACGATCAATGCCGTGAACTTACACACTTCATCGCTCACGTTGGTGATCCCATGGCCATGGCCATCTTCGCAGATCATCACATCGCCAACGCCGACTTCATATTCCCTTCCATCATCGTTGTAGATGGCTTTTCCTTCATTGATGACGAAGATCTCCTTTTCACCTTCGTGTTCATGGTAGCCGATACCGCAGTTTTTCTTTAAGGTCATCTGCGCATAGAGCCTTCCCTTTTCATAGAGATCTTCCCTGGAAACGATGTCTTTGATCAAGACTTCGCCCGGGCCTTCCCGCATCGCAACTCTTGTCTTCGTGTTTCTTTCCTTGTCCTGTATGATCATTTTGATACCTCCGGTCTTATAATTTAATTATAGGAAAAGGTGACCAATATGAAAAACTACATGCCGACAAGAGTCTTCAGCGGACCAGAGATCGTATTTGCGCACAAGGATGTATTCACGAAATTCGGAAAGCGCTGTCTGATCATCACATCGCCGCATTCCGGAAGAGCGTCCGGAGCATTGGATGACCTGGAAAAGATATTCAGTGAATCCGATATTCACGTTGAGATCTTTGATGCGATCAAAGAAAATCCATCCGTTGCCTCCTGCATCGAAGCTGGCAGAAAAGCATATGAATTTAATGCGGACTTCATCGTCGGTGTCGGCGGTGGCTCGGTCCTCGATGCCGCAAAGACCGCCAGTGTTGTCGCAAACAATCCCGCTTTAACTGAAGCGGATATCTATAAACAGAACTGGACAAACAGACCAAAACCACTGATCCTGATCGGCACGACAGCCGGCACAGGCAGTGAAGTCACCTATGTCTCGGTCATGACCAATGAAAAAGGTCTCAAGAAGTCCATACACAACGATGACCTCTATGCCTTATACGCCTTTGGCGATCCCCGCTACACTGCTTCCATGCCTCAAAAGGTCAGGATCTCCACCGCTATCGATGCTCTGGCGCATCTTCTTGAATCCTATTTCAACAACAACGCCAATGAGATCTCCAAGGCTTATTCCCTTCATGGCGTCCGTCTTCTCTATCCGAAACTGAAGATGTTAAAAAATGAGGATGATCTGACACAAGAAGATCTCGAAACGATCTATGAGGCATCGATCCTGGGTGGCCTTGCGATAAACATCACCGGTACAGTCTTCTGCCACAACTTAGGCTATTACTTTACCGAGACCTATCATCTGCCGCATGGTTTCGCCTGCGCCTTGTTTACAAACGATCTGCTCGAATATGAAGAAACAAAGCATAAGGAATACTTCGATACTTTCTTCGATGCATTAAAGATCGATGTCAATGAATTCAAGGATACGATATCCTCTCTGCTTCCGGATTTTGGCATCCATATGACAAAACAAGAGATCGAATCGATCCTGCCGAGATATGAAAACAACAATTCCGTCAAAAATACCTACGGAAAGATGAATGTCGATGATATTGAAAAAGTGTTACTGAAACTTCAGTAACACTTTTTAACTACAGATTATTCAGATAGTTCAGGAGCTCTTCCTTGCTGCGACAGATCTTTTTCAGAGCCATTTTGATCATCAGGTTATCCTCTCCTGCAACAAGGCTCCTGGAATCCGTCTTCAAGCCCACACAAGGCTTGCCGGAGGCATAGAAGTAACCAAGAGCTACGCAGGCTCCTTCATCCGGGACCCTGCCATCCAGCAGAAACAGAAAGACATCGCTTTCCTGCATCGCCTCAAGATCCTTTTTGAAGACATATTCGCTTTTCGGCATGCCTTCTATGATCTCAGGCATTTGTGACTGCACACCGCCATCGCGCTGCGGCAGATAGGTGTCATAACCGTTTTCTCTTAAAAACGTATCGATCTTCAGATTGTATTCAAGTTCCTGCTCACAATATAGCGGTGCAGCAATATAGATCTTCATTTAATCCTTTAGTTCCTCTTCTCTTTTTACAAAACGGAATAAGAAATACACCATCAAAGCTTCGCCGAACATGCTGATGTAAAACATCAGGCTCTTGCTTCTGTCTCCTCCCGGATCCTTTCCTAAGAAGATGCCAAGCATCGTAAACAACAACATGAAAAATCCTGATAAAAACATGTTTGGATTTTTCTTTCTGATCTGCAGAAAGATACCGATCCCGATCATGAAGAAGACCGGAACGACGTCCAGGAACGAGATCACAGTATTCGCAAACGCCGGTGTCAGATCGGATTGCGCATAACGGCGAACCCCGATCAGTCTTTCTTCTGTGATGACGCTGATGCCGGAGACCAGGCCGATGATCATGATGGCCGCCGTCAGGACATTGACGATCTTCATCTTCTGTTTTGACAGCTTCAGGCTGTAGCCGCAGATCGGAAACAAGAGCGGGATCAGCAGGCAATGGAAGATGAAACGAAACTGACTGAGGATCTTCAGCAGTGGACCAAAATATAAAAACGCACCTAAGGAAAGGATCAGTGAATCGTAAAAGAGTCCCATGCACAGGATCATCGTCAGTAACGATATCTTATCCAGAGGGTTTTCCCGATGTTTTTTGTACATCGCGAAAATAAAGACGCCGTCAAAAACAGTCAGTATCCACAAAACCGGTGCCATCGTAGAAATGATCAGCTGACGCATAAAACGCCCTCCTTTTTCTTCAGTATAGCACCGCTCATATCAAAAAAGATCAGTGGCAGCAGTGTTCCCCTCAGCCATGCTCGTGTTCACCGCAGTCGTGGCCCTCATGATGGCCATGGTGATCGCATGCGCTGTCCGGATCAAACTGCAATGCGCCATTCAAGAATGCCTTGACTGCTTCATCCGCATTTCCATAAACACCCGGGCAAAGGGAGATCCCTGCCTCTTCAAAGGCCATCCTGGCACCCATGCCGATACCCCCACAGATCGAAACATCAACACCGGCCTTCTTTAAAACACCTGCGAGTGTTCCATGTCCGATGCCATCGGAAGGCAGGACCTGTTTCATCACCACTTCCTTGTTTTCCACATCATAGATCCCAAACCGCTCCGTCCTTCCAAAGTGCTGGAAGATCTCACCATTTTCATAAGTTACTGCGATACGCATCTGCTTATTTCCTTTCTCTTTGATCAAACCGCCTTCGTCAGAATAGAGCTCATAGGATCCGCCCGCAATATGCAGGGCCTTTCCTTCGATGATCATCTGCGCCAGCTTTCTTCTCGCACTGTCATAGATCGCGTGACCGTCGTGCGCGATACCCCCATCAGATTTGTATACTGTTCCTGCGTCATCTTTTCAAGATCGATCAGACGGATCGTCTCATACTCATCGATGCTTAAGACGATCGCTTCCTTTGAGGACGGACTCAGGCAGGTGGAATTTGCCAACTCCATCTATGAATCCGCCTGGAAAGACAAGACGGTCATCTTCCCGGGAAATGAAGAAGACTATGACAAGCTGCTTCAAAACAAGATCGAAAAGGAAATGTCCATGTAAAAGCACCGCCGAAGCGGTGCTTTGAATTTTAAGCCTGTTCCTTGTGGATGACGTCTGTGAGCTCGTGCTGTAGCTGCGTTTCGATGCGGCGCAGTTCGGTCTGCGCAGCGAGTCTCTTTTCTCTGCCTTCCGTCTGGATGCGTTTGACTTCTTCGAGTGTTTCGATGAGCTTCTTGTTGGTCTCCGTGAGCGTCTCGATATCGACGATGCCTCTTTCAGATTCCTTGGCAGTCTCGATCGTAGCCATCTTGAGCGCTTCGGCGTTTTCCTTCAGCATCTTGTTGGTCATCTCAGAGACTTCGTTCTGTGCCTTGACAGCTTCCTTGGAATGCGCAATACCCAAAGCGATCAGCATCTGTGACTTCCATAATGGGATCGTGTTGACCAAAGTCGACTGGATCTTTTCGGTCATCAGAGTGTCATTGTTCTGTACAAGGCGGATCTGCGGAGCCATCTGGATGGAGACCATCCTGGTCAGCTCGAGGTCATGCAGTTTCTTTTCGAAACGGGTGATCGCTTCGGAAAGGTCGTTGGCTGCCTGGGCATCTTCCGGAAGTCCGGATTCTTCGGCCTTCTTTAATGCAGCCGGCAGGTCGTTGGCCTTGATCTCTTCAAGTCTCTTGTAACCCGCAAGGATATACATCGTGAGTTCCTTGAAGTTGACCAGGTTCTTTTCATATAACTGATCGAGAAGGGAAATGTCCTTCATCAGAGTGATCTGATGGTTCTCTAAGATCTTGACGATCTTGTCGACATTCGCATTGGCGGAATCATATTTTGCCTTGACATCGTTGATCGAGTTGGAACCCTTCTTGAAGATCTTCGCGAAGAAACCGTCGTTCTTCTCATCGACATCAAAGTTTCTCAGCTGGGCAACCAGGTCCAGCAAGGTATCACCAACGGTATCGATATCCTTGGTACGGACATTCTTCAAAGCTGTGTCGGAGAAATCTGCGACCTTGGATTGGGCAGTCGCACCATATTGAAGTACTGTGTTGGTATCCATGACATCGATCTGCTTGGAGAAATCCTCGACCATCTTCTTTTCTTCATCGGATAATGATGAATCATCGAGTTTCGCATAACCGACGACATCCGATACCGGTACGGAAGCGTGTTCCTTCTCTTCTTCTTTTACTTCTTCTTCAGCTGCTGCTTCTTCGGCTTTTTCTTCACCGAGCGTCAAAACGATCTTCTCTTCATTTTCTGCCATAATGCGTTCCTTTCTAGTCCTCTATGACATCCATTATTTCCAGAATCCTGTTTAAATCTTCAACATCAGTATACCTGATGGTAATGCATTTGTTTCTGATCTCGACTTTCGTCGCAAACTTTTTGCGCAGTCTGTCTTCGACATCTTCCGTAAACGGATCGCTCTTTGTTTCTGTGGAAGGTTTCTTGCTGTCTTTCTTCTTTGTCAGCTTTTCGAGCTGTCTGACCGAAAGACCTTCCTTGACGGTCTGCTTTGCCAGTTCGATGATCTTATTTTCATCTTCCAGTGACAATAAGGTCCTGGCCTGGCCATAAGAGAGTCTTCCGTCATTGACCATCGCCTTGACTTCATCCGGCAGGGAAAGAAGTCTTAACATATTGGCGATGTTGGTCCTTGATTTGCCCAGACGCTTGGAGAGCTCATCTTGGGTATAATTGAGCTTTTCCATCAGCTGTCTGTAGGCCTTGGCTTCTTCGATCGGCGTCAGGTCCTTTCGCTGAATGTTTTCCAAAAGCGAGATCTCCATCATCTGCCGGTCGTCAAAGTCGACGATCAAAGCAGGGATGCTTTTCTTGCCTGCGAGTTTGGAAGCTCTTAATCTTCTTTCACCCGCGACCAGTTCATAGCCCTGCAGAGATTTGCGGACTAAGATCGGCTGAAAGACACCATTTTCTCTGATCGAATCGGCGAGCTCCTTCAAGCCGCTTTCATCGAATTCAACACGGGGCTGGTACGGATTCGGACGGATCTCCGAGATCTTCAGTTCACTTTGTCCGCCGGCCGAACGCTGCGCATTCTTTTCGATATCATCGAGGAAGGTATCGATATTTTCGCCGAAGATCTGGTCGAGGCCTTTGCCTAATTTCTTCTTAGCTGCCACGTTCTTCCTCCATAGCTGAGGCGATCACTTCTCTTGTCAAAGCGACATAAGCCTTGGCACCTTCTGAGGTCAGAGCGTAATCATAGATCGAAAGGCCCATACTTGGTGCTTCGGAAAGCTTGATGTTGCGCGGGATGTAGGTCTTGTAGGCCTTCTCCTTGAAGTGCTTGCGGATCTCCTGGCCGACTTCAGCGGAGAGATTCGTCCTTGCATCATACATCGTCAGCAGAACACCTTCGATCTTCAGGTTCGGATTGAAGAGCTTCTGCACCAGACGGATCGTCTGAAGCAGCTGTGTGATACCTTCTAGCGCATAGTATTCGCTTTGCACCGGGATCAGTACGGAATCCGCTGCCGTTAAGGCGTTTGTATTGAGTAAGCCTAAGGAAGGCGGACAGTCGATGATGATGTAGTCGTAGTCATCCTTGATCGGCTCCAGGGCGTTCTTCAAGAGCTGTTCCCTGTTTTCTTCGATCTTGGCCAGTTCAAGGTCTGCACCGGCGAGGTTGATGTTGGCCGGAAGCAGATCAAGCGGCGGTTTAGATAAGGATTTTAAACAATCCGTAATATCCACATCGGACAAAATGGCATCATAGACCGTTAAGTCTCTTAAGCCGACCCTGTGGCCGACGCCTTGCGTGGCATTGCCCTGCGGGTCAAAGTCCACCAGTAATACTTTTTTATTCAGATAGGCCAGACCGGCAGCCAGGTTGATGGATGTCGTCGTCTTTCCGACGCCGCCTTTCTGATTTGCGATCGCAATTGTTCTTGACATAGCTGCCTCCTATTTCTTCATTCGGATGACGATCTTGACATCGCCGTCATATTCCGTCACCTTCAGATCGGCATCAATGCCCGACCTTCTGCACAGTTCATAAGCTTCCTTGATCGTATTGACTCCGATCTGTAAGTTCCCCGATACGCCCTTGGAATGGCGGTTCTGCGATAAGAGTTCCCTGATGTATTCCTCGGTCTTGGAGACGTTGTACTGACGATTGGTCACGGTCAGGAAGACTTCTTCGAGCCTGTCTTCCGGCACGTTCAGCAGTGCTCTGGCATGGCGTTCGGTGATTGTTCCATGGGAGATCGCCTGCTTGATGTATTCCGGAAGCTTCAGAAGGCGCAGCTTGTTGGCAACCGTCGATTGTCTGTAACCCAGACGTTTCGCGAGTTCATTCTGCGTCAGGCCTTCGGTTGCCATGATGCGGCGCATTGCCATGGCCTGTTCGATCGCATTGAGGTCCTCTCTTTGCAGATTCTCGATCAAAGCCAGGTTGGCGGACTGCTCATCGCTTGATTCCATGATGATGGCTTCGATATCCTTCGCTCCATTCAACATCGAAGCACGATATCTTCTCTCACCTGCGATCAGTTCGTATTTATCGCCGGCTTTGCGCACCGTGACCGGCTGTAACAATCCGTTCTGTTTGATGGATTCAGCCAGGCCTTTGATGGAATCATCATAAAAATCCAGTCTCGGCTGGTTTTTGTTTGGTATGATCTTATCTAATTTGATTCTTACGATTTCTTTTTTCATAATGGGCTCTTCTTAATTATATTATATTTCCTAGGATATTTTAATGGGGTCGTTTTGACTTTGCGGAAATAAGAGATCGTCCGCGCATCGCCATTATACAGCGTTTCATCATCGATGAAGGAGACTTCAAAGCCCATCGCTTCGATGGCCTTCTTCGCATTTTCGATCTCGGATCTGCCGTCCTTGCCGCGCATGCAGATGAAGGAACCGCCTTTTTTCACCATCGCTCCGCAGACTTCGATCAGCGCATTGAGGTTGGAGACCGCCCTGGCCGTGACAAAATCATAGGCTTCGCGATGTTTCAGGGAATGGTCTTCCCCGCGTTCATTGACCACTTCGATCCCCTTGAGATCAAGCTTTTCGATCAGGGATTGCAGGAAGACGCAGCGCTTTTTTAGCGGTTCGATCAGTGTGACTCTCAGATCCGGATAGACGATCTTTAAAACAACGCCCGGGAAACCCGCTCCCGTACCGACATCCGCAAGACTTCCCTTCAGCTGACTTCTTGCGGAAAGAAGAGAGTCATAGAAGTGCTTGTCGTAGACTTCTTCGTATTCCGTGATGGCCGTCAGATTGACGTTTTCGTTATATTCCTTCAGATAAGCGGCATAAAGATCGAGTTTTGCGATCATTCCCTCATCGACCGCAATGCCTCGCTTCGCCAGTGCTTTTACAAAGTTTTCGGATGTCATAATTAAATTATACCCGATACGCTGTCACAAATTCCGACCAATCCGATACTTTTCAATCCATGAAAAAAGACATCCGTCGTTTATGGCTGCAGATGTCTTTTTTTTGAGTCTTCTATTTGTAGAGTGTGATCGTCTTTTCGGAACGTCGGATCGACAGACTGTCCGGATAAGTCCCCAGGAACCTGGAATCCGCATAGATCCCGGCATCCTCATGGTTGACTTTCACTTCAACGATACACTGATCATCGACGATGTAGGCCGGGGTCAGTGTATTGGAACAGACCGGTGTGACGATCAGCGCATGGACTTTCTCGGAGACCAATGGTCCGCCAGCGGAACGGTTGTAGGCCGAAGAGCCCGTCGGTGTGGATACGATGACCGCATCCGCCCGCACTTCAAAGAGTTCCTTCTTGTCCGCATAGACGCTAAGGTCTGCGGTCTTTCCGAAATTGGTCTTGGAAATGACGATGTCATTCAAAGCGTAATGGCGTTCCCCTTTAAAGTCGACTTCGAGGACCGAACAGATATTGCGTTCGCAGTTTCGAAACTTGCGGTCAAAGGAATCCACTTCATCCAGACGCATCGCGCAAAGATAGCCGACCCTGCCCGCATTGATGCCGATGAGCGGAACACCCGTGTCAAAGGAGACTTTCGCCGCCTTCAACAGAGCCCCATCACCACCGACCGATACGATCAGATCACATTCTTCCGGCGCAAAACAGGCATACGAATCATTTCCATACAAAGTCATGGAAAGATCTTTGGACATCGAACAAGGATGGGAGAGCTCTTCCAAGCTCTTTACACAGCTTCTTGCCTGTTCCTGCTGTTCATTTGTAAAGCCGTTTGCGCAGAGATAGAGTTTCATTTCAGTTCTTTTTGCTTAAGTATTCGTCGATCGACCTGGCAGCCAGCTTGCCGGCACCCATAGCCGAAATGACCGTTGCAGCACCTGTGACAGCGTCACCGCCGGCATAGACTGCTTCTCTTGAAGTTAAGCCGTCTTCATTGACGATGATACCGCCATGGGAGTTGACATCCAGACCCTTGGTCGTGTTCTTGATCAGTGGGTTTGGTGAAGTACCGATGGCCATGACGACAGTATCGACATCGAGTACGAATTCAGAGCCCGGGATCTCGACCGGTCTTCTTCTGCCGGAGGCATCCGGTTCACCAAGTTCCATCTTGATGCACTTGATGCCTGTGACAAAGCCGTTCTTCGGATCTCTCGGATCATCAGGATTGTTGTAGCCTAAGATCTCGACCGGATTGTTGAGCAGTCTGAAGTCGATGCCTTCTTCTTGCGCATGTTCGACTTCTTCCTTACGGGCCGGCAGTTCTTCCATCGAACGTCTGTAGACGATGTAGACTTTTTCAGCACCTAAACGAAGTGCCGTTCTTGCCGCATCCATCGCAACGTTGCCGCCGCCGACGACTGCGACCTTGCCGCCCTTCATGATCGGCGTGACCGGATCATCTCTGTAGGCCTTCATCAGGTTGGATCTTGTTAAGAACTCATTGGCTGAGTAAACACCCTTGTAAGCTTCGCCCGGGATGTTCATGAATCTCGGAAGACCTGCGCCGGAGCCGACGAATACTGCTTCATAGCCCATGTCGAAGAGCTCATCGATCGTTAAGGTCTTGCCGATGACGACGTTTGTTTCAACATCGACATTGAGCTTCTTTAACGTTTCAACTTCCTTGGCAACGATGGCCTTCGGAAGACGGAATTCAGGAATACCATAGACAAGGACACCACCTGCAGTATGCAGTGCTTCATAGACAGTGACCTTGTAGCCCTTCTTGGCTAAGTCACCTGCGCAGGTCAGTCCGGAAGGACCGGAGCCGACGATCGCGACCTTGTGACCGTTGGATTCAGGAACGACAGGGTCTTCCTTGGAATTCTCGTTATGATAATCCGCAACGAAACGCTCTAATCTTCCGATACCGACCGGTTCGAAACGGATGCCTAATGTACACTTGGATTCACACTGTGATTCCTGCGGGCAGACTCTGCCACACACTGCAGGAAGTGAGGAAGTCATCGAAATGATCTTGTAAGCTTCTTCGAATTCGCCTTCTTTGACCTTTGCGATGAATTCAGGGATGTGGATATTGACCGGACAGCCGGAAACACATGGCTGGTTCTTGCAGTTGAGACATCTGTTTGCTTCTTCAACAGCGATCTCAGCGGTATAGCCTAACGCAACTTCCTTGAAGTTGTGGGCTCTGACTTCCGGAGCCTGGGAAGGCATTTCATGTTTCTTAGGTACGATTGCCATCTTTACGCTACCTCCTTCTTGAATAAGTTGCAGGCCTCTTCATAGGCATGTCTTTCAAAATCCATATACATTCTGTTTCTCGACATTGCTTCATCGAAGTCAACTTCATAGCCATTGAAGTCCGGGCCATCGACGCACGCAAACTTCGTCACGCGCTTGCCATCCTGTTCCAAAGTCAGACGGCAGCCGCCGCACATGCCGGTGCCATCGATCATGATCGGGTTCATGGAAACCGTGACCGGGATATTGTATGGCTTTGCAGCCAGGACGACGAACTTCATCATGATCAGCGGTCCGATCGTGATGATCTGATCGAATGTCTCGCCCTTTTCCAGCATTTCCTTCAAAGGAACGGTGACATTGCCATGCTGGCCATAGGAGCCATCATCCGTCATGACAAATAATCTGTCAGAGCAGGCTCTGAATTCATCTTCGAGGATGACGATGTCCTTGTTACGGAAACCGATGATCGAAGTGACTTCTGCGCCTAAGGCATGGAATTCCTGAGCGACCGGCATAGCGATCGCACAGCCGACGCCGCCGCCGACGATGCAGACTTTCTTAATGCCGTCTGTGTGTGTCGCAACGCCTAAAGGACCGACGAAGTCCTGCAGGTATTCACCTTCATTCTTGTGATTGAGTTTTTCCGTCGTTCCGCCGACGATCTGGAAAATGATCTTGACGGTGCCGTTTTCCTTATTTGTTCCGGCGACGGTCAAAGGGATCCTTTCACCATCTTCATCAACTCTTAAGATGATGAACTGTCCCGGTCTGGCCTTGTTAGCGACCAGCGGTGCCTCGATCTCCATCTGGGTGACAGTGGAATTGAGAGGCTTTTTGCTAACGATTCTGTACATAAACTCTTCCTTTCCTGATGAAACGGTTTTCACGCTTCGTACTTTTTATTACTTTTGCTACCTTATTATTATACTAATTTTGCCGTCGGCGGATGAGAAATTGGTTCCCGGTTTGTTACAATTTTCTGATACCAGACTAATATTTTTCCGACATTTCCAGTATTTCTTTCTCAGATGCGCGAAGTTCCTTGATAAACTGGCGATCCAGGCTGGAAAGACGATATTCTTTTCGCCAGATCAGTACGTCACGGTACAAAGTTTGTGAGTCGATACAGCGTCTTTGTACCAGGTTGTTGGAATCGAGAAGTTCCTGCGGGATCGGCGAGACCCACATGAATGTTTCCCTGTTATCCCTTAACAAATCGAATTGCGAACCCCGTTCAAAGAGATAAATGACCTTATTCATCCTTGCACCGGATGCATCGAATTCGCCTCCGGAATCATTTTTCAAAGGCACATAAGGATCTCCATGCGAGATCTGTATGAGATCTTCGAGATCCGAGAAGCGGATCTCCTTTTTGTTGGCGATCTTGGAGTCCTTTGACATGATCAGAACATAATTGAAGTCAGCGATCTTTTCGTGGGAGAGACCCTTGCTTTCATAGGTCATCCGATAGAATTCATCATAATCGGATTCGTAGCGCACGATGCCAAGCTTATAGGAATTCGAGACGACGTTTTCGATCGCCTCCCAGGAATTGGTCTCCTTATAGAAGAATTCCATCTCCTTGAGATCGATGTTTTTCGAGAAGTTGGTGAACGCGTAGGAGATATAGGAGGCACGGGCACCGAGATCGATATATTTCTCCTCAAAAAAGAGGATCATTGACCCTCTTTTGCGTTCTCTTATATCAAGTACTGCCCTTTTGTGAATCTTTCGACAATCTCTGCAAAGCTCAAATCTTCTCGCAAAACGTCTTTGAAAGCTCCTCGTAAGCCTTGATCGTTTCATCACACCAGGCATCAAAATCCGGATCTTCGATCTTCTCTTCAGGATGTTCATTCATGTATTCAACATACATCCTTGCACCGGTTTCGATATCGACATCCAGCGTAATGTCGCCAGCGATCTGTTTCACTTTTGAGATATCAAAGATGCAGGAGAAGTGCTTGTCACCATGAAGTGTTGAATACAGATCGTACTTTTTCGAATGATCCAGCAGGTATTGTGAGATGTAACACGGCTTGTATTCTTTGCCTAAAGCCTTTGCGAGTGCTTGATAGATCATATCCCAGGTGTAGGTACGCGGATCCATGATCTGATAGATCTCACGGATCGTCTTTTCATTTGCCACCAATGGCAGAAAGAGCTTTGCGAAATCGCTCGCGTGGCTGCAAGCCCACACGCCCTGTCCATCGCCATGGATGATGACTTTCTTTCCTCTTAAGATCCTCGAAGCTACCGACCAGTAGGTCTTTCCTTTGACCGATAAAGGATAGCGGGAATCGGAGTAGGTCTGGGTCGGACGCACGATGGTCACCGGGAAGCCTTCCTTATCCGCCGCCTCAAGGAAGATCTTTTCACACTCTTCCTTGTCTCTTCCATACCGGTAGTAGCGATTTCCATACGCCATCGTCTCATCGACATTGCAGGAGATCGAATGATCAAGGACGCAGACCGTCGAAATGAAGATGAACTGTTTTGTTTTGCCCCTAAAAAGTTCGATGCTGGCTCTTGCCTCGTCTCTCTTCATGATGATGAAATTGATGACGCTGTCAAATTCAAGATCCTTCAAAGTCTCTTTGACTCCATCTAAGTCATTTCGCATATCGCCGATCAGACGATGTACGCTTTCAGGAAGCGTATCTTTGCGTTTGCCTCGATTGAGCACATAAAGCTCAATGGATGCATCATTTGCCAATGCGTTTGTGATCGGCGAAGAGATCGTGCCGGTCCCGCCGATGATCAGTACTTTTTTCATATATGTCTTTCCTTGAAAAAAGCCCTGTTTCTGCAGGGCTCAGTATAGTTTAGAAATCAATGCGCTTGAACGGTTTGACGTCCTTGACAGCCTCTTTCGGCGTGATGCGTACTTCGCCGTTGTCAAGGTCGATCAGGATGTAGCGGTCATTGCCCATGCCGAGTTCCTTCATATAGGAAAGCTGACGGAAGCCATGTCTTGACTGCATCCTCTCCCAAAGGTCGTGATTCTGTTCTGCGGTCATCGCATGGATCAGATCGACACAGGCTGTATCAATGGCACAGATATCTGTGGAAGCTAAGATCCCGACGTTTGGTGTAACGACCGGCGCAGCAGCCACGCCTTCACAGTCACAGGAGACGGACATGTTGCGCATGACGTTGACGTAAGTGACATGCTTGCCGAAATGATCGATCGTTGCCTTGGTGGATTCGGAGATCTTCTCCATCAGTTCTTCTTCGGCAACGGACCACTGTCCTTCGCCTTCCCTGGAGTGGATCATCTTCTTGCCGATATGGGCATCCGCACAGCCGATACCGATGTTCTTGTTG